>JBBRVS010000217.1:0-9417 GCA_038246645.1 Pyrinomonadales bacterium
ACGGCAGATGGTTCTGACACGACGAGTCAGAACCGCCTGCCGTAGCGGGCGGTTGAAGCTAATGAACTCGAATGTTTAATTATAAAGAGTCGAGTTGCGAAAATTAAACCATCCGCTACCGCAGATGGTTCTGACCTGTGCGCGACATATTATGCCAATCGTAAAAGAAATAAAAAGAGTCCATTTGTTTTAAAGGCAGTTAAAATTTCTATGCCGATTGTGTCTAGCTTTGCTGGTTTGACTATTGAATTAGAGGATAAAAAAACAATTGATGAAAGAATTAGTCGGCTTGGAGAAATTAAAGAAGACCTTGAAGGGGCAATCAAAGCTGTTGACGATTTACAAAGTGAAGCATTGAAAAGAAAGAGTGAACTGAGCAATCTTCAAGAATCTGTGCAAAAGTTAGAAGAGGACAAAGATACAGTTGAGTCACTATTGAAAATACCCGAAGAATCTTTTTCTAGAATACTTAACAAAGCAACATCTAAAGGTAGAATAAGAGGAATAATCGAAGGGAGTATTATTGGATTTGTGACAGGAACATTATCCAGTTTTATTGTATGGTATTTTACGAAACCATAAAAAACGCATTTATAAAAACTTATGTACGGAAAAATTCAAAATCAATTAGAAGATCAAATAAACGAAATCAGAGAAGCCGGACTTTATAAAAACGAGCGCGTCATCGAAAGTCCGCAGGAAGCGCATATCAAGGTCGGGAGCGGCGAAGTTTTAAATATGTGCGCGAATAATTATTTGGGCTTGTCGGACGATCCGGCAATTGTTGCGGCGGCACATAAGGCTCTCGATGATTGGGGTTACGGATTGTCGAGCGTGCGGTTTATTTGCGGGACGCAGACGATTCACAAGGATTTGGAGCGCAAGATCAGTGAGTTTCTCGGCACGGAAGACACGATTCTTTACGCGGCTTGTTTCGATGCGAACGGCGGACTTTTCGAGCCGCTGTTTGAAGCGGAAGACGCGATCATTTCGGATGAACTCAATCACGCCAGCATTATTGACGGGATTCGTCTGTCGAAGGCGGCGCGATTTCGCTACAAAAACAGCGATATGGACGACCTCGAAGCGAAACTAAAGTCCGCGTCGGGCGCGAGGCGGAAAATTATTGCCACCGACGGCGTTTTTTCAATGGACGGCTACATCGCCAAACTCGGCGAGATCTGCGATCTGGCAGAAAAATATGATTCGCTCGTGATGATTGATGATTGCCACGCCGTCGGGTTTATGGGCAAGACGGGACGCGGAACGCACGAGCATTGTTCTGTGATGGGCAGAATTGACATCATCACGGGAACGCTCGGCAAAGCACTCGGCGGCGCACTCGGTGGTTACACTTCGGGCAAAAAGGAAATCGTCGAACTGCTGCGTCAGCGTTCGCGTCCGTATCTGTTTTCAAATTCCGTCGCTCCGCCGATTGTCGGTGCGTCTATTGCGGCGATTGATATGTTGAGCGATACGACGGAATTGCGCGACAAATTAATGGAAAACACGCGCTTTTTCCGTGAAGAAATCGCCAAAACAGGACTCGAAGTTTTGCCGGGCGAACATCCGATTGTGCCGATAATGTTCGGCGACGCGACTCCGGCGGTGAAAATGGCTGAACTGCTTTTGCAGAAAGGAATTTATGTCATTCCGTTTTCATTTCCCGTCGTTCCGAAAGGAAAGGCGCGGATCAGAACGCAGGTTTCGGCGGCGCATTCACGGGAAGATTTGCAGTTTGCGGTCGAGAAATTTGCCGAAGCAAAAGCGGAACTCGGAATTTGAGATACAGAAATTGTAAAGATAAGTCGGCGATTAACTAAAAATTGACATTGCGGCTTATCCGCATTTAAAGTGAATTTCACCAAACAGGTCTTTCCGGATTAAATATGAAGAAAACAAAATATACCATTGATCGCCTTTTATTTTTGGCAGCTTTTTTCGCCGTAATCTTCGGTTTGATGTTGACCGATACAGCATTGTCTCAAACGCGTTCCTCGGCTGAATCTCTTTCCAAATCGAGCCGTACCGTCGGACCTGTTCCGCCGCCGTATCAAATTTACGATATTGGTCTTGTCCAGACGGGCGATACCGCATCACAGGGTTTCGGTGTTTCCTTTACCGGCGATATTGCGGTCGGTCGTTCCGTTCGGAGCGGCGGAGCGCAGGCATTTTCCTGGACGCAGGGCGGCGGCATCATCGGACTCACGAATCTTGCCGGACGTGCTTTTTGTGTTTCGAACAGCGCGAACGGCAGCGGAATCGTCGTCGGAACTTGCGCCGCATCATTATTCGGAACGAGCCGTCTGCCGGTAATCTGGCAAAACGGCGTGGCGGCGCAGCTTCCGCTTCCAACGGGTGAAACGCTCGGCGACGCTAATGATATAAATTCTTCGGGCGTGGCGGTCGGTTCGATTAATGGCGGAAGTTTGCAGCGAGCCGTGATCTACAGCGGCGAAATCGCAACTGTCATTACGCAGACAACGCCCGCCGGAAGTTTTTTTACCACCGCATTCGGCGTTAATGATTCGGGACGCGTCATCGGAACGGGAATTGATCCGAATAATGCCGCCCGCAATGTCGGGATGGTTTTTGAAATCGGCAGCAGTTCCGCCATTGAGGTCGGTGCGCTGCCCGGTGCAAACGGTGCGCTGGCTTTCGGTGTCAGCAACAGCGGTTATGTAGTCGGGTCGAGTATGCAAAATCAAGGTTCGGGATTGCCGTTTATCTGGTCTCAATCGGGAGGAATGACGGCGATTCCGCTGCCGACGGGAACATCGCAAGGCTCGGCGCGGGCGGTTAATTCAGCCGGTTGGGCGGTCGGTACGGCATCTTCGGCATTCGCCATTCCGTTTCTTTATGACGGAACGGCGACCTATCGTTTGGCGGATTTGATTCCTGCCGGAACGGGTTGGGATCTGTCAACAAATACTTCGTCATCGGCTCTCGGAATCAGCGATAATAATGTGATCGTCGGAACAGGCGTTTTCAACGGACAGATTCGCGCCTACGCGATGGTTCCCGTAACATCAAACGCTTCGCTCGGCGGGCGAATTCTAATATCGGGCGGCGGCATCCGCAATGCTATTGTTACTTTGTCCGGCGGAAATCTCCCGAATCCGGTAACGGTTTACACAAACACTTTCGGTGCTTATAATTTTGCGGAATTGCCGACGGGAATGAACTATACCGTAACCGTTACGGTCGGAACCAGGCGTTATGTTCTGGCACAACCGACGCGGATGATTATGCTCCAATCAGACGTCAGCGATTTTGATTTTGTCGCGACGGAATCGCTCAAATAATTTATTTGTTCACACAAATAAAAATGTTCATATTCGGAGTAAGAAAAGCTCCGCAAATAAAAGAACTTAAACGTCCGCTGCGCTTAAGTTCTTTTATTTTTTTTCGAATTATTCAAACATAAACTTCAATTCGCCGATTTTGCCCGCCGAAAAAAGCGGAAAATGCACAAACACTTTTGCTTTTTGGTGTCAGTTTTGCCATTTTTAAGCGTGGTTGAAATAATGACGATATGAAATAATTTACATATACGAACAGCAAGAAATGCTTGCTCATTATCTCTTAACCATCATAAATTCCGGGAATTAGTAATTATAAATGACAGATCAATCGTTAAACTTTGAAACAAACTTTTCTTTCGTGCAAAAAATGGATGAACAGGATTCGTTAAAACATTTTCGCGAAAAATTCTATATTCCTAAACAGGAATCGGGTGAAGATGTTTTGTATTTCACGGGCAATTCGCTCGGACTTCAGCCGAAAAAGACGCGCGATTATATCGAACAGGAATTAAAAGACTGGGAAACATGGGGCGTTGAAGGTCATTTTCACGCACAGAATCCCTGGATGCCGTACCACGAATTTTTGACCGAGCAGATGGCAAATGTCGTCGGCGCACGTGCCGTTGAAACGGTCGTGATGAATTCTTTGACCGTTAATCTGCATTTGCTAATGGTTTCGTTTTATCGCCCGAATGGAAAACGCAATAAGATTGTTATTGAAAAAAATGCGTTTCCGTCCGATCAATATGCCGTAAGATCTCAAATTTCTTTTCATCAAAGGTCAGAACCATCTGCGGTAGCGGATGGTTTAACGCTAAATTCTGAAAACTCGAACGCTTCAAACATTCAACTTCAACCACCCGCTACCGCAGGTGGTTCTGACCGTCTGATCGAACTTGCGCCGCGCGACGGCGAAACGATTTTACGAACCGAAGATATTGAAAAAACTTTGCTTGAAAACGGCGAAGAAATTGCGCTCATATTGCTCGGCGGCGTAAATTATTACACCGGGCAAGCCTTTGATATGAAGCGGATTACCGAAATCGGACACAAAACGGGCGCGGTCGTCGGCTTTGATCTGGCGCACGCGGCGGGAAATCTCGAATTAAATTTGCACGATTGGAATGTTGATTTTGCGGCGTGGTGTTCGTATAAATACCTGAATTCGGGTCCGGGCGGAATCGCCGGAGTTTTTGTCCACGAGAGACACGCGGAGAATTTCGATCTGCCGCGTTTTGCCGGTTGGTGGGGACACGACAAAGAAACGCGCTTTTTGATGGGTGATGAATTCATCCCGATCAAAGGCGCGGAAGGCTGGCAACTGTCGAATCCGCCGATTTTTCAGATGGCTTCGCTTCGCGCCTCCCTGGAAATTTTTGAGGAAGCCGGAATGAAAAACTTGCGCGAAAAATCGGTAAAACTGACAAATTATTTAGAATTTCTTTTGAGGGAAATTCACGACGACCGAATCGAAATCATCACGCCAAGCAATCCGAATGAACGCGGCTGTCAGCTTTCGATTCGCGTCAAAAACTCCGATAAAAGTTTATTCAACGAAATCACGAAACGCGGCGTGATCGCCGATTGGCGCGAGCCGGACGTGATTCGCGTCGCGCCCGTTCCGCTTTATAATTCTTTTATAGATTGCTGGAAATTTGTCGAGATTTTGAAAGATTATTTGAAATGAAATGGTTTGATATTCCAATTGAATTGATCCCGAAATTGCGTGAACTGCAAGCCGACGATTCTAACTATCCGATTGTAAAATCCGAAGATGCAGTCGTGATGTTTTACGGAATGGGCGATCCTTTATATCTGACTTTTGACGGCAGAGTTATCATTGAAGAATGCTTTAATGAAGAAAAACCGCCGCGAGAAGCCGAAACTCTGGCGGAAGCGGCGATGGCTGTTGTTGTCGGTGCGAAAGTTCGGAAGTTTCCCGAACTTCTTTCGATATTGCCCGAACGTCCTGAAACCGCCGCCGATTGCAAAAACTGCGATAAAAGCGGTTGGCTGCAATTTCTTGGTATATCAGGTGAATTTGTTTGCGGAAACTGCGGAGGTTTAGGCTGGTCAGAATAGATTTGCGAAATGAAATTATCTTCAATTGAAACCGAAAAAGACTTTGACACGCATCTCAAAAGCGAAATTTGGCTTGACGTCGCAAAGGAAATTTGCCGGCGGCACCGAGTTTCGTTTAATGAAATAAAACGCGCGGGCGGAAGCGAGCATGTTGTTTTTTTTCTTGACGATGCGTTTGTTTTAAAGATTTATCATCCGTTTAGAAAATGTTTCGAACGCGAACTGAAAGGTTTGGAAATCGTCGAAGGAAAAACCGACTTTAAAATTCCCGAAATCATTCATCAAGACAAATTTGAAAATTTTCCATACGTTTTGATGACGCGCATCAGCGGTGATTTGATGACGCGCACCGATTGGCTGAAAATTCCCGAAAAAGCGCAGATCGAATTTATCTCAAAAATCGCTGCCGGGTTAAAACAGATTCACTCGCTTGCGCCGGATTCGGTTGAAAATAATTGGGCGGAATTTGTCAAGAATCGCGCCGAAACTTTTGTTGAAAGACAAATCGCGCACGGCGTAAATCAGCGAGTTTTAGACGCTTTGCCTGAATTTATCGAAGAAAACTTAAAACTCGTTCCGACCGATGAATCTGCGGTTTTTATGCATTCGGATATTCATTTCGGGAATTTAGGCGTTATCAAAACGGAAAAAAGCCTGAAAATTGCCGGACTTTTCGATTTTGCCGATTCACGTCGCGGTTTTTACGAATACGATTTTCTCGCCGTCGGCGTATTGATAATTCAAGGTCAGGGGAAATTGCAGCGCGAATTTTTCAAGGCTTACGGCTACGCGGAAAAAGATTTGGACGAGGAGATGCGGCGGCGTTTGATGATGCTGACGATGCTCTACGAAACCGCCGATCTGCGCCGTTACGCCTTGCGTTTGAAACCGGAAGCGATTCATTTTTCGCTTGATAAACTGGAAAAGGGAATTTGGAGTTTTTTAGAATAAATTTATGTCAAAACAAAAAGTTAGCATCATCGGCGCGGGACTTTCGGGTTCGCTTCTCTCGATTTATCTCGCCAAACGCGGCATCGAATGCGATATTTACGAAGCTCGCGGCGATATGCGCGAAAGTGAAATGTCTGCCGGGCGTTCGATCAATCTCGCGCTTTCAAATCGCGGAATTGCCGCACTCAAAGAAGTTGGACTCGATGATTATATGTTGTCGCAAGCTGTTCCGATGTATGGACGAATGATTCATAATTTCGACGGCACGACGAAACTTCTTCCGTATTCGGGAAGAAGTGGCGAATTTATCAACTCGGTTTCGCGTTCGGGTTTGAACATCGCTTTGATGAACGAAGCCGAAAAGTATAAAGAAGTTAAGTTTTATTTCAATCACAGATGTATTGATTTTGATGCGCCTTCCGGCGATGTTTTGTTTGAAAAAGGAAATTCCGTTAAGTCTGAAACAGTAATTGCAACTGATGGAGCAGGTTCGGTAATCCGCGACGAAATGCTACACGGCGGTGTTCCGCGTTTTAATTATTCACAAACTTGGCTCGAACACGGCTATAAAGAACTCCATATTCCGCCAAAAGAGATTTCAGATTTCAAATTTCAGATTTCAGATTCAAAATCAGATGATTCGTTCCAAATGGAGAAAAACGCTCTGCACATCTGGGCGCGCGGTTCGTTTATGATGATCGCGTTGCCGAATTTCGACGGGAGTTTTACCTGCACGCTTTTTCTCGCGCACAAGGGCGAAAATAGTTTTGAATCAATATCGTCAGGAAATTTCAGCCGCAGATTAACGCAGATAAACGCAGATCGGAAAAATTATTTTGATTTATCCGCGAAATCCGCAAAATCTGCGGCTGAAATTTCTTTGCTTGAATTCTTTGAAACCAATTTTGCCGACGCGATTCCGTTGATGCCGACTCTGGTAGAAGATTTTTTCACGAATCCGACGGGAAATCTCGGCACGATCAAATGTTTCCCCTGGAACGCGGGCGGAAAATCTCTGCTTATCGGAGATTCGGCGCACGCCGTCGTGCCGTTTTACGGGCAGGGAATGAATGCTTCGTTTGAAGATTGCCGCATTTTGAACGAACTGATCGAACATCGCGGCACGGATTGGGAAACCGTTTTCGATGAATTTACTTTACTGAGAAAACCGAACGCCGACGCGATTGCCCAAATGGCGGAAGAAAACTTTTTCGAGATGCGCGATGCGGTCGCCGATCCGGTTTTCCAGAAAAAACGCGAACTCGAAACGCGCCTCGAACAAACCTTTCCCGATTATTTCTCGAAATATTCAATGGTCACATTCCGCGAAGATTTGCCATATGCGGTCGCCAAAGAAAAAGGCAACGCGCAGGATAAATTGCTGATGGAAATCTGCGCGAAAATTGATGATGTCAGCAAATTGGATTTGAATGAAGTCATAAAAAAGATCAAGAAAATATGAGCCTTCTGCAACTGATGGGATTGTTGCCGCATCTTTGGAAGTAAATAATTTTCTTTTCTAAAAACTTCAAAATATGAATAAAGTAGTTTTTCTTTCGGTGATTTTCTTGTTCGGTATAATTCAAGCTGCGGCGCAAACTATTATTTTGCCAACGGTCAATAGCAAAAACGAACCTTACGATGCGTGTCAGGTTACGCGACCGAGAGTTTGGAGAACCTGTAATGCCGGTGAAGAAAGAAAACCTTATCCGGAACCTTTGTTGGAAGCCATTGCGGTCGGTGATTTGGATGTCTTTAAAAAGCTGATTGCGGAAGGCGCAGATGTTAATATTAAAGGCGAAAACGGTTTAACCGCGCTGGTTTTGGCGATTCAGCATCAAGATTTGGAAATGATCGAAATTCTTTTGGAAACAGGTGTGAATCCAAATTCGGAAACTGACTTAGCTTTGACTCCTCTGATTGCCGCAGCTTCGGGCTATTGCCCAAAAATCACCGAAACCCTTGTCAAAGCAGGCGCAAACGTTAATGCAAAATCATCTTGGGAATATACTCCGCTGTTTAACGCCGCCGAATCGAATCATTTTGAAACCGTCAAATTTCTCGTTGCTAACGGAGCGAACATTTATACGGAGAATTTAACCGATCACGAAAGATCGCCTTTTATTTCCGCTGTCAAACGCGATAATTTACCAATGGTAAAATTTTTCCTCGAAAAAGATTCGGAAAAGAAATTTGCCGCACTTTACGACACCGCACTTTTTTATGCGCTCTCCGGAGTAAGCGACGAAATGGCAAGATTCTTTATTTCACTCGGTGCAGACCCAAAAGGAAAGGATAAAACCAGAGGAATGCCCTTGGCGGCGACTATTGCGAGAGGAAATCTTGAAATGGTCAAATATCTTGTAAGTCTCGGCGCGGAGGTCAATCTTCCAAAAGGTTTTTATCCGCCTCTAAATCCGGCAGTCATTAACGGACACACGGAAATCGTAGAATTTCTGATCGAAAAAGGCGCAAACGTCAATCAAAAATCTGATTGGTCGGCATTAATCGAAGCCGTGCGAAATAACCATCTTGAGATCGCAAAAATACTCATTGATGCCGGTGCGGACGTAAATGCAAGAGCATATGACGGCTGGACGGTTTTGATGACTGCGGCGGGGTATGACAAAAGTTATGATGGCAAGGTAAGAATCGAAATTGTCAAATTACTGATCGAAAACGGCGCAGATGTCAAAGGCAAAGACGATGACGAAGAGCTAACGGTTTTAATGATTGCGCGAAGCGGCGAACGCCACGAAATCGTTAGATTACTTGAAGAAAACGGCGCAATCTAAAAAAATGATTCTAAAATATAAAAAGAACAAATAATCGCTGTCGCTGCCGCGGCACGAATGATTTATTAATTTTGACCGTACAATAAATTCGCGCGGCGAAACTCAAACTGCCTCTAACGCGGCTGAAAAAATATTTTTGAGATAGTTTCTAGTGCTTAGTCAAGTTTGAGTTGACGGCTCAAGTCAGAGTCAGAACCGTCTGCGGTAGCAGATGGTTTAAGTTTTATAGAATAAGACTTATTGCTGAAGTTCAACCATTCGCTACCGCGAACGGTTCTGACCCG
>JBBRVS010000218.1:0-9412 GCA_038246645.1 Pyrinomonadales bacterium
GATCATTGTTGCACTGGTTGTTTATATGCTTGTGCATTTTGCGATCAACGGATTATTGAGAATTTTTGTTCACCGGAAAACAACTGTGTGATAAGATAAATTTCCCACAAACTTTATTCAGTGGTTGTTTTTAACGGAATTTTAATTCCACGGAGAAAAATTTATGACTATTTTGTGGCAATTAATCGTCGGATTGATTATCGGTGCTCTTGCCAGATTGCTTTTGCCCGGTAAAGAAGCGATTGCCAGCGGTGCAATCGGTTGGTTAATAACGGCTTTGATCGGAATGGGCGGGGCGTTTCTCGGAACAATGCTCGGCAGGGCAATCTGGAAACAAGAAAATTATGCCGCCGGTTGGATTATGTCAATTCTGGGCGCGATTCTGCTTTTGATTTTATTCAGATTTATTTTTTAAATTTTTTTAAAAGTTAAACGATAAAAAGCGATTCTTCCATTAAAAGAATCGCTTTTTTATTGAATAACATATAGGTATCAGGAACATCCCGAATGCCCGCAGTCGCATTTTATTTCGGTTAAATCCTGATCAACCGCATCCTTACAATGATCGCTGCAATATTCAGCGTCTCCGGTTACAACGCAATCACACATTTCATGAGCGCATTTAGTATTTTCGTCCATTTCTCAAAAATCCTCCCTTTTAAAGTTCGTAGTATTTTGTTGATAAACAACAACTGAAATTATAAACGAATAGCCGAAATTAACCAACAAAAAGTGGAAAAATTAAAATGAACGGAAAAACACTTAAAAATTATGATTTAAAACGGTTCTACTGGTAATTTAGTGGAAAGTAGTAAAATGGACAAATGAGAACAGAAAAAGCAATCCGAAAAATTAGACCGGACTTTGGAGAAAGTCAGATAAATGTCCGGTCAGGATAAAAGACTTATATTTTAGAGAGTGATATTTTCTTTTTTATCCGCCATTGATTTGACGGGCTTTTTTGTTGAAATAAGCAAATTATTTTTTAAGTTCAAAAGTTGATTGAGCGGTTACAGCTTTTTTCCATTGGCGGATTTCTTCGTGAAAGTCTGTTATATCGGCGCGGATTTTCAATATAGCCGAACGGTTTCCGAGTATATCCGATTCCAGACGGTCAAATCTCGAACTATTGTGGACAATGCCTTCGCGGATGGCTTTAAATTGAGCGTCGTGACCATCATAGTTTCTTTTCGATACGCTGAATAGCCTCGAAAATCGCTTTGAGCGTGGCTGAATCATCTTTTTCTAAAGTTGATTGTTCTAAGGTTTCGTCTGAATTATTCATAATTATTTGATGATTACCCCAAACCGATTTTGCTTTAATCCTCGGAATTTTTCTTTTTCGGTTTCGGCGGTCTTCCTACTTTTCTTTCTTTCACAAGATCGAGATCGGCTTCTTTTATTAGATGTTCGCGTCCGATCTGCGTAGAAGGCAGCCGTCCTTCCTTAATTAAAGCGGTAACGCGGCGCATAGTTACGCCTAATTTTTCAGCCGCTTCTTTTGTTGTAATTAAATCCAAATTCCCCACAGTTAATTTATAGCCTAAAACAAACCATACCGCAAAAGTAGAGTTATGCCGAATAAAAACTATTCTTTGACGGTATAAAAGAGCTTAACATAAACTATTCTTTGACAGTATAATTTATAAAGATCGAATTATTCAATCAATAAATCTTACGAGGTAAAACGAAAATGTTGGAAATTACGGATATAAAAAAAATTAATCAAGTCGTTTCAGACGTAATTGAAAAAGTGGCTCAAACCGTTTCGGATGATAAAGCGGCGACGCGATGGGTGAACTCGATCAATAAAGTTGCCGATCAAATTGAAGATCACGGCGATTTTATGACGTGGAACCCGGAAACAAAATCTCTTTTAATCTGGAATCAGGAAACAAACAGTATTCACTCGGCAAACGGCGTTTGCGACTGCGCGGCATTTCAAAAAGGTTTTCCTTGCTTTCACCGCGCCGCGGCTCGGATCGTTCGTCTTTATCTCGAACCTGAAGCCAGAGAGCCAATTGCCGGACCACCTTATATGTCGCCGTCGCAAATGAATTCGCGCCGGGCAAAGATCGGCAATATCTGGATAGATTAAACAGTAAAAGTTTCGACCGTTGGAAATTAAGGCAAAAGGCAGTCACAACAGGAAAAAGGGTAAATGTCAACTGCCCGTTTTCCTGAAAATCAAAAAAGGTTTTGAGAATCTTCAACATTCTCAAAACCTTTCCAATTCAACCCAAATAATCAGGAGAATTTCTTGCAATGAAAACTAGACAGCTAAAAAACCGCGAATTCGGAAAAAAAGAACTCGAGGAACGAATCCGGCAAATTTATGAAGCGTTTTGCAAACTACCGACAAAACAGCGAACGGAATATTTAGCCGATCTTAAAGAGTCCATTAAAACAGAAATAAACAGCAAATCGGGTAAAAAAATCCTCTGGCAAATTTACAATCTTCTTAAATCAGAGATGTAAAAATGCTTCCTAAAAAAATCATATTTTTCAACTAAAAAACCATTAAAGGAAAAAATAGAGGAAAATTAAACTAAAAAAGACTTGCTGAGAATTTGATTTATTCTCGCAAGTCTTTGTTTTTGTTAAAGATATTCAAATGCACCCGGCATGATTCGAACATGCGACCCCTTGATTCGTAGTCAAGTACTCTATCCAGCTGAGCTACGGGTGCCCAAAGTAAAATATTAGACTACAAATCAATTGAATGTCTGTCAAGTTTATGTAGCCAATTATCAAAAAAGACCGGTAAAATTACTTGGCAAAATATCCAGTTCTGGTTCTCGATATCAGCTGCGGATTATCAACCTGCAATTTAATCTCGCGCCATTTTCCGTTACGGTCGGTGTTTTTCGGTTCGTATTCGATGGTATAAAGCGCACGCAGATCGGCGGCGACTTCGGCGTATAATCTGCCCATTTCTTCGAGCCGATTGATCGTATTAAGCGTGCCGCCGGTTCTTCTTGCGAGTATTTGCAGACGCTCGCGGGCGGCGGTAAACATCGCCACCTGCACCGGAGTCGGGTCGGCAAGTTTTGCCGGATCGCCCGTCGGCAATGCCAGTGGATAGATCGTAACGCCCTGCACGTCCGATTTATTTAATGTTTCGGTTAAAATAGGATTGGTGTCGGCTTTGATCGCTTCGAGAATATCGGGTGTTTTAATAGTTTCCAAAAAATCACGGTCTCGGTCTCGGACAGTTGTATCAACGCCGTCGGTCAAAACAATAATCGCTTTACGACGGTTTTTTTCTTTGTTGAGTTTATCCAGAGCAAAATCCAAAGCCCTGTAAAGCTGCGTTTTTCCGCGTCCGTTGGCGACGGCGATCGAGTTGACGATTGATTTCCGATTTGTCGTAAAATCATTTAAAAGATTGATTTTGTCGTAAAATTCGATAACGGCAACGCGGTCATCCGGCGCGAGCGCATCAACAAAACGAATCGCCGATTGACGAATCGTTTCGCGAAAACCGATGGTCGAGCCGCTCATATCGAGAATCATTACGACGCTAAATGGAGCAACGGTCGGTTCAAAACGTGAAATTTCCTGTTTTATGCCGTCTTCGTAAATTGTAAAACTATTTTGATTCAGACTCTTCATCGGTCGTCCGCGACTGTCCACAACGCCGACATTCAAGCGTACAATTGCAGAATCAACCGTTACGATGTCATCATCCTGAGCCGAAACCGATAAAAAACTGAAAATAAAAATTAAAATAAGAACGTAAAATTTTTGTAAATTCATAATAAAATTATTAACTTTCAGACGCTGGATATTACCACGCAGTTGCACGACGTTTGGTTTCAAATTAATCTTAACATTAATCAACTTTTGGTTTATAATACTTTTCAGCGGAAAAATCGGGCAGATAGTTTTTAAAAAGTAAAGTAAATTTAAAGGATTTTTTTAACCTCAATCTTAGCAGGGGAAATAGTATGCTCTATAAACCGAAGTTTTGCTGTCAATGCGGCGAGGAAATTCAACGCGTTGATTGGAATTTACGGACGAGTCGGCGGTTTTGCGAATTGTGCGAAACCGAATTTACAGTTTATGAATGGATGCCGAAAATCGGTTTGGGCATCGGGTTGATATTGGGAATTTTTTTTATCGGGAGTTTTTTTCTGACTGCGGATAAAACAGAAAACGCATTTCCGGCTAAACCTTTAAACGGTTCACCGCAAAACCGAGATTTACCGGATCAGAAAAAAGGAAAACAATTAGGCGAAATTCCGGTTGATCAAACGCAAAATGGAAATTTAAGTGCAACCCCTTCCGGTCAAACACAAACAAATAGCCAAGCTGCCGTTGTGAATCAGGGTTTAGAGCGTAAGAAACAAGCCGAATCGATACAATCTCGGCAAACCGATAAAAAAGAGCCTGTCTATTTCTGCGGTGCGGAAACAAAAAAAGGAACGCCTTGCTCGAGACGAGTCAAGGGCGGCGGGCGTTGTTGGCAACACGAAGGAAAAACGGCAATGCTGCCGGAAAATCAATTATCAATAAGTCAATAACGAGGGGTTTGTGGTAAAATAAAGGACCAAGTTATAACGTAAATTATGAAACCATTAGTTGCGAATGTTTTAATTCAAGATCGCTATTTAATCGTTCATCTGATCGGCAAAGGCGGGATGGGTGAAGTTTATTTAGCGGTTGACCAAAGGCTTGGGAGTGCCGTTGCGCTTAAACGCACCTTTTTTTCCGATGATGTAATGCTTGCCACCGCATTTGAACGCGAAGCACGTATTCTGGCAAATCTTCGTCATCCGATTCTGCCGAAAGTCAGCGACCATTTTGTTGACGGTGAAAATCAGTTTCTCGTAATGGAACATATTACGGGCGATGATTTATCGAAAAGACTCGAGAAAACGCAACAGCCGTTTCCGCTGAGCTGGGTTTTGTTTTGGGCTGATCAGCTGCTCGATGCGCTTAATTATCTGCATACCCACGAACCGCCGATCATTCACCGCGACATAAAGCCGCAAAATCTGAAATTGACCAACGATAATCATATTGTTTTGCTCGATTTCGGTCTTTCAAAAAATTCCGTCGGCGAAACACGCACTTCTTCGACCGGAAGCGTTGTCGGATACACACCGCATTACGCACCGATGGAACAGATTCGCGGCACGGGAACAAACGCGCAGAGCGATTTATATTCGCTATCGGCGACGGTTTATCAGCTTTTGACAGGTAATGTTCCGCCGGACGCGCTGACTCGTGCGGACAGTTTATTGAGCGGTTTGCCCGATCCGCTGAAACCGATAAACGAAATAAACAAAGAAGTTACACCGGAAGTTTCGGGAGTAATTTTAAAGGGAATGGACATCCGGCAGGACAGCCGCCATCCGAGCGCCCGCGAAATGCAAAAGAATCTGCGCGATGCCTATTCCAGACTGCAATCGGCGATGACGGCGCAAACTATTGTCTTTAATGTCAACGATCAGCAAATCGGGTTTGATACTCAAACATCGCAGCCGAGTCCGCCGTTTGAAACACCGCTTCCTTCCCAAACTCAAAATCAAGTTAGTTCGGGAAACTTAAATAATCATTCTTTTTCCGATCAGGCAGAAAATTCTTTTTCACCGAATAATTCCGTACAGCAGCAGAATTTGGATGCGACGGTTCAATTTGATTCCACATCTATAGAAGATTTGGAGTATAAACCTTCCGACCTCAAAACCGAAGTCTTGCTTGCCGGAGAATCTCCCGCCATTCAAGCCGCGCAGGAAGGAAGAGAAATTCCGCTCGATGATGAAAAGTTTTCCGAGCCGCAAAATTTTCAAACCGATACGAATTTTACGGAAAAGAATTTCAATGCCGAAAAAAGTTTTTCAACCACGAACGATTATTCTGATAACGATTATTCAAATAATGACAAGTTTTCGCCGGACGAAACATTTCCGTTAATCCCCGCAAAAGACACTGCCGATGAATTTAACATAGAAGAAGAAGATGATGATGCGTTTGCCGGGGTTGGCGGAAGCGGTGAAACGGCATTTTTCTCTAACATAGCATCTGAGGAAGGATCATCAAATGCCGGCGCGACTTTTATTTCAAATCAGGAAGAATTAGAGCGCGAAGAGGTCAAACCCGAACCTGTCGTTAAACCTGTTCCGCCGCCGAAGAAATCATCCGGCGGTAAGAAATTTGCGATTATCGGCGGTTTATTAGTGTTATTTTTTATCGGTATGGGAGCAATCGGCGGCGTTGTCTGGTATTTGTCGCAGCGTGATTCCGGCGCGGAAAACGAAACTCCTTCGCCGACACCTGAGGCAACCGTTGAAGTTACACCTTCGCCCGAACCGACCTTAGATACATCCCTGATTGATAATAATTCAAATTCGGATGATAACGGAGATATTTCTAATGTAAACAGTCAGTCAGACGGAGAAAATATAAATACTTCAACCGGAGGAAAAACGCAGCCGACTGTCAGACCGACAACAGCACCAACTGCGACAACGACGGTCAAACCGACGGTCAAGCCGACGGTCAAGCCGACGGTCAAGCCAACGGTTAAACCGACAGTTGCCCCGACTAAAAAGCCGGGAGGAGGAATTCTTCAATAAGTTTTAGGAGAAATAAGGATTATGAGAAAATTGTCTTTTAGATTCATTACATTTTGTTTATTGTTGTTCACTTTTTCCGCTTTGTCTGCCGATATCGCGGCACAAAACAAAAGGGATATGAACAAGGCTAAAAAATTGGTCAATGAGGGCGAAAAGAGTTTTAATAAAAGAGATTATGAAGGCGCAATAAAGAAATATTCCGAAGCCATTGCCCTGGTTGACATTTATCCATACGCGCATTTTTGGAAGGGAAATGCTCATTATTATTTAAAACAGAACGATCTGGCACTCGAAGAATTGAACAAAGCCCACGATCAGGGTTTTACGCCGCTGCTCGATTTATACAAAATTCGCTGGTTCTTAAATTACACGCAAAAGAATTATGACGAGGCATTGGGAGATTTGAATAAAGGACTTGCGCTCGAACCGACGAATGTTTTATTTAAAGCGGGTTTAGGCGATGTTTATTATGCTAAAAAATCTTACCGGGATGCGCTGAATGCTTACACCGAAATTGTTGATAAGATTCCCAATAACGGGAACACTTATTACAGAATCGCCAATGCTCACTATAATTTAGGTGAAACCGCCGAGCAAAAAGCGGCGGCTGAAAAAGCCGTTCAAAAGGGAACGCAATTTATGTCCGACGCATATTTTTTAATCGGCAAAGCGTATCAAAAAGAAAGAAAATATGCAGAAGCCGCCGATGCGTATGAAAGATCAATCAATGTCAAAAGAGATAATTACGACACCTATCGCAGTCTGGCGGATGTCTATCGCAATCTGAATCGCTTTAATGATGCGGTGAAAATTACAAAAAAGGCTCTGGAAGAATTTCCGCGCGACGGAAATCTCTATACGGATATAAGCTGGTATTACAGTCTGCTCGATAAATTCAGTGATTCGATCGGACAAGCACAAATAGCGATTTCGCTTCTTCCCGATAACTTTCAGGCTTACACGTATCTGTGCCGCGGTTATAACGATATCAAAGATTACCCGAAAGCAATTGCGGCTTGTAACGATGCTCTCAGGTTAAATCCTGATGACGGCGAAACGAATTTTTATCTCGGTCGCGCCTACGAATTATCAGGAAAGGGCGATTCGGCGAAATATTATAAAAAAGCTCTGACCGGACTTGTCGAATATACCGAAAGATACCCGGATTTTGCCGATGGTTATTATCTTCTGGGAAATGCTTATTTTTCAAACGGAATGAGAGATAAAGCCATCCAAGCGTATATTAAGAGTCTGGAATTCAGCCCGAAATTCAAGAAGGCAAGATTTAATCTGGGATATGCTTATATTCAAAATAAAGACTATACGTCTGCCGAAGCGCAATATACGGCTTTGCTCGAACTCGATAAGGTTTTAGCCGAAAGACTAAAATCTGAAATGCCGAAAAAATAACACTTTTTCCAATTAATGCGCGAAATAAAACTGAGTTTAGATTTTCTAAACTCAGTTTTTATTTTGAACAATTACCGCCAATTCCCGATCAAAACAAACGGCGACCAGAAATACGGGTGAGCAAAAGGTTTGGTTTTGTCAAAAACAAATTGTGATTTATCTTGATTGGTTGCGTTTCTTTCAAATAATCCGGCTAATTTTTCGGTATATTCCGCGCCCGGTTTTATTTTCCCGTCAATCATTTTGCGTTGGACTATTTGCATGGCTTCGGCTTTTGTCAGCTTGGGATTTTCCTGGCGGACACGATAAAATTCGCCCATCAAAAGCGGCGTGCTTTCATCTACAACCGCCCAAAGTGTGGCAAGAACGGATTTTCCGCTCTTTGTCTGAATCGCTTCGGCAAGTGAATCAATTTCCCTACCGTTCGACTGATCGGCAAATGCCGTGTTGCAAGCCGAAAGCGTGATGAGTTCGACATCGCCGAACGTAATTTCCGGTGAATTACTGATTTGTTCGAGCGTCAAAATTTGTCCGTCGCCGAGCAGCAGAAATGAATTTGTCCAATTATTTCCGAGTTGAAAATGGCTGGCGATGTGAACCGCCGTAAATTTACGTTTTCCGTCGGCAGTTTCGGCGGAAAGTGCATCGGAAAAACTTCGAAAATTAAAATCCTTATCCAAAAATCTTTTGCCCGTTAAAATTCCTGTTTCATTCTGAATTGTTTCATCCCGAATTATTTGCAAAAGTTCTTTCTTCGTTCCGGGCAACGCGCTGAAAATAAGTTTTCCGGCGCGGTTTTCCGGATCTGCAACGCTCAAACTTTCAGAAACGCCGACACCCAAAACCTTCCATTCGTTGTCAAAATCGGAAAGATCATCGCGCGTTTTCATCGTGATTATTGCGTTTTGATATTTTTGGGCGAGATACGTTCTGCCGTCCGGCGAAAGCGCGGCAACAGGAATATAGCGCAAACTGCCGTCCAGCGACCAGATGAGAGTTTTGGCTTCGGCGGCTCGCAAATCCTTTTCAATCGGTTTCAGCAAAATATCGTAAATTTCTTTTGCCAACGGGAGCGGATCAATTTCGATATCCTTTAAAGCCTCACGAAAGGCAAAAATTTTTTTATTTAAATCGGCGGCGGAAATTTCGGTTTTGCCGTCAATTTGAACCGTCGGTGTCGTTAAAATCACGCGGTACCTGTTTTCCGAAACAACCGTATAAAGCGCGACCGTCCCGTTTCCCCATTTTCTGAGCTTTGCCTGCAAATTGCGGTCAACTTCGATTTCTTTTGCTTTTTGTTTGCCGATTTCCGCAACGAGTTCTTTTTCCAAAAACAGTTTAAACACCGCATTTGCATCGCTTAATTGCGTGGAAAGTTCATCGTAAATCTTTTGTTCTTCGGGCGAAAGAGCCGAATC
>JBBRVS010000219.1:0-9327 GCA_038246645.1 Pyrinomonadales bacterium
CCGATAAATAAAAGCACCGCGGCGGAAGTTAAACCGCCCGCAAAAATCACGCCCCACGTAAACGGATCAGCCGTCAGTACGTTTTGCGCAACCCACGAAAAAACGCTCTGAACTTCAACGCCGTCAACCGTTTTATCAAAAAACGAGATCGAGCCCGTCATCGCAAAGATCAGGAAAACGCCCATTAGAACGCCCCAATCGCCGATGCGGTTCATGACAAAAGCTTTTTTCGCCGCTTTGCGCGCTTCGTCGCGTTTGATGTAATAGCCGATCAGCAAGTAAGAACACAAACCGACGCCTTCCCAGCCGACAAACATCAACAGATAATTATCAGCCAAAATCAGCGTCAGCATCGCGAACATAAACAGGTTCAAATACGCGAAAAAGCGGTAAAAACTCTTATCGCCGTGCATATATCCGGTCGCGAAAATATGGATCAGTAAACCGACAAACGTGATAAAACAAACGTAAATGCCCGAAAGCCGGTCCATTCCGAGTCCGAAATCCGCGCGGAAATTGCCGACTTGAACCCACGTCCATAAATGATCGAGAACCGGTTTGCCTTGCGAAGCTGCGCTCAATGCACCGGGTTGGTCTCCCGTGCCGATGCCGAACGCGATCATAAACGCCACGACACACGCCACGCCGACCGACGAACACGCGATAATTGCGCTAACCGTTTCGTTCCGCTGTTTCAGCCAACCGCCGTAAATCCAGTTGACCACTGCACCGATCAGCGGCGCGAAAATTATTAGACTTAAAAAGTTGTTTTCAGTCATCAGTTTAAAGTTCAAAAATTATTCAAAAACGAAAAGCGCCTACGCTGACATTACTGTATCTGCGTATCGGAAATCTTTGGAATCTCAAAATCTTCAGCTATACTAACCGGATTATTCATTAAAATTTCCCCGAGAACTTTTCGCTTTTTTTCTTCTTCAAGTTTGTTTTTAACAAAATCTTTCACAGGAATAGGCAAACTCGCCGGATCGTCCGTGGTTTTCACCGTTGTCGAAATCAAAATATGCCGGACATCGTAAGTTAATTTCAACTCGCCGCTTTGATCTTTTGTTTCACTTCTCTTCTCAAGTTTTATAATATGATAACCAAATTTGGTTTCAACTACTTGCGGATAAATTTGACCGGCTTTAAGCGATAGAGCCGGTTTTTCAAACTCCTCTACAAATTGTCCTTCTGTTACACCTTTATAAAGTCCGGCAGCTACTTTGCTTCCCGGGTCTTCATCAAATTGCTTTGCCAACGCTGCAAAATTTTCACCGGCTTTCACGCGTTTCAGAATTTTTTCGGCTTTTGCTTTTTGCGCCTTCGTATCAAATTCAGGTCGTTTGGCAATATATGCTTGTATTTCCGCATCAGTAACTTTTGTTTTTTCACCCAGAATCTTTTGGGTATAAGTTCTTGACAGCAATTGTGCCTTTTGTAGTTTTATCGAAACATTAAGACCGTTCCAAAATTCCTTCGGTAACGTATCGGATTTACTTTGTGCTTCCTGAAAGTATATCTGCATTTTGGCAAAATAATCTTTTGCCTGTTTAATGTTATCTTCGGAAATCTCTTCATCCAATTGCCCATTATCTTTGGCTGATTGAATCTTTACCTTGAGGAAGCGGTCATAATCGGCTTGATTGTCTGCTTTGACGTAAAACTCCTTGATTTGATTCTCAGTTATAAGACTAAACGGCGTTGTCGGATCTTTACCTTTATTTATTTCACGGTCATACCTAGCGGCGGTCATTTCGGTTTCGAGATTTTTAAGCTCTTGTTTTATAAAATCATTATCCGCGATTCCTTCTTTTACCGCCTGACAGGCAACCGCCAACAATTCTCGGACACTATCTATATACTCTTTTTTTGTTTCCGGATCGTCTGCTAAAAGTTCGAGTGTCTGCGGCGAAAGTGGTTTTAACAGAGTTTCCATTTCCTCTTTAGTAATTTTGGTTACACAGTTCGTCTGAATAGTAGAATAATTATTCTCACCATTCGATGCTTGTGCTTTAACGGCTGACTGAATTGAATAAAAAATGCAACCGGACAAAAACGCAAATCCAATTGTTAGAGTCTTGTTCATTATTTTTTCTCTTACGCTAACCACAATCAATCACGCTAAAAACATAAGCAAATTTTAATTCTTTAAAATACTCGCGTCATCAACGTCAACCGACAAACGGTTGCGGAAAAACGAGATGATAATGCCGAGTCCGACCGCCGCTTCCGCCGCCGCGACGCTCATTACCATAAAGACGAAAAGCTGTCCGGTAACGTCGCTGTAATGCCGCGAAAAGGCGACGAATGTCAGATTTACGGCGTTGAGCATCAGCTCGATGCACATAAACATTCCGATGGCGTTGCGCTTATAAATCACGCCGACCGCGCCGATGGTGAATAAAATTCCTGAAAGTGCTAAATATGTGGCTAAATTCGGTTCCATTTCTTTTGTAGTTAAAAGTCCGATGTTCAAAGCCCAAAGTCTATAAATCAAATGACATAGGACAAATGACAAAGGACGAAAAATCAAATCATCGTTTTATCGTCTGTATTTCGCTGTGCCAACTCATTTTCAATAACTGCTTCGAGCTGTTGCGGTCGCATACTTCTAGCCAAAAATACCGCGCCGACGAGTGCCATCAAAAGCATAATCCCGACGATTTCGACCGGAAGCAGATATTCCGTGTACATTGCCGTTCCGATGCTCATCGTTTTTCCGGCAGTTTCATTGACATTAATGGCTTTTTCCGGCGTTTTGCTGACGGCGTAGAAAATAAAAAATGTCTGCGCCAGCAAAATAACGCCCAAAACTCCGCCGATGACATATAAATTTTTGAGCCGAAGAAGCGGTTTGTCTTCGTCGAGATTCAGAAGCATTATCACAAAGATCACCAAAACCATAATCGCGCCCGCATAAACCAGAATCTGCACGGCGGCGATAAACGGCGCGGCGAGCGTGATATAAATGCAAGCAAGCGAAACCAGTACGCCGACCAGCGAAACCGCGCTGTAGATCGGGTTTTTGTGATAAACCATCGAAACCGCACAAGCGATTGCGAGTCCTGCAAGTAAAAAGAAAATTACACTAACCATTTTATATAGTGATGAGGGAAGAGGGGAAAGGGAAGAGGGAAGATAAATTGTCCCTTGTCCCTTGTCCCTTGTCCCTTCAAAAATCAAACATTTAGAAAATAAACGATAACAATCGTTAAGATCACGTTGCCGATGGCAACGGGCAGTAAAAATTTCCAGCCGAAATTCATTAATTGGTCAAAGCGGAAACGCGGCAAAGTTCCGCGAATCCAGATATACAGGAATAGAAACGCGCAGATTTTTCCGATAAATCCGATGTGGCTGACAATCGCGTAGGGAATCGAACCCGGATCGAAAATATAACTCAGTCCCGGAATATACCAACCGCCCAAAAAGAGCGTCACGATCATCACCGAAACCGTGAACATATTGACATATTCCGCCATAAAGAAAAGTGCAAATTTCAGCGCGGAGTATTCCGTGTGAAATCCGGCGACGAGTTCGGTTTCGGCTTCCGGCAAATCAAACGGAACGCGGTTCGTTTCGGCAAAGGCGGCGATCAAAAACACGAAAAACCCGATAAACTGCGGAATGATAAACCATCTCATATACCAGGGCGAATGAATCTGGGCAAAAATAATCGAATTCAAATCGAGCGAACCGGCTAAGATAACAACACCGAGAACCGATGCGCCCATCGCCAGTTCATATGAAATCATTTGCGCCGATGAACGAAGTCCGCCCATCAGGGAATATTTGTTATTCGAAGACCAACCGGCGAGCGCGATGCCGTAAACGCCGACCGAAGTTATTCCCAAAACAAACAACACGCCGACATCAATTTGCGCGATAGTTAAAGGCAGTTGGCGCACGCCTTCGCCCAAACCGTAGGGCAGAAAAGTCCAGTCAACCGTCGTGATCGCCGGTCCGAACGGATAAACGACAATCGGCAAAAGAGCGCACGTCAAAGCGACAACCGGCGCGAGATAATAGATAAATTTGGTTGATTTGTCGGGAACGATGTCTTCTTTAAGAATAAACTTTAAAAGATCGGCAAACGGCTGCAAAAGTCCCCACGGTCCGACGCGATTCGGTCCGATTCTGCCTTGAATCCAGCCTAAAATTTTGCGTTCTCCTAAAACCGTGTAGGCGACGATCATCAAAACGGCTTGAAAAGCGAGAAATATTCCGCCGCCGATGACGGCAAAAGGGAAAATTGTTTTTACAATTTCTTCCATATCAAATTTAGTTGTCTATATTTAAATTTTTTCTGTCAACGACACCGACCGTCGCGGCTTCGGCAATTTCTTGTGTTTTCACGGTTCCGTCCAGATTTAATTGAACGAGCGGCGCAACCAGTAAATTTTCCGGTTTCGGATTGCCGTGCGCGAGCAGATGAAACTGCGGCGTTTTTCCGGTCAGAGTCGTTAAGCGGTGCAATTTATGTCCGACTCTCGGCGTTATGGTATTTTTCTCCGCTTCGTCCGGCAAGTTTTCGACGTTTTGTTTTAAAACATCCGATTCCTTTGATAAATCGCGTTTGGCGGCAATTGAATGTTTAACCTGCACCGGATTCGATTCATCTTTCAGATGCGGATAGCGAATTCCTTCATAAGGCGCAACGCTGTCGGAAATTGCTTTGAAAACGGCGGTCGTCGCCAGATTATATCCGAAATCCACACCGAGCGCGTCGGCGATCATCGAAGTAATCATCCAATCGGCTTTCGCCTGATGGACGGGTTCGATGGAGCGGCGCACTCTCTGGACAAATCCCGTGTTATTGGTAAATGTTCCGTCAATTTCCGCAAAAGATGCCGCCGGCAAAACGACATCGGCGTGCGCGGTCGTCGCGGTTTCAAAAAGTTCCTGAACAACGACAAATTCTTTATTTGCCAGCAGTTCGGCGTTTTCTTCCGAAAGACTTCCGGCGATCAGCAGAGATTTTGAATTTTTTAGAACTTCCGCCACCGGTTTTTTGCCCGGCATCATATCGTTTGCGCCGACCGAATTGTTATACAGCGGCAACGGATGAAGCAGTACGCGGCGTGTGTCCGACGCAAACTTCGCGGCTGAACTTGCCAGAACTGCTTGCGCTTCCGGCGATAAATCTCTGCCGAACATAATCACGAGATCGCCTTCCGTTTCGCCGATAGTTTTTGTTAAAGATTCGAACTCGTCTTTTTCAATTCCGAGTTTTTTCAAAAGTTTTTTGTCTGATTTGCTCAAAAACGCGTGCGCGAATGCGTCGTAAGAATTCGGATTGATATGAATAAACTGCGTTGCCGTTTGTGTCAGACGAATCGGCGTGTCGTTGACGATTATCAACTTCGCTTTGCTGTTGCGAACCGCCTGCCGCATCTGTTTTGCCGTAAATGTCTGTTCTTCTTCGGGTTCGCCGCCGATCAGCAGAATCGTTTTGGCATAACGAATTTCCTTATGCGTGGCGAGCGGAACGCTCAAATTATCAAAAAGCGGCGCAAGATCGTAAGCATCGGAAACCGCGTAATTGTCCGTATTTACGGCTTCCGCCGCAAATCTTTTCAAAGTAAAGATCGCTTCGTTCGTTAACCTTGAAGATGCGATTACGCCTGTATTTCCGGTTTCTTTCAATTTATTCGCGACAAAATTGATCGCCTCGTCCCACGTCGAAGGAATCAATTTTCCGCCTTTTTTGTACCGAATCAGCGGCGTTTTAATTCTGTCTTGATGATTAATAAATTCGTGTGCAAACCGCGCTTTAACGTCAAGAAATTCGCCGTTCAAACCGTTGACATAACGGTCGCGGGCAACTATCCGGTGAACCAGACCGCCGCGCGAACCGATTGATAATTGCATTCCGTCCGATGAATAAACGTCGGTCGTGATCGTTTGATCCAGTTCCCACGGGCGCGTTTCGTGGCGATAAACGCCGTCGAGCAGAGTTCCGGTCGGGCAGACTTCGATGCAGTTTCCGCACTGCGAACAATTAAGCCAGCCGCCGTAAGTTCCGATCACGGTATTTGCGCCGCGGTTTCCGGCTTCGATGGCATCTTCGCCCATCCATTCGTCGCAAACTCTCGTGCAGCGTTTGCATAAAATGCACCTCTGCGGATCATTGGCGACGATCGGCGAGAGATATTTTTCCGGCTGGACGTTTTTGTTTTCCGTAAAACGCTCTTCGACATCGCCCCAATCAAAAATTACCTCTTGCAGCTCGCATTCGCCGCCGCGGTCGCAGACCGGACAATCGAGCGGATGATTTGCCAGAAGAAATTCGCCCATCGCGCGCTGCGCCTTCTCGATTTCCTCGCTCTGCGTCGAAACGACCATCCCGTCCGTGCAGGTGATCGAGCAGGCCGTCTGGAGTTTAGGCATTTTTTCGATGCGAACCAGACACATCCGGCACGAAGCCTGCAAGGCGAGGTCTTTATAATAACAAAATGACGGAACTCCGAAACCGTTTTCATTGCAGACATCTATTAAGGGTCTGCCCTTTTCGGTTTCAAATTCTTGTCCGTTAATCGTAACTTTTATAAGTTCTGTTGACATTTAAATTATATCTTTAATTGCAAAATTATTTATCCTGATCTTTGTTTTCTTTGCTTTCGTTCGATTTTTTTTTATTTGATTTTTTTGGACGGCTGTTGCCGTAACTTCCCGCAAAAATCTTGCCGCGTTTTGTTTTTTTATCGCCTCTTCCCATAATTTTTGTACCTCTTAAATTGTTTTAATTATTTCCGTTGTGAAAAAGATGTTTTTTGAAATCTTCGGGAAACCTTCGCACCGCGCTTTGAATAGGCCAGGCTGCCGCATCTCCGAGCGGACAGAAGGATTTTCCTTCAATATTATCGCAAATATCCAGTAAAAGCTGGGCATCTTCCGGTCGTCCGCCGCCGCTGGCGACGCGTTCGAAGATCTTGACCAGCCAGTCCGTTCCTTCGCGGCACGGCGTACACCAGCCGCAGGATTCGTGTCGGTAAAATTCCGTCAGATTCTGCGTCGAATCCACGACATCAACCGTTTCATCCATCACGATAAAACCGCCCGAGCCGACCATCGAACCGCCTTCGACAAGACCTTCATAACAGAGCGTTACGTTCTTCCCGATGATCTGTTCGGCGTTCATAATATAAACTGATGAACCGCCCGGAATTACCGCTTTCAGTTTTTTATCGCCGCGCAGCATTCCGCCGCAGTCTTCCATGATGAATTTTTCCATATCGGCGTAACCCATCGGAAGTTCATAAACGCCCGGTTTTTTAACGTGTCCCGACACCGACCAGACTTTCGTTCCGCCCGATTTTTCCGTGCCGAGATCGCGCCAGTTGATGCCGCCCATTTCGATAATTTGCGGTACCGCCGTCAAAGTTTCAACATTATTAACAACTGTCGGACAGGCGTAAACACCTTCGATTGCCGGAAACGGCGGCTTCATTCGCGGGTGTCCGCGATAGCCTTCGAGCGAAGACAAAAGCGCAGTTTCCTCGCCGCAGATATACGCGCCCGCGCCGGTGTGCGTGAAAACTTCGCACGAAAAATCCGAACCGAGAATGTTTTTACCGACTAATCCAGCCGCCCGCGCTTCCTCGATTGCCTCATCCATTATGTCAATCAAATAATTATATTCGCCGCGATAATAGATATAACAGGTTTGCACGCCGAGGGCGAAAGCACCGATCAACATTCCTTCGATCAGAGCGTGCGGATCGCGTTCGAGCAAATAACGGTCTTTGAATGTTCCGGGTTCGCTTTCATCGGCGTTGCAGACAATATATTTCGGCTTCGGCGAATCGCGCGGCACGAACGACCATTTCATTCCGGTCGGAAAACCCGCACCGCCGCGCCCCCGCAGAGCGGACGCTTTGACTTCATTAATAATATTGTCCGACGACATATCCATCGCCTTTTTCAGCGATTTATAGCCGCCGTGTTCCTGATAAACCTTCAGCGTATGCCCGTTTTTAACGTGCATTAGTTTCAATTGTAAAGGTTCACATCCGATTGCTTTGATTTCCATAAACTTACTTTTTTACATCTACCGGAAGAATTTTTACTAATTTCCCCAGAATATCGCTCTTTTTAATTGTTGGCGGTTTCCAAAAACGACTGTCAAAACTATTTGGGCGATTATCACCAAGCATAAAATAACTATTCTCAGGAATTGTTATTGCCGGAAAATTTTCATCAGGGTATTCGCTTTCTGTAATCTTTTCAAAAGGCTCATCTAACAATTTGTCGTTGATAAAAACTTTTTTGTCTTTTATCTCGATTTTTTCATTCGGTAAGCCGATTACACGGGAAATATATTTAACATCTCCTTCTTCTCGCGTAATTTTCTTTGCCGCTTCAGGAGCTTTAAACATCACAATATCAAAACGCTGAACTTCAATTGAACTATATTGGTCAACTACGCAAGTTTCTCCTACTTTAATTGTAGGGAGCATATTTTCAGTTAGGACTCGAAATGCAAAACCTTTGCATCCGATTGCCAAACAACAGAAAACCAAAATTGTGCAAACAAACAAGGTTCGCATTTTTATAAAACTTCCGAAACCTTCAAAGTGTCCGTATATTGGACAAATTTAATAATCTTCCCATCGCGCAGAGTCCAGACGTGGGCGAACGGTACAGTCATACTTTTTCCGCTCGCGTTATATTTACCGCTGTAATTTCCGAGCGCGACGATATTGTCGCCCGCATCGAGAAATTCATCCGGCACGGCACTGAAATTTCCCCATTCGCTGCCGAGTTTCATAAACACATTTTCAAGAATCGCATTCGCGCCCGTATAAGTTCCGCCGTAGGGAAATCCTTCGGCTTCCGTCCATTCGATTTTTTCGTCAAATGCGGCGAGAAGCCCCGGAACATCGCCGCTGGCGAAACTTTTGTAGGCGTTTTCAATTATCTGTTTGTTATCCATTTGTTTATTTTAATGAATCCAATAATTTATCGACTTTTTCAACCGTCAAATCTTCGTGATAATCGAAACCGATCTGCATCATCGGCGCGGTTCCGCAGCTTCCGAGGCATTCGACTCGTGTTACGGTAAACTTTCCGTCAGGAGTCGTTTCTCCTGCTTTTATGCCGAGTTTGCTGCAAATATGCCCGGTAATTTCCGGTTCGCCCATGATCCGGCACGACAGCGTTTTGCAAACTTGAATATGATATTTGCCGACCGGGCGCATATTGAACATCGAATAAAACGTCGCCGTTTCCCAAACGTCCGTTACTTCCAAATCGAGAAACCGCGCCAGATAATTTACACCCGGATTGTCAATCCAGCCGCGCTCGCGCTGAATTACGAACAGCAGC
>JBBRVS010000220.1:0-9308 GCA_038246645.1 Pyrinomonadales bacterium
ATCTACTTCCTACTTCCTACTTCCTACTAAACAAATGCTTTTAGTCATAGATAATTACGATTCTTTTACGTATAACCTCGTGCAGTATTTGGGCGAACTCGGCGCGGAGATGGAGATTCGGCGCAACGATGAAGTTTCGCTCGAAGAGATCGAAACTCAATTAAAACCCGATAAAATTCTGATCTCTCCCGGACCGGGAACGCCTGACGATGCCGGCGTTTCACTTGAAGTTTTAAAGAATTGCGGCACGAAAATCCCGATCTTGGGCGTTTGTCTCGGTCATCAGGCAATCGGGCAGATTTTCGGCGGAAAGGTCATCCGCGCTCCGGAACCGGTTCACGGAAAACCCGTCGAAATCCTTCACGACAATAAAACGATTTTTTCGGGACTTTCCCCTAATTTCCAAGCCGGACGCTATCATTCTCTGATTGTCGAACGCGCATCGCTGCCCGAATGTCTGGAAATCTCCGCCTCGTCGCCCGACGGTTTGATTATGGGTTTGCGCCATAAAACCTACAAAATCGAAGGCGTGCAGTTTCATCCCGAATCAATCCTGACGACCGACGGCAAGAAATTGCTGAAAAATTTTCTTAACTTGTAACCTGCCGATTGATGTTTATAATAGCACTATGTCAAAACCGGAATGGCTGATAGCCGCGCCGATTTCTGCGACGAACACCAAAGCCGACACAAAACTTTTTCAATATCTGGTTCGCCTGATTCGCGGCGGAAATCTGCCTGTCCGGGAATCCGCCGACTTTTTCCGCGCTTTGACCGACCGCAATGCCAATCTCGCACAGATTGCCGGTGCGCTGACCGCGCTGACCGCCAAGGGCGAAACGGGCGAAGAAATCGCCGGAATGACGAGCGCGATGTATGAACAATCCGAAAAAATAACGACGCGCCACTCGAATTTTGTAAATATTTCCGGCACGGGTTTGAGTTCGACCAAAACATTTAATGTTTCGACCGCTGCCGCCTTTGTCGCCGCCGGTGCCGGACTTCCCGTTGCCAAACACACGGGACGCGCGCTGATGAGCCGGAGCGGCGGCGCGGAAGTTTTGGAAGCATTGGGCGTAAAAGTTTCAATCGAACCGAAGGTCGCCCAAGCCGGTCTGGACGGTGCGGGACTTTGTTTTCTGTTTTCGACAAAATTTCATCCGTCATCGCGCCGCCTCAAAGACATCAGCCGCAATCTCGGCATCAGAACTTGTCTGAATCTTCTGGAAGCACTGGCAAATCCGGCAAATGCGCCGAAACAGCTCGTCGGCGTTTGGCATCCGGCATTGATCGAACCCGTTGCCAAAGCTCTTTCGCTTTTGAAAACCGAATATGCCTGGGTCGTTCACGGCGCGGACGGTTTAGATGAATTGACTCTGACGGGCGAAACCTTCGTGACGGAAATTTCCGGCAAACAAATCAGCACATTTAAAATTACGCCCGAAGAATTCGGGCTGAAAAGAGCCGGAATAAAACATTTAAATGTAAAAACACCAAAGGAAAGCGCGGAAATTATCAAAGAAGTTCTGGAAAACAAACGCCGCGACGAAGCCCGTTCGCTGGTTGTCATAAACGCCGCCGCCGCGCTCGTTATCGGCGGAATCGCTGATAAACCGATAAAAGCCGCCAGACTTGCCGAACAGAGCATTGACAGCCGCTCGGCGCAAACAAAACTCGAAAGGTTGATCAGCGTAACGAATAAGAATAAGTAATGGAAAATGGATAACGAATAATGGATAATATTTTTTTAATCCGGCTTTGTAAAAATTACAATTTTCTATCTATCAAACAAATTATCCATTATCCATTTTCCATTATCCATTAAGAACTTATGCCTCTATCACGGCTTTACGGCGGAATTACAAATGTGCGAAATCTGCTTTACGAACGCGGATTTTTCAAATCGTTTGCGCTCGGCGTTCCGACGATCAGCGTCGGAAATATTACCGTCGGCGGAACGGGCAAAACTCCGCTCGTCGCTTTTGTTGCGGCGGTTTTGGCGGAACGAGGCGCAAAGGTTTGTATTTTAACGCGAGGCTACGGGCGCGAAAATCCCGGAAAAAGAGTTCTCGTCTCCGACGGCGAAAATGTTTTGGTTGATGCGCTGCAAGCGGGCGACGAGCCTTTTGAACTTGCCGGAAAACTTCTCGGAAAAGCACTTGTCATCGCCGATGCGAAGCGCGTTTCCGCCGGATATTGGGCGCGGGAAACATTCGCAGTTACCGCATTTGTGCTGGACGACGCGTTTCAGCACCGAAAAGTAAAACGCGATCTGAATATCGTCACGATTGATGCGACAAATCCCTTCGGCAACGAAAAAATACTGCCTTCGGGCATTTTGCGTGAATCTTTAAAAAACCTGAAACGTGCTGATTTAATCGTTATTACACGCGCAAATTTATCGGACAATACTGAAAAGTTGAAATCGAAAATCGCAAAATATAATTCGCTCTGTCCGATCATTGTTTCACACAATAAAGTTTCAAATTTAATCGAATTAAAAGAATTTCACGCAAAAACACACGAAACAACGAACACCGAACAACGGACAACGGACAATTATTTCGCCTTTTGCGCTCTCGGAAATCCTGAAAACTTTTTTGAGCAGATGCGGCGCGAAGGATTTAATTTAATTGAAGTCGAAAAATTTCCCGACCATCATTTTTACACTCAGAAAGATGTCGAAAAACTTGAAGAAAAAGCAGTTAAAGCCAAGGCGGAAAAAATTTTGACAACGGCAAAAGACGCGGTAAAACTAAAGGATTTGAAGTTCGACCTGCCGTGTTATGTCGTTGAAAACACATTAGTTTTCGATGATGAAAAAAAACTGCGCGAAATAATCGGCGCAGTTTTTAATCGGTAAATATAAACCTAAAATTTAATTCGTATCCTGCGTTTTTCCGCTTTGCGCTCCCTTATCTGAAGTCGCCGGCGGATTCGATTTCGGATCAGGTTTTGCCGGAGTCGCGGCGGGTTTTGTCGCCGCCGGAGACGGTTTTACTTCGGGTTTTGTCGCCGGAGTTTCCTTCGGATCGGTCGGTGTTTGCGTATTGGCTGGCGGAACATTGCCGTCTTTCGGGGTCGGCGACGGTTTAACGCTCGTGTTGGCATTGACCGGAACAGGAATCAAAATATATCCGCCGTTGCTGTCCAAACCGGGCATAAATTGACTGCCGCTGCCGTCGCCGGGAATTGTAATCACTTGCCCGGGCGGATAAGTCGGCGCACCCGGCGGCGGCGCACCGCCCCGCGCCCAAGAATCATAACCGTCGCCGCCCGGAACCGGATCGGTCAGCGAATCACTCGAATTTCCGATAATTTCCGGCATCGTTCCATCGGCAGTGTAAATCAGATTTTGCTCATTTATTCCGGTCGCCGGATTCAAAGGTTGAACGGGCAAACCGCTGGCATCCGTTTGCATTTGAGTTACCGGATCGGTTTGCTTGGTATAAGTCGCATAAATCATCCCGACCGCGAGCAGCGAAATTCCGGCTAAAACGACAAACGCCGTTTTCCACATATTATTTTTTGCGGTCGCCGCATCTGCTTTCGGCGCAACCGTCAATCCGGAATCGTCCGAATCTTTTACAATCAGACTTAAGTCTTCGGCAAACGCATTGACTTTTTGATAACGCATATCGGGATTGTTTGCCAGCGCACGAAGCACGACGGGTTCGAGTCCTTCGGGCAAATCATCACGAAAAGCCGAAAACGGCGGCGGCGGATTTTCCGCCTGTTTGGTCAATAATTCTTCGCTCGTCCGAGCCGTGAACGGAACTTCTCCGGTCAGCATTTCATAAAGAATTACGCCGAGCGAATAAATATCCGAGCGTTCGTCAGGCTCAAAAGTTTGAGAAACCTGTTCGGGCGCGACATATTCGAGATCATTCGCGGAAATTTCTTCGGCAAACATTCCGTCGTCTTCCGGTTTGACCGCGCCGAAATCCAAAACTTTTACGGTTTCCGCGCCGTTTGCCGTTTCTGCCAGCAAAATACTTTCGCCGGTTAAATGTTTGTGAATTACGCTTTTGGCGTGCGCGGCGGAAAGCGCGGAAGCGATCTGGCGGGCAATTTTCACGGCGCGTTCGACCGGAAATGCGCCTTCATTTTTAATTCTTTCCTTAACGGTTTCGCCTTTTGCATCTTCAAATATAATAAAAACCGTGCCGTCCGCGTCCGTTCCGAAATCATTAACACTTAAAATATTCGGCTGCAAAATGCCGGAAACGGTTCGCGCTTCGGCGGAAAAACGGTTGACGATACCCGCATCAACCGCCAACGCGGGCGAGAGAACTTTGACCGCCACGGGTTTGTCCATCAAAAGATGCGTCGCGTGATAAACCTTGCCCAAGCCGCTCATCCGCCAGCCGCTTTCAATCCGGTATTTATCGGCTAAGGTTTTTCCGATAAATCTATCTAAAATTTCTATTCTTTTTTCTAAAACAGCTTCACTCATTTTATTTTATTCACCAATTAATTTATACGCGCCAAGTCATTTTTTGATTCAAAAATCTTTGTCTAAGTTGTAACACACGATATTTAAAAAATAAAGATGCGGACAAAGCCGTAAAACTTTGTCCGCATCTTTATTTTTCTTAAAAGATTCTGTTTTGGAATCTTTGGAAAATCATATTTTGAGCAGAACGACAACGAAGCCGAAAAGCACGAGTGATTCGATCAGAGCCAGCGCGATAATCATCAATGTTTGAACCGTTCCGGCTGCGCCCGGATTGCGTGCCGCGCCTTCCGCCGCACGCGAACCGACTAAACCCTGACCGATTCCGGCAAGACCTGCCAGAACTCCGAAACCGAGAACGCCGATTCCTGTTCCAATTTTTTCCAAACCAAGTGCTTTGTAAGCATCAACCGTTGATTGGTTATCCGGCGATCCGCCCTGTGCCATTGCCATTGTTGCCATCGCCATCAAAGCGAGAACCGCAAAAAATGTATATTTAAATTTTCTCATTTTAGTAATCTCCTAAATTTTATTTTTAACTAAATTTGCGAAAATTTATCGAAAAATTATTAAAAAAAATCTGCGGGGTTATTATTTCGCCGCGCTTCCGGTATGCACTCGTTTTCTACTCTCGTTGGAGTCGAGGCTCCTGATGGCGTGCGGGCATATCTTTCTATAAATGCAAACTTTCTCTTTTAATTTTCGATAAATCTTCTGGGGGAAAATGTTTGAAAAATTGTACCGCCGCCGTCCCGGCGGCGGTCGTGGCAGCGTCCCGCTGCCACTTCTTCCACTTAAATTTCTATGAATTTGACTGAAATCTGAGTGCGGGACGCACTCAGGACAGCCGCCGGGACGGACGGCGTTACATTTAAATTTTCAAACAAAATTTCTAAAAAATGCGATTGAAAAACCAACTAATTGCAACCAATCGCAAATCGCAAAACTTTTTATTTTTGATAGAAAAGCTTTACCTTTACCTTTCACCTTTTACTTAATTTATGCGTGCGCCGTCACCGGTTCAGTGCCGTGTGCTTCGTCGTGATGAAGTTCGTCGTGCGGTTCGTGCGTAACTTCGCTGATGTAGATCATCGAAAGCAAAGTAAAGACAAGTGTTTGCACGAACGCGACGAAGATCGCCAGAGGCATAATCGCGATCGGAAGCAGAATATTCGTATATGGCGAAGCCAGATTCGCAATGTTAAACGCGATCTGTTCGTCGGCATACAAATTGGCAAAAAGACGCAAACCGAGCGTCAGCGGACGAATCATATTACTGACGAGTTCGATGGCGAAGATCAAAGGCGTGATAAATAAAGCAATCGCGATCGGCAATTTCGGTCCGGCAAAATGCGCCAGATGTTTGATTATCCCGTTTTCCCGGATTCCGACGTAATTGTAATAAACAAAAGAAGAAATTCCGAGCGCAAACGTTACATTAACGGAAGCGGTCGGCGACATAAAGAGCGGGAAAAGTCCCATCAGATTCGAGATCAAAACCAGAACGGCAAATGTTGCAACGACCGGAAAATACTTGAATCCGTGATTACCGACAACATTAACGATCATTTCCTTTAACGCCAAAAATCCGGCTTCCAGAGTCAATTGCCCGTGCGTCGGGTCTTCCGAAGAAAGTTTTCCCTTAAAAATCCAGATCACGACGACCGACAAAATACACGCGATGACAAACATGATCGTGTACCACGGAATCGCATTTTCCACCGTATAAGGTTCGCCGAAAACCGCTTCCGGCGTTGTGCCGAGCGGTTTGAGGATATAGTCTTTCCAGATCGGATACGTATATTCCATCTGAAACTCGTGAACGGGTTTGCCGAAATTCTTATTGATAAATTCTACGATAAGCGGCGTTGGATGCCCGCCTTCTGCAGCTAATAAAAACATCTGTTAAAATTCCTTTTGTCTAAATATATTTGAAAAAATTCTTAAAAAAGCCTCGATCATCACGGCAAATGCAAAACTGACCAATCCGAGAACGAAAGCGACGACCGGAAATATTTTTGTCAGAAAAACGAGTAAAATAATCGCGCCGATGGTCATATACCGCCAGAAATATCTGGTTGCCATAGACGGCGTTTTTTCGCCTTCCGCTGCCGTTTCAAACAAGGTTTTCAAAGAGGCTTTCAGCCAGTAATAATTTATAAAAGATAAAATTCCGCCGAGAAAAAATCCCAAACCGAAACGCCACGTTCCGAAGATAAAACCCAAAAGAGTTCCGATAATCACAACGAAACACATCGCATACAAAATTCGATCATTCGAAATCGGCGCGACCCGTTCTTCTGCAACAACATCTGGTTTAGAATTTTCGCTCATTGCGAAACAAGGATTTTACAAATTTAACGCGGAAATATCAAAGCGGGAATAAGTTTTAAGCAAACTTTGTGCAATTATTCTCAAATTACTCGTTGTTTTTAAGAATTTGCGAAGTCAGGCGAAATAATTGCAGAAAACCGATGATCGAACCTAAAACGACACCGCCGACCGCGCCCCATGGCGAAGTGCCGAGAAGCAAATCGGCAAACCAGCCGATGATTAAAAGAAAAATGACCGAACCGAAAAGAGCGATTCCCGCCGACCAAGCCAGCCCGCTTTTGCGGATAGTTTCGGCTTTCGATTCGGGTTTGTAATCGGTTGGCGGTGTTTCGCTCGTTTGAGTTAAAGCCGTATTTCCGGTTATCGTTTCGATCCGGTTCGGCAAGATAAAACTCTGATTTTCATCAGGTGAAATATCAGCAGCGTCCGGCGTATCGTTCGGCATAATCAACAAATTTTCAAGCGATCCGGCGCGTTGTTTTTCCTGTTCTGATTTATTTATCGCCGCCGTAAACGTTCCGGTTGGCATTGATTCGATTTTTTCGAATCCGGATTTATTTTCAGTTAAAACCGGATTTTCAATTACTGTTTCAATTTCCGCTTTGGCTTCTTCCTCGATCTTTATACCACTTTCGAGCCGGACTTCCTGTTCGATTTTGGCAACTTCTTTTTCCAATTCCAGAAAATTATCGCCGAATTCGATTTCTTTAACGATAGTTTCAGATTCAAAATCAGAAACTGCCGGAGAATCCGAACTTAAAATATTTTCGTCTGAATTTTCTAAAATCTCTTCTTTTTGGGTTTCGACCGGTGTCAAAACGGGCGGAATTTCGCTTATTTCAGCAGAAGTAAGTTGCTGCGTTTCAACGGTTTGAGAATCATTTAAATTTTCAGTTTTCGGCGATTCGATGATTTTTTCTTCAACCTTTTCGCTTTCCTTTTTTTCATCTTCCGTGTCGAACAAACTGCGAATCATACCCAATTCCCCCGCGTCAAATAATTTTTCGGAACTTCTGTTAAAAGTGATTTTCTTGAATGTCGCAAAGAATCGTGAATAAAGCAAACGTGCGTACACCAACAAGCGTTTCCGCCGTCAATTTTCCGGAGTTCCGCTTTTCGTGCTTCCGAGTTCCAAAGTGCCGAAAAATCGTAATCAAAATCCTTTAAAGATGAAAATTTATCAAGCAATTCGCAGGCGCGTACGTCGCCGTTGTAATCAATGACGGCGGTCGTTTCGCCCGCCGTACACGGAAATTTCCAGGGCGTAGGTTCGGCAAAATTGGCGTGCTGATGCCGGTAATGCGTCATAATCGTGCCGACGTAGGCGACCTTTTTGATAAACTTTTTCGCCGTGTCATCGCCCGAAAACATTCTTTCGCCGTATCTTTCGGTCAAATTCGCCGCGTGTTTATAAATCTTCGGCAAAACTTCGAGCGGAATTTGTTTGATCGAATCGCCGACCTTGGTTTCGCCGCGAATAATATTGAAATACTGCCCGTCGAGCCGGAAATTTTCCCACAAAAATTCCGAGAGTTTTTCGATCTCCTTAAAATTTTCCGCGCAGACGACCGTATTTACATTGAGGCGAAAACGGTCTTTGAATTTTTCTTTTAACGGATAAAGACATTCGATGCAATCGAGCGTTTTCTCCCAATTTCCGGGAACGCCGCGAATTTTATCGTGCGTTTTGCCGTAACCGTCGAGCGCGATATTCAAATAGAGTTCGCCCAAATTTTCATTTTCCAAAATATGCCCGACCGTTTCAAAAACACGCGATTTTATCAGAGCATTGGTCGGCAGAATAATGCGGTTCACACCGTTGTTTTTAATAAACAGATCAACGATTTTTCCGACGTCCTTTCTGAGCGTGGGTTCGCCGCCCGAAAGCCAGAGGTCTGTAATGGGTGGCATCGTGCGCGAGAGTTTTTTGATCTGCTCAAATGTCAGATCGCCGCTTTTGTTGAGTTCTTCGTGATAAAAACAAGTTTCGCACGCGGCATTGCAGCGCGATGTCACAAAAAAAATCACCGTGTCGAGTTTTTTTTCGAGTTTCGTCGAGCGAATCAATTCAACAAATTGGGCAATCTTTTTCGGCATTTTACGAGGCTTTTTGTTCGAGATTGGAAACTCTTTGCTGCAGATCTTTATTGATATTATTTTGTCTGATAACTTCCGCTGCAACTGTGTCGGTTTTATTTTCTATTCTGTCAACCTTTCGATCAACTTGTATTAACTGAGCTTTCACACTTCCGACATCTTGCTTAACAATTGCAACTTCTTGCTCAACATTTTCAAGTCTGTTTTCAACTTTATCAAAGCGTTCATTTACTTCTTGGCGAAATTCTTTAAATTCAGTTTCTAGTCCGTCAAATCGCGTTTCTAGTCCGTCAAATCGCGTTTCTAGTCCGTCAAATCGCGTTTCTAGTCCGTCAAATCGCGTTTCTAGTCCGTCAAATCGCGTTTCTAATCCGTCGAAACGCGTTTCTAGTCCGTCAAATCGCGTTTCTAGTCCGTCAAC
>JBBRVS010000221.1:0-9215 GCA_038246645.1 Pyrinomonadales bacterium
GCTCAATGAGTTTGTTATAGACTCAAATAACTTAGCTCAAGGGACATATTTAGTTCAGTTGGTGGACGATCGTTTAAATAAGATGGTGGTAAAAGTCGTGAGATAATCGTTTGAATTAGGTTAATTGTTGATAATGTTAATAAATAAATATGTGAAAAAAATTAAATTCTTTTGTTTATTTAAAAAATAGGTATTATCTTGCACAAGATTTAATCACTAAAACATATAATAAAATGGACAGTAACAAAGTAGACATGTTTCTTGCAACGTCAAGTCAAAAATTTCCAGCTGAAAAAATTGGAGAAATTAAACAAAAATTAGAGCAAATGGATGACAACAAATTCATGATCATTCAAGCAATTGCTCTTAAAGATCCAACAACGTTATTAATTTTCTCTATTCTTCTTGGAAGTTACGGAGTTGATAGATTTATGTTGGGAGAAACTGGTTTAGGAGTTGCGAAATTACTTACCGTTGGTGGATGTGGTATCTGGACTATCATTGACTGGTTCTCAGTTCAAGATAGAACTCGTCTAGCTAACTACGAAAAATTCATGCAATTAGCAATGTAGTTTTACATGGAATTAAAAAAACGTTACCGCTTACTTTTGCTTGCAATTGTAGGCGGTTACTTTTTTGTAGGAGTGAGTGCCTACTTCCAAACGCAGAGTCATGCGACCGTCTGTATTTTTAAAAACATCACTGGTTATCCTTGTGCAGGCTGTGGGATTACTCGTGGTACAATTCTCCTTTTTAAAGGACATTTAATCGAAAGCATCCTGCTTAATCCCGCAGCTCTCGTGATCAACGTGTTTGCAATTTTAGCATTTGTGATGATTTCCCGCGACTTGATATTAAATAAATCAGATTTCCATACCCTATCTACCAAAAAAATAAATCCATATTTCTTGGCCATTTTAGTCATATTAGTCATGCTGAATTGGGCTTGGAATATCCATAAGGGATTGTAGGGGGGGAGAAGAAGTGACGATCCCGAAAAATAAATCCGCAAACTGGCGGATTGTGATTTTTCGAGGATCCTCGAAAAAAAAAGAAATCATAGATTTATATTTTTTCGGGAGTGACGAGTGATGAGTGACGGGCGCGCAAGCGAGTCGAAAAGAAGAAAGTGATGAACTATGAGTGATGAGTTCGCAATGCGAGTCAGAAGCAAGAATACAGAAGCAAGAAGTAGGAAGAGCTTTGGGTTGAGGCACTACTACACTTTAGCTACGACGAATCAGTGTAACAAATAGAGTAAAAAATCTAAGTGCCACTCCAAAAAAAATCCGCGTTCATCCTGAAAAATCTGCGTCATCCGCGTTCCCATTGTATTAGTGGTTCACTTGGCTGTTTGCTTTCACCTTTCACCTTTCACCCTTTGGTTACTGAGCCTGTCGAAGTGCACCTTTCACCTTTTACCTTTCACCTTTCACCTTTCACCTTTTACCTTTTACCTTTTACCTTTATATTTCTTGACATCAACTGCTTAGTGTTCTACGTTTGTAGCTAGGCAAAATCAAATGTTTTATTGCGTCGAACCTGTCCGAATACATTTGAATTTGCCAAAGATTAAGGAGATTTGAAGTCGTGAGTGATTCTAATAAACCGCCGAAACCGCCGCCGGATGATTTTTCAAAAACTACTCCGAATATAAATATTCCGGGAAACGACGGATCATCGGATAATGATTGGAGCAAAACAAATTATAAATATCCGGCACAACCGCCGTCTGACGATTGGGGAAATACGGTTGCCAATGTCAGACCGTTTGATAATGATGCGGATGATTTCAGTAAAACATTTTCACCCTCGTCAAACAGTCCGAAAGTTCCCGATTGGGGCGTAACGCAAGGCAATATAAATCTTCAACAAGACGATTTCGGTTCGGATGACAGCAGCGGACAAAATCAGGAATTCGGCGTAACGACACCTTATTTCCGTCTGCCGGAAGCCGAACGCGCCAAATATCAAGACATTCCGCCGACTCCGACGGAAGAAGCCGCCGAAAAAGCGAAAGAAGAAAAAGCGAAGGGCGGAATCCCGGGTTGGGTTTGGATTTCAGGTGCGCTTTTTTCGATGTTTATGTTCGTGATTGTCGCTTTATTGGCATTTTACATTTTCTTTTGGAAAACGCCCGGATTTGTAATAGTAGTTAAAAATGCTCCGCCCGGAAGCAGTGTTCGTGTGGATGGTTCTTTCTGGGGCGAAACGACTGCCGATGCGACCAAACGCCTGCCGGTTCTTAAATCAGGTCAGAGAAATATTGAAATCGTCCATCCGAATTTCGAATGTTCGCCGATTCCGGTTCTCGGTCAAGACGGCGATGTCAAAGACATTGATGCCAAAGACATTTGCAAACAGGTTGACAAACCGATTCCTGAAAACTGTCTGAATTTTAAAGACGGAGAATTTGCGAAATCAAGGGAATGTGCTTATACGGAGCTGGGCAAGTTATCCGATCCGCCGGATATAGACGCTCTGCTCAGAGCAATGAATCTATACATCAATCATTTCGACAGCGGAAAACACGATATTCGACCCGAAGATGCAAAATTCCTACAGACCGCTGCCGGATATATGAAAAAAATTCCGCAAGATACGGTAATCGAAGTCGGTGGACACACTGACAACGTCGGTACTGATGCGACAAATCAGCCGCTTTCCGAAAGACGTGCCAATGCTGTAAGAGATGAACTTATCAAAGCCGGAATTAAAGAAAGTATGCTTAAAACAAAAGGTTACGGCAGTAAAGACCCAAAGAAATCGAACGATACTGATGACGGAAAATTCCAAAATCGTCGAATTCAATATTCAAGAGTTAAATAATTTTTGTTAATTAACTTAAAAGCGGCAAAACTTTACTATTGTTTTGCCGCTTTTTTCTTTTAAACGGCAACGGGCGCGGCGATTTTTTTGTGCGATTTATAGCCGATCAAATTCAGATTTTCATATTTAAAATCGAGTAAACCTTCAAAACCCTTTAAGTTTTCCGCATTTGTAAATTCGAGTATCGGCGACGCAAACGGCTCGCGGGTTAAGAGTTCTTCGACTTGTTCGATATGATTTAGATAAATATGCAGATCGCCGAAGGTATGAATAAATTCGCCGACCTCTAAATCGCAAACGTGTGCGATCAGATGAGTTAAAAGAGCGTAACTGGAAATATTAAACGGTACGCCGAGAAATGCATCCGCGCTTCTTTGATAAAGCTGGCAATGCAGAATCTTTTCATTTTCAACCTTAAACTGAAACAATGTATGACAAGGGGGAAGATCAACTTTGGAGGCAGTTTCGGGATTCCAGCCGGAAACTATCAGGCGGCGCGAATTCGGATTTTTTTCGATCTGTTCGATTAAATCTTTGATCTGGTCAAACCCGTTCATTTCCGGATAATCACCGCCGAAACTTCGCCATAAATAACCGTAAACCGGACCTAAATCGCCGGCTTCACGCCCGAATTTCGAAGTATGTTCTTCATCCGCCCACTCCGCCCAGATATCAACGCCCCGCGCTTGCAGATTTTTTTCGTTCGTATCGCCGGACAAGAACCACACTAACTCTTCAAAAATCCATCGGAAAGGAACTTTCTTTGTGGTTACAATAGGAAACCCTTGTCTTAAATCATATCTACTTTGATAACCAAAATAAGAAATAGTTCCCACACCTGTTCGATCTTGATGCTTTTGTCCTTTTTCAAGAATTGTCCTTAATAAGTGTTGATATTGTTTCATTGCTGCCCGTGTTTATTTGTGGATTTTCAAGGATAAAGTTACCATATTTGTTTGAGTTTTATCTAATTGGAGAAACTATGTCGGAAAAATTAGAAGTCAGTTTCAATTCGCCGCAATGCGGCTGGATGTCGGTCGGTTTCAGCGATGGTGCAAACGAATTTCATACAACGACGGCACACGCGCCGCACGCAAACGCTCTGCCGGAACTTTTGCAGATTTTGTCGGATTTGCTTAATCCCGATCTGCACGAAGTTGAAAAAACTCTGAAATGGAATCGAAATCCGGAAGAATTCGACTTTGTTTTTTTCAAGGATGCGAAGAAAACTTCGCTTGAAATCATCCAATATCCAACTAAAGAACGAAGCCGCCAACGGAGCGAAACGGTTTTTAAACACACGGGAAGCGCAAAAGAAATCTGTCGCGCTTTTTTTGAAACATTCGAGCAGCTTTACGAAGAAAGATTTAACGACGAATTTGAACAAAACTGGCGACAACCTTTTCCGATTGAGGAATTCAATAATTTCAAATCAAAATTATAAAAAACATATCCGAACTAAAAACGGATTCACGGAAATCGCTCTGTTCTTCTCGTCATCAAATAAGAACAAAGCATAAATTTAATGAAAGAAAAACTTTTACAATATCTGGCTTGTCCGTGCTGCGGCGGCGACATTTTGCTCGCCTACACCAGCAAATATGACGGCAAGGAAATCATCGAAGCGGTCTTAAACTGCAAAAAATGCGACCGTGAATACAAGGTCGAGCGCGGAATTCCGCGTTTTGCCGCGCTTGAAAAAATCGAGCAGGACAAAGCCGAAACCGCCGAAAATTTCGGTTGGCAATGGACGCATTTTACGCAAAAGGACGAAAAATACGCCGAACAATTCCTCGGCTGGCTGCAGCCCGTCAAACCCGAATTTTTTCAAGGAAAAATCGTTCTCGAAGGCGGCTGCGGCAAAGGTCGGCATACATCACTGGCGGCAGATTGGGGCGCGAAAGAGGTGATCGGAATTGATCTGAGCGCGGCGGTCGAAACCGCTTTTCAGGCAACAAAAGACCTGGACAATGTTCACATTGTCCAGGCAGATATTTTTAAATTGCCGTTCAAACGCACATTCGATTACGCCTTTTCGGTCGGCGTTCTGCATCACACGCCCGACCCGAAAAAGGCTTTTACGTCGCTTGCCAAAAAGGTCAAAAAAGGCGGACATATTTCAGCGTGGATTTACGGCGAAGAAAATAACAGTTGGATCATCAATTACGTCAATCCGATTCGCACGGGTTTTACGTCGAAAATCAATCAGCCGACGCTTTTTCAATTATCGAAACTCCCGACCATCGGCGTTTTTCTCGCGTCAAAACTGATTTACAAACCGCTCAACAAAACCGCTAAACCGCTGGCGCGAAAACTTTTCTATAACGATTATCTCAATCATCTCGGCACATTCGGCTGGCGCGAACAGCATAATATCGTCTTCGATCACCTCGTTGCGCCGACCGCGTTTTACATTTCAAAGGAAGATTTTGAAAAATGGTGGCTGGAAATTAAAGCGGAAAATGTCGAGATTATCTGGCATAATCAAAATAGTTGGTGCGGATTTGGTAAAATAGAAAAATAATTATGCAAGCCGAACTTTCCAAAGAAATGGAGCAGCACACTTACGCGATTATGAACCGCGTCGAAGATAGTCACTGGTGGTTTGTCGGTCGCCGTGCGATTTTAGAAGAATTTTTGCGCCAAATAATCCAAAATCCGAAATCTAAAATCCAAAATCCGAAAATTCTCGATGTTGGCTGCGGAACGGGCGCAAATCTTGAAATGCTCGCCAATTTCGGCGAGGCGGAAGGCGTTGACGTTTCCGACGATGCTTTGGAGTTTTGCAAGGCGAAAGGTTTAAAGGCGCATAAAGGATTGGCGGAAAAACTGCCGTTCGATGATGAAAGTTTCGATGTTGTAACTGCGCTCGATGTCGTCGAACACCTCGACGACGATGTTGCCGGACTCAAGGAAATGCACCGCGTTCTGAAAACGGGCGGCAAGACTTTGATCTTCGTTCCGGCGTTTATGTGGCTCTGGGGCGTGCAGGACGACATTTCAAATCACCGAATCCGCTATACGAAAAAACAAATTGTCGAAAGACTCAAAAAAGCCAATTTTGAGATCGAACGCGCAACTTTTGCCAACTGGACATTTTTCGCGCCCATTCTCGCCGGCAGAACTTTGATGAAAATCACCGGAATCAAACCCGAATCGGAAAACAACGTCAACATCTCCGCCTTAAACGGAATTTTCGGCAAAATCTTCAGCGCGGAACGATTCTGGCTCAAAAATTTCGATTTTCCGTTCGGCGTTTCAATCGTGATTACGGCAAAGAAATGAGCAATTTTTTTTCAAAAATTAAATGGTGGCGCATTTTATTAATTATTTTTGCGCTTTCTTTTGTTCTTTTTCCGACAGAACTTATTCCTGAATGGAAAATGCAAATTGTAGATCAGCAAGACAAACCTTTACCAAATATACAAACTGAACAAAGTTGGAAAAATTATACCTTTTTTTCAACTGGAGGATTTGACGAAAAATGTACGAATTCTGATGGTATTGTTATTTATCCGAAAAGATTTCTTTGGGCTGGCACATTTTCCAGAATAGCTTCTCCGATTCTTGCCGAAGTAATGACACTTGCTCATGGAAGTACGGGAACAAGTGCCTCAGTTCGAGTTTTCGATAGGGATTATATTTCTGACTATTATTATTGGAGAGAAAAGGAAAATCTTTATTCTTACGAGAGAAGTGAATTACCAAGTAAAGCTGTCGCTAAATTTTCAGATGTCGTAAATGCAAAAAGGTACGCAAAATAGACTTCAGTAAAAATTCACAAAAATGAGCGAAGATTTTTATTGCGAAGAAGTTTTGAGCGGAAAAACCGAAGTCGAAAAAATTCTCGAAACGGAAAATGTGCTTGCGTATTTTCACACGCGCCCTTTTTATGAAACGCATATTGTCGTCATTCCGAAAAAGCATATTTCGTCGCTTTTGACTCTGGAAAAATCGGACGAAAAGATTTTTTTGGAATTATTTGACGTGATAAAAAAAGTTGTCGAAAAAGTTATGCAAGATAAAGGCGCGGCGCGGGTTTTGACGAATCTCGGAAAATATCAGGAATCGAAACATCTGCATTTTCACGTAACTTCCGGCGATCAAATACGTCCTGATAATAAAATTTAATAAACGAGGAGGCTCGCGCTCCAGTCGTTTTAAATTCTAAAAATAGCTTTTCGATTCGAAGATTTTGCCATCGGGAAATTCGTCGTTGGTGACAGAATATGTAAATTCCGGCTGGACGGAAAATGCGCCGATCTCGCCTTTTTTCGACAAAGCGATAAACCCGACCTGAAATTCTTTGGCTTTACTGACATCTCGTTTGACAATCCGTTTGACGGCTTCTTCGCAAGCCTTTTCGGGCGCGTAACCGAATCGCATCAGTTCAATGATCAGATGCGTTCCGCAAATTCGGATGACTTCTTCGCCGACACCGGACGAAGTTGCCGCGCCGATCTCGTTATCAACAAAAAGTCCCGCGCCGATAACGGGCGAATCGCCGACGCGTCCGTGCATTTTGAAAGCCATTCCGCTCGTCGTGCAAGTTCCCGAAAGATTGCTTTTTGCGTCAAGCGCGATTGTTCCCATCGTATCGTGATTCGGCGTTCCGTCATCGAAAAATTTTGGCGGAACTTGCGAAGTTTGTCCGCCGTTTTCCATATTTTCGATATTGATGACGGGTTTATATTTTGATTTTTTGAGCCATTTTTTATAGGCTTTTTCCGCATTAGGGGAAAGTTTTTCGGGAAGCCGCTCAAATCCGTTTTGCAGGGCAAACCGCTCTGCGCCTTCGCCCGCCAGAAAAACGTGCGGCGTTGTTTCCATTAATTTTCGCGCCACGGAAATCGGATTTTTGATGTGCCTGAGATACGCCACCGAACCGCAGTTTGCAAATTCGTCCATAATCGAAGCATCGAGCGTAACAATGCCGTCGCGGTCCGGATGTGCGCCGAGTCCGACGCAGCAGCTGATTTCATTTTCGGCAGATTTGGCGGCTTCTTCGACCGCATCGAGCGCACGTCCCTGTTTTGACAAAATGCGCCAGGCTGCCGCATTTGCGCGAATTCCGCCGTCCCAGGTTGAAACGACCACCGGCGTTTTAACTTTTAATGAAGAATTTTTCTCTACTTTTTGTCCGAATGTTTTTTTAAGAAAAAGAAGCGGCACACTCAATGCTGAAAATTGCAGAAAATTGCGACGATTTATCATTCATTTATCCTCTTGATTTTGAAAACAATAGCACTTTTTTTAGTCTTCCGCTAAATCATTTTCATCGGTTTCAAGAGTTTTCGTGATTTTATCCAGATTTAAACTCCGCGCCGAGGCGTTGAAAATTTCGGAGTAAGTTCCGTCCTTTTCGTAAAGTTCGAAATGCGTTCCGCTCTCGACGACGCGACCTTCCTTTAAGACAAAAATCACGTCCGAATCAATAATCTGCGAAATGCTGTGCGAGATGACGACGACCGTGCGGTTTTCCTTGATCGCGTCGAGGCTGTTTTTGATCTGTTCGGTCGCAATCGCATCGAGGCTCGCCGTCGGTTCATCGAGGAAAATTATCGGCGGATTTTTCAAAAAAAGACGCGCAATCGCGATGCGCTGCTGCTGTCCGCCGGAAAGCTGCTGCGCGTCCGAAGAGTATTTATGCGGCAAATTTTCGATCTGGTCGTGCAAATAAGCTTTTCTTGCCGCTTCCTTGATTTCCCCAAGGCTTGCTTTCATATCGCCGTAGCGGATATTTTCTTCGATCGAACCTTTAAAAATATGATTTTTTTGCAAGACGAGTCCGATCTTTCTTCTGAGCAGGTGCGTGTCGTATTCGAGCAAATCTTCACCGTCGAGACAAATTTCGCCGCTCGTCGGCGCATAAAATTTGCATAAAAGATTCAAAAGAGTTGATTTTCCCGCACCTGAAAGCCCGACAAAAGCGACGGTTTTTCCCGCCGGAATTTTCATATTGACATCGAAAAGCGCCTTTGTTCCGTTCGGATATGTAAAATTTACGTTTTTCAATTCAAACTCGCCTTCGAGATTTTCGACGCTTAATTTCCCACTTTCTTCGATTGCGTCATCCGCATCGAGAACTTCGAAAAATCCTTCGGCGTAAGTCAAGGCTTCGTTGATTTCGTCGTAAATCCGGTGAAGCTGGCGAATCGGCGCGGAAACATTATTAAACAGCAAAATATGAAACATAATCGCGCCGATCGTCATTTGTTGATCTAAAACCAAATATGCCGTTAAGATAATTATCAGTGTTATGCCGACCTGTTCGGCAAAGGTCTTAAGCGCGTCGAAAACGTAATTTGTCTTGCGTTGTTTAATTTGCGCGTCAATCAAATCCTGCTGCAATTGCGCTTGTTTTCCGCGCTCATAATCTTCGCGGA
>JBBRVS010000222.1:0-9130 GCA_038246645.1 Pyrinomonadales bacterium
AATGTAGATTTTTTGCTCAATTTTTGGAAAATTTGACAAGTTTTCTTTTAGATTCTTGAAAAATTGGCTGATTCGGGCAACGAAGCCTTGTTTTCAAATACTTGTTAATAAAGCATTTTTTCAAAATTTGGATCTACTGAGAATGTAAAAATATACGAATTTTGCACAAATCGCACCACATACATAGGTAGTTTGTTAAGTTTTCAACTTAGAAAGTGCGAGTTTTCTCTCATCTCAAACCAACTTGACTGACAATTTTTTAAAACGTGAATCGCCGTGAAGCGAATCCAGATAAGGATCAACCTTGACAAAAATCATCGAATCATTGCTTGATTCGTAGGATTTTTTGAGATATTCAAATGCCTTTTCCTTATCTCCTAAACGTGCGCTAAAACAGGCGATTTCGTAATATAGACCGGGATAATCAATCGTTTTTAATCTATTTTCATCCTGTGCGATCATCTCTCGTAAAATCCCTTTCCAACCCGATTTTTGATAAATATTTTGAGACATTTGAATAGTTTCGGGCGTGGCTTTAATCTGCGTTTGATACTTCATAAACCATTCGTATGCCGCGCAGATCGGATAAAAGCCACATCCCAAAATACGCGTAAGCAAAATTTCTATCTTTTTTAATAACTTTTGAAGTTTTTTTATCTCACTCTTTACATTTCGTTGTTAATTTATGTTTGCCTCTATTCGCTTCCGCAACACATCGAACCGCACAATTTTTCGTTACATAATCAAGCAATCTTTTATTTTCCATTGTTGATTCAAACTTCGTCGGCTTGCGTTTAATACTTTCCGCATAAGCTTTGCCTTCGGTAGAATCAAGCCAAATTTGATACATCGCATCAAACTCCGAATCGTGTTCCAGACAAAACTTATTACAAGCATTAAGTCCCGCTTGCTTTTCATCTTTTGCCGCACCGACATATTTATTTTCTTGGAACTCAATAGTTCCTTCGCATTGCGAATCGCTCGCGCTCGGTCCCAAACATCCGAGAGTTATGCCAATCAAAAGCAAAAGAATTACTGTTAAATTTAATTTATTCATAGTCTTATTTCCTTCTACCAAAATGGATTCAAATCCCAACCGCCGCCGCTTCTGATTTCACCTTTCGGGTTGTAAATTTCTTTTAACTCAACCCATAATTGCCCTTCAGTAACGCCGGGGGCGTGGCAAAGTGAGTGACTATGAGCTATCAGGTGCATCGTATTTAGCGTAATTGCGTTGACGGCAAGAACCGCATCAGCAAAATCTGGCAGATTGGAAGTTTTAGTGACGTTTGTAACAACCTTCTCACCTGTCATCTGAACTATTTTTTCAGAGAGAGTTTCAATTGCTTCCGTCGAAGAACCCGGCATAAGCAAATCAGGCAAGATCAAGACAAATGGACTTGCCGCCAAAAACACTTGCAGAGCCGTACCCAATTCACCACAATTTTGCATATTCAGCACGGCTTGTTTACAACAACCTTTTAATTTATTTGACATATATTTTTCTCCTTTATTATTTACCTTGGCGATTTATTTAACCGACTTTTCACCTTCTGCCGAAAATGTTCCTTTCACAGTATTTTCGCCATCGGTTATGTCTATGCTTCCATTTATCGTTGTTCCGCTCACGCCGCTGATATTGATCTTTCCCTTCCATTTTTTGTCATCCAATTCAACCGCCCTTTCCGTTCCGTCAACGACCTGATAGATCGTCACAAATTCGACTTTGTTCGGTATGAAATCACCTTCTTTTGTAACGTATTCACCGGCTTTTATCGGAGTTTTCTCGTCCGTGCCTTTTTCGCCGGTGAATCCGAAATGAACTCTGAACTGTTCGGGTTTGTCGAGTTTCTTTTTATTTATCGAAGCGATGCCGCGTTCTTTATCGAGTTCGATATTCGCCAAAATAATTGTTGTCGAAGAAGTTTTGAAACTACCGCTGCCGTCAGAATTTGGCGAGAATGATTTGACTGAGTGATAAGCCCAAGAAGAACTCGGCTCGATTTTTTTCTCAGATTCACCGATCTTTATGGTGATCTCCGATTTTTCAACCACAGATTCGCTTTTACTGTTGCCGTCTTTGTTTCCGCCACCGCAAGCCATAAAAAATATGGCTGTCGTAATTGCTAAAATAATTTGTATCTTTTTCATTTTGTTTTCTCCTTTTTTTTAAAAATTTCTTAAAATTGTTGTCCAGCCATATTTCCGTAATTGTCAGGCGTTGGCGGAATGTTTTGCCGTCCGATTCCATTATTCGCCATTGGAAACACTTGTCTATAAGCAACCGTTAACGCGGCATAGACTATCGGCAGAACAAATAAAATCCCGATACACAAAGCTATAACTCCGCCGATCAACATTGCTCCTAAAAGCAAAAATAATAGAAAAAGTCCCCAAAAATTTGCCCAACCCGCTTTCGCACTTAATTTGATCGTTTCCATTAACGGGAGATTTTTATCAGCAAGAAGCGGCAGAGCAAATGTGAAAGTAATACCGAAAAGAATCGAACCAACTAGAGCAATAATATTTATAAGAAAACCGGCGATTGTAAAGATCGTCGCCGCACTTCCCGTCAATCCACTTGCGTCAAAAAGTGAGAGTAATTGTGCGATTCGCAAACCGAGATTATATGTGTTCAGCAGAATTCCCGGCAGAATCAATAACAATCCAAGCACAAACGCCGGAACGAATTTGCTAAAACCAGACAAGATCATTCCAATCTCTGCCTGTTCGCCTTGATATTGCTTGAGCAAAGCGGCATAGATTCCGACCAATACCGGTCCAATCAAGAACCAACTCAAGACAGGAATGCAGCCTAAAATAAAAACCAGTATGCCGATCCCGAAAAACATAATGTAATTCGGTTTGAGTATTTCCCAACCTTTAGTGACACATTCCACCGCATTTACCGCACTTTTATTAAACTGTATATTTTCACTATTCATATTTTTTACTCCATTTAATTTCTTCAAAAAGTCCCGACTGAAACTTGAGCGAAAATTAGGCTGGAGACCGGATTTTTTCGCTCAAGTTTTTTATTGCCGAGAATATGTATTTTTTTCACAGGTCGGCAACATCCAATTTCAATGATTTAGAAGTTCATTTAACTCGGACATATGACTAGGCGCAGATTCGGATTTGGAATTGGATTCGGAGGAAAATATGCCGCCAAATTTGTATAAATCTGATATGACATTCGTTTGCGGACCCGAAACAACAGATAAGGAAGCGGCAGTTTCTTGAATTTGAAAACCACCACAAGCCGCAATGAGTTCTTCGATTGCTTCGCCACTTTGTGAAATTCCCGTGGTTGTTTTTGATTTTCCCGGACCAATACAGCCCGTTAGACCACTAGGTGATGATCCTTGATGTATAAGTAAATTTGCCAATCCGCCTGCTTCTCTGACGACGTTATGACCCATAATTCGAAATTGCTTTCTCGGTTCGCCATTAACTTGATAGTTTGCGCTATATTCCATTTTCAAGGTATATAAACCCAGAGGAATATGAACATATTCAGGAATTTTACGTTCAACAGTAAAATACTGCGTTCCGCTAACACTCAAAATTCCTAGATTACCTATAACTTCATTCCCACTTTTAATAACCTCACCTGTTCGATAAAATATAAATATTGGTTTAGCTGACATTTTTTCTTTCTCCTTTTTTTATTAGTAATAATTTCTATTTGCCTTCCCCAACGTGATATGGGTTTCCTTTTTTCGGAAGCCTTGCCACCGCCGCTTTTCCTTCCGCCGTTGTCCAAGGGATTGCGTAGAACAAACCTGCATTCGGCATCGGCAGTAAGCGATGATCGAAACGGCTTCCGCCCGCCGGGATTTCCATATCAATTAACGCCGCTTTGTGAAAAAGATTGATGTTTCCGTTTAGCTGTTCGGGGTGCATTACGAGTTCGCCGTTCTGTAATTCAAAACGAAAGGTGCGGAAGGTTACGCCGTTTTCGATGACATCACATTCCCATTTGCCGTCGGGCGTTTCATCCGAAAGATATTTGATCGGCATAAAAACGGATAGTCCGTTAAACTCCACACGTTCGCTGAAACCTCTTTTTGAATGAGTCGCCATTTCCCGGCGGTCGAGGTTTTTCGAGAGATAAACCGTGTCTTCTGAAAGATTTACTTTTTGTCCGTTGACAGAGCATCTTGCGTGAGGGTTTGCGGGCATTCCTTTTGTTCCGTCGGGCGAAAAATTGGTGTAGATACTAAGATGCCCCCCATTTCGTTCATTTCGCGTAAATCTTGTTGTAAAACCATGCCCGTTGTTTTGGAAATATATTCCGCCTACTTTTTGGCTAAGAGTAAAATATGCAATAGCGACCGCTGATTCCGCGTGGCGTTGGATGTAATAATCCGCAACATCCGGGTAAACAATCGAATTGGAAACGAGAATCCTCGTCGCTTTGTGAACGTCAATTTTGTGTGTGCGAACGAGCGTTTCTTTGTCCGTGTCGCCGTCTATAAAATATATCTCGACATCGAATTTGCCGATTCCCGTGTTGACCTGTGCCTTGTCAAAACAACGGTCGCCGACAGACATAAAATCTTCAAAATCCTCATTGTATGAATCGCGGTCTCTCTGCGACGCAAATGTTGATCTCTTTGTAAAGATCGCACCTTCACAGCGTGTGCTGGTCATTTGCTGACCGTTTTTCTTGACCGTGATGCGAAAAGCACTGCGTTTCGGAAATACCCCGAAAATCCGCAAATGTGATTTCATAAACCAACCCGTGTCTATTTCACGATTAGTTTTCGCATCTCTCCCGGCAATCGGTTCGGCATCGAAAAACGTAACGCCGTCATCCATCACCATCTGCCGATTCAACCCGCCGCGACCCTTCGTATCAAAATCGTCTGAAACGGAATTATTCGGCTGATTATTCTGCGTCGAATTATTCGGCGGTTGCGGCGTATTTTCAGGTTTTGGTTGCTCAATTATCGGTATCTTGATCTTCGGAATCTTGATCGGAAACTGTGCGTTTGCGAATGTTGCCGTTAAGCCTATTAGTAATAATAAAATTGCGTATTTTTTCATTGTTTGATTTCTTCCTTTTTTCCTTGTCAATTAGTGCAGTAATTTCTCCTGTCGCTTCAAAGCCTTTGCCAGCGAAACGGAACATACGAAAAGTTGAAATGATTCGTCTTCAAATATGTGAACCTCTTTCTCCTCAATCCGGCGATATATTTGGCGTGAACTTATTCGCAAGATTTCAGCTATCAAAGCGGGTGGAAACATACTCGGTTTTTCATCGCAAATTTCACACATCGGATACCTTTCTTTTGCCTCGGTTCTTACGAAGATCAACTGCTCTGTTTCGATAAAAATTTCCCGCCGCAAAATTCGTTTCATAATTTACTTTTGTTGAAATCTTTCAGCTTTTACATATTTCCTGTAAGATAGTGCTAAAGCTGTTTTTCCCGTTCGACTACAAAGTTAGTGGACTTTGCCGAAAAAAGTCCTCAAGAATCGGTTCAATTAGTTTTCAATTAGTTATCAAGAAGTCTTTATGAGTAATGAAATCAACACCTTGTATGAATTCAGGCAATTTCGACTCGATACGAAAGAGCGTGTCTTAATTCGTCAAAATGAAACAATAATCCTTGCTCCGAAGGTTTTTGACACGCTCGAAGTTCTGATAAAAAGCGGTGGAAAGATCGTTTCAAAAGACGATTTGATGAATGCGATTTGGGAAGATTCTTTTGTTGAAGAAGGAAATTTAACTCAGAATATCTACATCCTTCGGCAGATGCTCGGCAAGGAATTTATCGAAACGGTTCCGCGTCGCGGTTATCGTTTTGCGGCTGAGGTTAATACCGTCGAATTAGAAAAGGTCTTCGGGAAAAACGAAACTAACGATAATCAAGTTTTTGGGAACGACCAACATTTATCCGAAGTAATCGTTGCGACCAAAACCAAAACTTATCTGAGCGAAGAAATTATCGAAGAGTCGTTTGAACCGATGCCCACAGCAGAAACCGGAAAGTTTCCGGTAAATAAAAGAAATCCAAACAAATTATTGGTCGGTGCAATCGTCGGGATTTTTTCCGTATTGGCGATTACGGCATTGGGTTTTTGGATGTGGAGCAATCCAAAAACCGATGCTTCACAGAATTCGGCAAATAGTCTCGAATTTAAAAGTTTGACGGACACCGGCGATATTATAAGTTCTGCGATCTCGCCGGACGGAAAATTTCTGGCGTTCATAAAAGATGAAAAAAGTCTGGATAGAACTATCTGGTTAAAGGACATCGAACTTGATCAGGAGGTTAAATTAGACCTTGCTAAGGATTCCTATCCGAGCTTTCTGCAATTTTCGGCAAACGGTGAAAACATTTATATGTATGCACGTCCGGCAATGGATCAATCCGGCGAAATTCACGTTATCGGCAGATTCGGCGGGAACATAAGACTCGTCGCCAAAGATGTCTGGAGCAAATTCGGATTGTCCAAAGATGATAAATTGTTGGCTTTTATCCGCAAAAATCCGGCAACTAACGATTATCATCTGATCGTTAAGAATCTCGAAAATAATGATGAAAAAGCTCTGACAACTCAAAATTTTCCTGAATCATTTGAGGTCAGATACGCTCGTCCCGCGTTTTCTCCCGACAGTAAGAACATTCTGGCAGTTAGCGAACCGCAGAGAAAATTTGTTTCAAATCTACTGGTCGTAGATGCTGAAAACGGAACTACCAAAAAGCTCGAAACACCCAAATTAAGACAAATTTATCAGGCGGTATATAAAACCGAAGATGAAATTATTTTGGCGGCACAAGAAGGAAAAGAACTCCCGCAAATTTATAAACTTTCTATTTTGAGCGGCGAACTTCAGCGAATAACAAATGATCTGAACGCATATATGAAAATATCGCTTGCCGGAAATGGGGAAACACTTGTTGTTACCAAGACAAAAATGATGGCGAATGTGTGGTTTATCCCCGATGCCGACACAAAGAAAGCACGACAATTAACCTTCGAAAAAGAGGGGAGTTTTGATGGAATATACGGATTAAATACTTTGCCTGACGAAAAAATTATATACGTTTCGCTTGCTGATAAAAATCGCAACTTTTGGACGGTTGATCCGCAAAACGGCGAAAAGAGGCAGTTAACGAAAGACAAGGGCGATGCCAACGAACATCCTTTCATATCTCTCAAAAGCAGTCATATTTATTACGATTCGGCGGAAGACGGCAACCGAACCGTGCAGAGAATGGATTTTGACGGGCAGAATAGTATAAAAATAACGTCGGGTGAAAACGCCAACGATCTGTTTCCGGTGTTATCAAACGACGAAAGTATTCTTTATTTTATCCGCCAAGCCAAGGGCGTTTCGGCGATCTGGAAAAAAAATATGCCGGACGGACAACCCGAAAAACTCGAAGTTTCCGAAAAAATTACTCCCGTTGGATTTCTAAAGATCTCCCCCGACGGAAAATTTCTAATGTTCCGCCAAGCGACGAAAAATAACGAACCCGACACTCCGGCAAAAACCTACGAAGTCGGAATTATTTCGATTAAAACAGACAAAGCCGAACCGACGTTTGTTGAAATTCCGAGTATGAACATCGTTGTCCGCTGGGCTGGAACAAGCGATGCTCTCGATTACTTTGATCAGACAGATTTGGGCGTAGTTATTTGGCGGAAAAACGTCTTCAACCAAAACCAACGCCGACAAATCGCCGAACTGCCGAATATGCACATCTATAATTTTTGTTGGTTTAGAAATGACAAAGATTTAGTCGTTTCGGAAGGAAAAAGTATGGACGATGCTGTTTTAATTACGAATTTTTAATAGAAACATTTCATCTGCCAACGCAAAAACCCTTCAAATAACGACCAATCAATCGCAATCTCGCTGGAGAGAAACGAGCGATGCAATCTATTATCTAAAGCACACGGAAGAAAATACTGGAATTTGGAAAAAGGACGTTTTCGCCGAGACCGATTCAATTTACAAAGAATCGGGATTTAGCAGTTTCGGTCGGAAAACACATTGACGATGTGGTTTTGATAAATAATTTCGATAATTGACTTGGTTAATTACAAAAAATGATCTTCGCTTAAATTTAACCATTCCAACGCCGCACCGTGAAGCATTTTTGCCTTTGTTTTATCATTAAATTTTGAAGCTTCAATTAGTTTTCCCGGTTCGAGTTCGCCGAGCGGAAACGGATAATCCGTGCCGAGTGCGATCTTGTCTGCGCCGACCAGTTTAACTAAATATTCAAGCATCAATTCATCGTGAACAAGCGAATCGAGCCAGAATTTTCCTAGATAGTTTCGCGGATTTACAGCATTATCAACCGCGCAAAGATCGGGACGAACTTCAAAACCGTGTGCGATTCTGGCAACTGTCGCCGGAAACGAGCCGCCGCCGTGCGCGAAACAAATTCTTAAATTTTTCAATTTTTCCAAAACGCCCGAAAAGATCAAACTGCAAACGGCGCGCGAAGTTTCCGCCGGCATTCCGACGAGCCACGGCAGCCAGTATTTCTGCATATCGCGTTCGCCCATCATTTCCCAGGGGTGAACGAAAATCGCCATTCCAAGTTCTTCACAAGCGGCAAAAAAATCAAAAAACTGAGCTTCGCCTAAATTTATCTGATTAACATTCGAGCCGATCTCTACGCCGACCAGACCGATCTTTTTTGCGCGTTCCAATTCTTTTATCGCAAGATTCGTGTCCTGCATCGGAACAGTTCCGAGACCAATAAACTTGCGCGGATATTTTTTGACTATTTCAATAATTTCATCATTCAAAATTTTTGCGACTTCTGCACCGTCAATCGGCTTTGCCCAATATGAAAACATCACGGGAACGGTCGAAAGAACCTGCACATTAACATTCTGAGCGTCGCATTCCTCGATTCTTCTTTCCGCAGACCAGCTGTTGTCTTCGATCTCACGAAAAAAATGCCCGTCGTCCTTGAGCATCCGCGCACAGCACGGTTTGTGATGATCTAGTTTTATAAATCCGCCGTAACCGAATTTTTGTTTCCAGTTCGGAATATCTCTGGGCAGAATGTGCGTATGAATATCTATTTTCAGCATTGAACTAATTTATACTTTTTACACTTGAGTTCCAAATAATGATCCGACAAGTGCGGTG
>JBBRVS010000223.1:0-9107 GCA_038246645.1 Pyrinomonadales bacterium
CATCGCGATATAGTTTCTGCAAAAGTAATACTAAAACTCGGGCTGGGACATAGCCTTAAAGACAAAACGTATCGTCATAGCGAAAGCGTGTCTTTAGAATCTCCATCTATAATCGCTTCGATTTAGATGGCAGAGTGTCAACTTTCTTAATAACAAGCGAAAAAGTAAATGCCGAAAAAGGAATAAGCACCAGCCAGATCGGCAGACGAAAACGTATTTCGCCCGTAATTACGGCGTGAATCAATAGATGAAACAAAAAGAACAAAATCAACAAACTAAGCGGATCATCTGATTTTTGCCAGAAATTTCCTTTAATTTGCCGCCAAGAAAGAAACATTCCGAAGAGCGCGGTCAGCAAGATCAGCGGATAAAATGAATAGCTTAATAAACCGTTGCGCCGTGAACTGCCGGAAAAATTCGGTCGCCACATATTCCGGGTTTTGTGAAATCCGCGTTTGATAAACTCGAGCGGATTTTCAAAAATATGTTTTCGCGCTAATTCGTAAAATTTCCGGTTGCTTTCCGCTTCCGTCCCGCTTGTTTCCGCCGGACGCTTGAACATCACCGTATAACCGCCGAATTTTGTAAAATCGGGATGCTCGTATTTATCGTATTCGGCATTGTTTCCGAGCCAAAAAACGTGTCCGCCTTCGAGCGAAGAGATCGTAAAACTATTCATTACAAAATAATTTCTGATTCCCCACGGCATCATCAACAGAAAAAATACGATAATAAAATAAACCGGCAATTTCCAATCCGACTTTTTCCCTAAAAGCGCGGAAATAAAAATTATAAAAGCCAAACCGCAGGCAATCGCCATCGCAATCGGACGGGTTAATGAAGCGAACGCGAAAAATATTCCCGAAAGGCAGAAATTCAGTGGTTTTTTCTTCTCGAATTTAACGCCGGAAATTAAAAAATAGAGCGCAATTGCCAGAAAGAAAATATAAAGCGGTTCGGTCAAAAGCTGCATCGTCGCCCATAAAATCAGCTCGTAATGAAGTGCCGCAATTATTCCGGCGATAAATGCGGTTTTCAAATCGTCGAAAATCAGATTTGTGCAGGCAAAAATAAACACGCAGACAAATGCGCCCATCACGCATTGCAGCAGATTTACAAAAATCAGATTTTCTTCGCCGAAAATCGAGATTCCAAAAGCGAGAAACATCGGGAAAAGCGGCGAAACAAACGCCGTTGCGCCTCCGGCATCGGTCGCCAAACCGTTTCCGCTCAAAAGATTCTGCGCGATGTCGAGATAAAGTTTGGTGTCCGCGCCGACCAATCTTCCTGAAAGAAAATTGAATTTATACTGCGCCAAAACGACAAAAACTCGGACAAAAAGAGCGAGACAAAATATGATTACGGCACATTTTATTTTGGAGTTTGGAAACAAATTCATAGAGTCGGACGATTTGAATAATTTATGAAAATTGAAAGTATAAATTATACAGTGTTCACTTAAAGTTCCGGAAAACGAATTAGCGGAAAACGGCGGTTTGATTATTACCGTAATTTTGCCGATGAAGTAATAAAATTTTTGATAGATTATATTGGAATTCGCGTGACCGTATTTTCCCATTCATTCTCAAAATTGCCGAGAATTACAAGTTCCAGATCAGCAATCGCATTGCCAATCGGTGTTTGATCGGAAACTACGATTACGCCGCTCATTTTCTCACCTTTTGACATTTTTTCGTAAGCGAAAACAGGAAAGGTTTTTGCATCATGAGTTAAAATTACACGATTTTTCTTTGCCGCCCATTCCAAAAGTTTCGGATCGGAATATTCCTCCAAGCCGAGTTGATATGTTGTTACACAATCAAGTTCCGGAATGCGAAGTTTGAGTCCGCGCAGGATTTTTCCGTTAAAATTTTGGACGGCGGGAATTTTGATCATAAAAAAAGCAATTTCAGATTATTCTAAAACTGCCGTATATTCTAATAAAATAGTGATTTTTCTTTAGCTTTTTTCTCTAAAGCTTTTCAGTTTATCTATTCGTGCTTGATATTTTTCGTCCGATTCAAGCGTTTTCCAAAACTTTTCGGCTTCTTTTTCGCGTTTTGCCAAGTAATTATCAATTTTTGTTTTGTTTCTCAAATAATAAGCAATTATCGAATAAATATCGGCAATCGCATAAGCCTCCGATGGAAACGAATCATAAATGTCTTCCGGACATTCACCGCGATTATGCGCGTTGACAATCATATCAATCAATAAACGTGTGCCTTTGACACGAATCGAACCATCTTTCCAGAGTGAGAGAGGAATTTTTTGTGTTGTTTCCAAAATCATATAAATTCAGCAAATTACCAGGTTAGATTCACATTTTCAATAATAAATTAGTTAGGTTGTTTTGTTAAGTTGAATCTTACGAGATTAGTAAAAGATTTGTTATCCTAAATTTGTGAATAATCGTTACAGCCGCCAGATTTTATTTAATGAAATCGGAAAAAGCGGACAGGAAAAACTAAAAAATTCGCGTGTTTTGCTCGTCGGCTGCGGTGCTTTGGGCGCGTCGCACGCCGAGATTTTGGCTCGGGCGGGAATCGGTTTTTTGCGAATAGTTGACCGCGATTTTGTCGAGTTTTCCAATCTGCAAAGACAAACTCTTTATTCCGAAAATGACGCGAAAGAGCGCATTCCGAAAGCGATTGCGGCAAAAAATCGAATTGCGGAAATCAATTCGGAAATCGAAGTCGAATCAATCGTTGCGGATGTCAATAATTCAAATATCGAAAGTTTTGTTGAGGGCGTTGATTTAATTTTAGACGGAACGGACAATTTTCAAATTCGCTATTTGATCAATGACGCTTGCGTTAAATTAAACAAAAGTTGGATTTACGGCGCGGCGGTGTCATCTTACGGGACGACAATGACGATCATTCCCGATAAAACGCCGTGTCTGCGCTGTATTTTTGAAGAAATGCCGTCAGCCGGAAGTGCGCCGACGTGTGATACGGCTGGCGTGATTCAGCCGATCATTACGAGCATTTCGGCGATTCAAACTTCGGAAGCGTTAAAAATTTTAACGGGAAATTTCGATAAACTTCACAAATCTTTAATTCAAATTGATATTTGGCAAAATGATTGGCGGAAGATCAAACCCGGCAAACCGAACGAAGATTGCGAAACCTGTGCGAAAAGAAATTTTGAATTTTTAGAAGCCGAAAACGCCGATTTTTTCACCGCGCTCTGTGGACGCGATGCCGTTCAAATCCAGCCGCAAAACGCCGCGGAAATTGATTTGCCGAACTTAGCCGAAAAATTAAAATTGTTGGGCGAAATCAAACTCAATGAATATCTTTTGCGCCTGACGCTTGAAGGTTTTGAGATAACAATTTTTGGTGACGCGCGGGCAATTATTCGCGGAACTGACGATATTTCCGTGGCGCGCATCATTTATGCAAAATATATCGGAGTTTGATATGATAAGTTCGAGGTGGAAATTATGGAAAATACTCAACCAAACGGCAATAAAAACGGCGCGAAACCGCCTTGGAAAAAGCCGATTGACAAAGAAAAATTTACGGAAGACGAAATGGAAAGAATCAAAACAAGCCGTGCTGTGATGAGAGTTATCGAAAAACAAATTGAGCGGGGCGATTTTGACGAATATCTGAAAAAGGAAGGTTCGGAAAAATGAGCCGACCTGTTTTTGATATGAATGTTTTCATCGAATATAAAAAATCAATAACCGACTATCATTTAGCAAAAATGGCTTTATCATCAGTAGTTTTATATGAATTGACCGCAACAACGATTGATAAATCCGACTGGCAAAAATACACAGCTTGGCGTAAATTGTTCACAAAAGACGGTTTATACCTCGTGCCGAATTCCGATGATTGGTGGGAATCCTCGAAAATAGTTTCGCGCATCAGATTCGGCGAAAAATCCGCCGCGCAGGGCAAAACGCCGAAACTTCCCGATGCTCAAAAACTTCAAAACGACGCGCTGATTGCCCGCACTGTTTATGCCCGAAAATTTTTTCCCGTCACTTCAAATCTTTCGGGTTTTCAAAAAATTCGGCAATTTCTCAATGTCGAAATCGTTTCAGCCGAAGAATATTTCAATGCGGAAATATAAAAAAAATGATATGCCTTCGATTTATGCGAAATATATTGGCGTATGAGATAATTTTCACGAACATTTTGCGCGTTAGAAAAGCGGAGATAAATTTATGAAAAACAAACCGAAAGTTGTGATCATCGGCGGCGGTTTCGGCGGTTTGGAAGCCGCGAAAAAGTTGGGCGGAAAAGACGTTGACGTAACAGTGATTGATAAAAAAAATCACCATACTTTTCAGCCGCTTCTGTATCAGGTCGCCACGGCAGTTTTGTCGCCGGGCGAGATTGCTTCGCCGATTCGACGGATTTTGCATAAATACAAAAATGTCGAAGTGATTTTGGGCGAAGCGGTCGGTTATAACCTTGAAAATAAAACGGTTAAATTGCAGGATGATGCAAAGGTTCGGTTTGATTATCTGATCGTCGCGGCGGGTGCGCGGCATTCATATTTCGGACACGACGAATGGGAAAAGTCCGCGCCGGGTTTGAAAACGGTTGAAGATGCGCTGGAAATTCGCCGCCGCGTTTTGCTGGCATTCGAACTTGCCGAGCGCGATGCGATCTTGACCGGAACGCACGAGCCTCTGAATTTTGTCGTCGTCGGCGGCGGCGCGACGGGCGTTGAATTGGCGGGCGCAATCGCCGGAATTGCGCGGCAGGCGCTGGCAAAAGATTTTAAAGCGATTAACACAAAAGAAGCCCGCGTGATGCTCTATGAAGGCGCGGACAGAATCTTGAATTCATTTTCGCCCGAACTTTCGGCACGCGCCAAACGCGATCTGGAAGATTTAGGCGTTGAAGTTTATTTAAATAGTTTCGTTACCGATCTTAAGGACGGAAACGTAAAAGTCGCCGACAATTGGATCGAATGCGACGTGGCGATCTGGGCGACCGGCGTGGCGGCTTCTTTTCTCGGCAAGGAATTAGGCACGGAAACCGATAAAGCCGGACGTGTTTTGGTCAGAAATGATCTGAGCGTGCCGAATCAGAAAAACATTTTCGTGATCGGCGATATGGCGAATTTGAAACAGGAAAACGGACAATTAGTTCCCGGCGTTGCGCCCGCCGCGATTCAGATGGCGCAAACTGCTTGCAAAAATATTCTGGCGGATTTACGGGGCGAAAAACGCGAAGATTTTAAGTATTGGGACAAAGGTTCGATGGCAACGATCGGACGAAACCGCGCCATTGTCGAAGCCGGAAGATTAAAGATGACCGGATTTTTGGCGTGGCTGGCGTGGCTGTTTATTCACGTAATTTCGCTGATCGGTTTTCGCAATCGCCTGTGGGTTTTGAGTGAATGGTTCTGGGCGTATGTGACACGCGAGCGAAGCGCAAGATTAATTACGGGCGACGCCGACGAATTGCATCACGCTCTGCGCTTTCTCGAAGCCAAACCGATTGCCGAAGTTTTGCCGAAAAAACGGCGGAAACAAACTGCCAAATAATGCAAATTCTCGAAACACAGCGATTAATTTTACGCGCCTGGCAAAAATCTGAGGCGAAAAGATTGTTTGAAATTTGCCGCGATGCGAAGGTAATGAAACATATCGGCAAAGGAAAGCCGTATAAAACAATCGAAGATGCCGAAAAGTTTTTGAATTGGGCGGAAAAGTATCAGGAGAAAATGGGCTTTTGCCGTTGGGCAGTAACCCGGAAACCGATCGGCGAAATTATCGGAAGCTGCGGTTTTGTGCGGCTTTCTGAAACAAAAGAAATCGAATTGGGTTATCTTTTCGAGCGCAAATTTTGGGGGCAGGGTTTTGCAACGGAAGCGGCAGGCGGATGCTTAAAATACGGTTTCGAGAATTTGGGTTTTCGTGAAATAATCGCCCTGACCGATTTGCAGCATACCGCCTCGCAAAATGTTTTAGAGAAAATCGGCTTTACAAAAAGAGGCATCGAAATTTACGATAAAGAAGAAACTCTGGTTTATTCGGCAAAATATATCTAATGAAAAAAATTATCATTGTAGTTTTTACGGCATTTTTGTGTGTTTCCGCAGGCTACGCGAGTTCACCGGCGATCTGGACGATCAACTCGAAAGAAGACGTTTTAAAGGGCGACGCAAAAGGCGTTTCGATATCCGACACGGGCGCGATTTCGCTCGCGCCGAATTTGACGGAAGTATTTAATACCGGACAATCTTTCGTCTGGTCGAGCGCGGTTGATGCAAGCGGCAATGTTTTCCTCGGAACGGGCAGCGACGGCAGAATTTTCCGCGTTGACGCAAACGGGCAAGGCAGACTTTTTACCGATCTGGCGGAAATCAATGTTTCGGCTCTGGCAGTCGGAACAGGCGGCACGGTCTTTGCCGGAACTTCGCCGGACGGCAAGGTTTACCGGATTGACGCAAACGGTGCGGCGACCGTCTATTTCGAGCCGAAGGAAAAATATATCTGGTCGCTGGCGGTTTTGAGCGACGGAAGTTTGGCGGTCGGAACGGGCGAAAACGGCAAAATTTACAAGGTAAAATCCGCAAATGCCGTTCCCGAAAGTTCTCTGCTTTTTGACACGAGCGAAACGCATATCATCTCGCTTGCCGCCGATACGCGGGGAAATCTCTATGCCGGAACCGATGCCAACGGTTTGGTTTTGCGCTTTGCGGCGGACGGAAAACCGTTCGCTTTGCTCGATTCGCCTCTGCGGGAAATTCACGAAATCGCCGTCGGAACTGACGGTTCGGTTTATGTTCTGGCGTTAAATGAATCAATTTCAGCCGCAACGCCGCCGCCGCCGCCGACCGAAATGCCGAAAAGCAAAACCGTAACCGCGAAAACGAACACAACGCTGACCGTTCCGATGCCGCCGAAAAGCCGTTATGATCTGACGGGCGCAAAATCGGTCGTTTACCGGATTTTGCCCGACGGCGGAAGCGACGTCATCTGGAATTCGGCGGAAATTTCGGCTTTTTCCGTCTATGCACACCAAACCGGAAACGGCGTTTTGATCGGAACTGCCGATAAAGGCAGAGTTTATTCGGTAACGAATGACGGGCGCGAAACTCTTCTGCTGCAAACGGACGAAGGACAAATTTCGACGCTTTTTACCAACGGCAAACAGCTTTTTGCGGCTTCGAGCAATCAGGGCAAACTTTATCGTTTCGGCGGCGCGAATACGCCGGAAGGCAGTTACGAATCGCCCGTTTTAGATACGAAATCGGCGGCAACCTGGGGCAGAATCTGGTGGAGTTCGACCGGAGACGTCGCGCTTCAGACGCGCAGCGGCAACACCGAAACGCCGGACGAAACGTGGAGCGCGTGGAGCGCGAATTACACCGATCAGAAAGGCGCACAGATCCAGAGCCCGAAGGCTCTCTATCTGCAATGGCGCGCGGTTTTGAAAAGCGCGGGCAGTCTGAGCGAAGTCAATGTTTCGTATTTAGGCAGAAATATCGCGCCCGAAATTCTTTCGATTGAAGTTTTGCCGACTAATATCGGACTTTTATCGAACCCTCCGATTCAGCTCGATCCGAATATCGAGATTTCCGGTCTGAGTTCAGCCGATTTCGGAATTCCCGAAGCGCAGATTCCGCCGCGAAAAGTCTTTCTGCGCGGGGCGCGTTCGTTGCAATGGACGGCGGAAGACCGCAACGACGACAAACTGGAATATTCGCTCTATTTCCGCGAAACGAATGAAGCGAATTTCAAACTTTTGACCGATAAATTAACCGATAATTTCTTTGCGATTGACGGCACGGCTCTTGCCGACGGTCGTTATATTTTCAAGATCGTTGCCAATGATTCGCTTTCAAACCCCGTGAATGCGGCACTTACGGGCGAAAGATTGAGCGAACCCGTTGATATTGATAATACTTCGCCGGAAGTTGCGGCTGCGGGCGCGCCGCAAATTTCGGGCGAAAATGTGCGCGTCGTCTTTGATGCGAGCGAAAGTTCGAGCTATATCAACCGCGCCGAATACAGCATCAACGGCGGCGATTGGCAAAATGTCTATTCGGACGACGGAATTTCCGACAGCCAAAAAGAGCGGTACACTTTAAATATTCCGCTCAAAACGGCAGGCGAATATATCATCACGCTGCGCGTTTTTGATGCCAACGGAAACATTGGAAATGCAAAGGTTTCGGTCAGAAAGTAAGTTTAATTAACAGGGATAACAGGATAAACAGGGATGATTTTAATTCTTTTATCCAGGTCTATCCTGTTATCCCTGTATTTATTTCTTTGTTGTTTTCTTATGAGTTTAAACTCTGAAAGCATTGCAGTCATCACGGGCGCATCGTCGGGCATCGGGCGCGCTCTGGCGGTTCGCTTTGCCGCAGAAAAAATTGCCGGAATTGCGATTTCCGATGTTAATGAAACAGGCTTGAATGAAACGGCGGAATTGATCGAAAACCTCGGCGGTTCAGTTTTAACCAGCGTAGTTGATGTTTCAAAACGCGAAGACGTGAAGAGATTTGCCGATGAAACGGTTCAAAAATTCGGTCGCGCAACTCATCTGATAAATAATGCCGGAGTCGGTTTATTGGGCGATTTCGAGCAGATTTCGCTTGAAGATTTCGAATGGCTGATGAACATCAATTTCTGGGGAACGGTTTACGGCGTAAAATATTTTCTGCCGATTTTAAAGGAGCAGAAAAAGGCGCATATCGTTAATATTTCAAGCGTTTTCGGTTTGATCGCGCCGCCCGAACAAACCGCCTATTGCGCGAGCAAATTTGCCGTACGCGGTTTTACCGAAGCCTTGCGCCACGAACTTGAAGACACGAATATCTGCGTTTCGACCGTTCATCCGGGCGGAATTAAAACAAATATTGCACGAAATTCGCGTTTGGGTGAAAAAACGCCGGAAGAATATAAATCTCAGGGTGCGAATTTTTTTGACGAAGTCGCGCTGACCACGCCCGAAACCGCCGCCGAAGTTATTATCAGCGGAATAAAGAAGGAAAACACGCGAATTTTGATCGGCAAAGATGCAATCGCGATAAATTATATTCACAGACTTTTTCCGCGAAAATATCTGCGCGTTTTAGAAAAACTTTCGGGACACCGGTTGTCTTTGAGAAAGTAAGTCTCAAAG
>JBBRVS010000224.1:0-9080 GCA_038246645.1 Pyrinomonadales bacterium
ATATTTCGCGCTCCGCCGCGCACGAAAAGTCCGGCGGCAACCGTCGGCGCACTCAGCCGGCGTTTGACCAAAACCTTAAGACCGTTGACCTCGAATTCCGAAACGAGCGCGGCTTGATCGGCAACGCTGCCGGTCGCCGTTTGTGCCGAAACCGCACTTGTAAATGCTGTAAAAACAAAGGTCACCAGAAGAAATCTACTGACAATCAACCATTTTTTATTAATCAATTTCATAAATTTACAAAGATTTATCGTTTTTCTTAAATTATTGATAAATCGAAACTTTGGTTCATTCAAAACAATCGCAAATTGCAAATCGCCAATCGCAAATCCATATTATTTTCCGAGTAAATCCGCTTCGGTCAGCTTAGCTGCCGCTTTCGATTGCGAAGACATCAGCGCGACCGTAATATGCGGTTTGCCCTGAATATAGGTTTTCACATAACGGTTTGTTTCGTTGCGCGTGATCGCCCGCAAACTTTTATGATAACCGCGAAAATATTCGATTCCGGTCGAAGACCACCAGAAGGAAAGCGTATGCGCGTAATCGCTGAGTTTTTCGCGCTCGAACAAATCTCTCGATTCGAGCATCGTTTTCGCGCTTTCGAGTTCTTCATTTGTAAAATAGTCCGGTTTATCAAATTGCGCGATTTGTTCGTAAGTCGTCTTCAGCGCGGCTTTCGCTTTATCCGGCGTGGTCACGAGCAGAATTTGAATCGGTCCGACATTTCTCTGCGTGTAATAACCGATATTTGCGCCGGCGGTTAACCCCGAATCAACCAGCGCACGTTGAAAGCGTGAATTCGGCTGAGTCAAAATATACGAAAAAACATCTGCCGCATATGTTCCTTCATCGTCTGTGCCGATTGAAGGACCGTGCCAGCCGATTTGAATCAAAACATTCTGCACGGGCTGTTCGACGATGATGCCCTCGCTTTTTTCGAGCGGCGGATGTTCGACGAGCGGAAATTCCTTGAACGGATCAACTTTTCGTTTTTCCCAGCTGCCGAAAGTCTCTTCCGCCATTTTAAAAACTTCTTCCGGGTTGACATCGCCCGTTACGACCAGAGCCGAATTATTCGGCACATAATAGCGCGATTGAATCAAGCGCATTTTTTCGGTCGTTGCCGATGTAATCGTTTCGCGCGTGCCGAGTGGATTTTTGCGCGTCGGGTATTTATAATAAAGTTTTTCGTTCGATGTCAGATTTAAGTAGTAAAACGGGTTCGATTCATTGCGGTCAACTTCGCCCAAAACAACTTTTATTTCGTCCTGAAGTTCCTCTTCATCAAAAGTCGGAAAGCGAATCGAATTATTCATCGAACGCATCGCGGCGGCAAGATACGGCGAGGTTGTCGTAACATAGTAATTTACAACTTCTTCGCGGGTACTCGCATTGCTGATGCTGAGCTGATCGCTGTCTTCCAGATAAGCCAGATTTCCGATTTGCGCTTTTAACCGCAAAGGTTCGGTGCACATCCGTTTCCCGTAATCGTTAAGAGATCCTCCACGAAGCGCGAGTTCGCACCGAAACAGCAGAACCGCGCCGTTCGGTTTAAAGAACATATGTTCGTAAAGATGCGATAAACCGTTTAGTTCCGGCGGCTCGGTAAATGAACCGTTGCGTACCGCCAGTTCGACAGTAACGAGCGGAACGGAAGAATCGGGCAAAACGATAATTTCCAGACCGTTTGCCAGAGTTTTATTGACAAACGGAACTTCGATACCTTTCTGCACAGGTTTCGTTGCCGCCGAATTTTTCGCCGCAGGTTGCGCCGGGTTTTTCGTTTGTGCAAAACTGAAAGATGTCAGCAGAGACAAAATAAGTAGTGAATTCAAGAAATTTTTTTTCACGCTAAATACTCCAAAGTTGACTTTTAAAACAGATGTTATTACGCAAAACGAGCGAATAATGTTTATCAATAGAATCTAACATAAAGGACATAAAAATATGGAACGAGATAATATGATGCACGGAGCGCGCACCGCGTTGAATCAAAATATGGAAATGCGCCAGTGGTGCGAAAATTATTTAAAGCAGAAAGAACGCGAAACCAAACCCGAAATGCCGGACGAGGAATTTGAAAAATTCTGGAAATATCACAAGCCCGAAATTATGCACGCCGGATCAGCCGAAGCCGTTCAGGCTTATAAATTAAGAGATAAATAAAAAATATCCGCAGAGATTTCACAATTTTTGTCGAAATCTTCTCTGCGGATTTTTTTAAGCTGAATCAAGCGATTCGTTTAATTTTTAGCCGAAACTTTCTGCGGTTTTAATTTCTGAGCCTTCAAATCTTCAACTCCGCTGTCAATTCCTGCTCTTAAAGGATGATTTTCCGGAGCAGTATCGAGAAAATGCTGCATATAATTTAAAGCCTCTTGTTTTCTTGCCATATCTGTGCTTTCAAATGAAGCCATATACAATGACAATCCCAAACCGCCGATAGCATCAGGATTTTTTGGTGCTATTTCCAGAGCTTTGTGGTATTCAACGATTGCATTCTCAAAATCAACGACTCGCAGCATATATAATCCCACTTCGACCTGCGCGGCTTCTTTTTTCTTGGCATCTTTTTCAAATGCAATATATTCGCCCATCAAAGTTCTGACATTGTCTTTTTGAGCTTCTGATGTTCCTTCCGTTTTAATCATAAAATTTACGGCATCTTGCGTGAATGTTAATGTTAGCACTTTATTCTCATCGAAGTTTTTCTGGATTTTAGCTATTTCATCCGGTTTCGCGTCTTTGATAATCGTCCAAGCCTTACTGAAAGCGTCAATTGCGTCCTCGAAATCCTTGTTGATTTTTGGTCTTAATTCATTTTTTTGCGCCTGATCTTTCGATTGCACCATCGTATTGTAATTAAGTACGGCACGTCTGACCAAAGAAGAACCTTTGTTGTTCAATAAAATCGGCGCACTTCCGATATATTTCGTATTAGCCTGATAACCTTCTTCAAACTTAACAATTGCAAGATCGAAGTCCTTAGCGGTATAAGCCTTAATACCTTCTGACAATGCCCGATTGATTAATTGGGTTTCACCCTCGACCTGTTTCTTTTTTGCTTCAAATTCTTCTCTCTCTTTCTTTTGCTCGGCTGTTAAATCTCCGGCTTTAGCCAGAGCTTCTCTTATTTGAGCTTCAGAATATCGGCTTCCATCTCCCGGAGAAACGAGGAAATTTACATTTTTTGCTCCGAAACTGATGATATTTGAAACCTCTGTTTTAATCTTTTCACCGCTGACTGCCAGAACATATTCGCCTTCGTTCGGCACGCCGGAAACTGTGAAATTACCGGCTGCATCGGTTTTAACCGACGGCAAAGTAACTTTTTTGTCAGTTCTATAAACTTCAATCAGCGCACCGGCAACGGGTTCGGTTGTACCGTCAACTTTTTTAAGTTCGACCCGACCGCTGATTTCTGATGTTGTTTGAGCAAAGATCGCAATATTACTTCCTAAAAATAAAGCAATTGCAAAAACAAATAAATAGTAATTTTTTCGAAACATTTAAATCCTCCAGAAAATTTGTGTGTTAAATAAATCTGCTTGAAACGCCTTTTTAAGATGTAAATTGCAAAAAAAGAGTTGTTAAGTATTGCTTATTTTACCTTAAGTCAATCAAATTTTTGAAGCCGGAAAACTTGATTTATCCAAATTTATTAAATTTTCCGGCTGTGTTATCTTAATTTTTCGATTATTTGCAATTATGCGAAAAATCTAAGGAGTTTTAATGACGGAAAGAATTTATAATTTCAGCGCGGGACCGGCAATTATGCCTCTGCCGGTTTTGGAAAAAGCCCAGAGCGAACTGCTTTCTCTGGACGGAATCGGGATGAGCGTGATGGAAATCAGCCATCGCTCGAAACATTTCGAAGAGATTTTAGAAAGCGCGGAGTCGAATTTGCGCGAACTTCTTAATGTTCCGAGGAATTACAAAATCCTGTTTCTGCAAGGCGGCGCGAGTCTGCAATTTTCGATGATTCCGCTGAATTTTCTCAAGCAGGGCGAAACCGCCGATTATATTATTACGGGCGTGTGGGGCAAAAAAGCGATCAAGGAAGCGAAAAAATGCGGAAATGCGCGGGAAATTTTTTCGACCGAAAGCGAAGGTTTTCGGTCAGTTCCGGCGCAGGAAGAATTGAATTTTTCGGCGGACGCGCAATACGTTCATTATACTTCAAACGAAACAATCGAAGGCGTTGAGTTTAACTACGAGCTTGAAGGCGGCGGAATTCCAATCATTTGCGACGCTTCATCAAATATTCTTTCAAAACCTTTCGACATCGAAAAATACGCACTGATTTACGCCGGAGCGCAAAAAAATATCGGACCTTCGGGCGTTTGCGTCTGTGTTATCCGCGACGATCTCCTGGAAAAAGTTCCCGAAAATCAACATTCAATGCTCGATTACCGCGCCATCGCCCAAAATGATTCGATGCTCAACACGCCGAACACCTGGGGAATTTACCTGATAAATCTCGTAACTCTTTGGCTAAAGGAACAAGGCGGAGTTGCGGCGATGGAAAAAATCAACGCGGAAAAAGCGCAAATTCTCTATGACGCAATTGATGCAAGCGACGGTTTTTATCGCGGACACGCCGAAAAGAGCGCACGCTCTTTGATGAACGTAACATTTAATCTGCCGACGGAAGAACTCGAAAAACAATTTGCAACTCAAGCAACCAAAAACGGCTTGGACGGCTTAAAAGGACACCGCTCGGTCGGCGGAATCCGCGCTTCCGTTTACAACGCTTTCCCGAAAGAAGGCGTTCTCGCGCTCGTAGATTTTATGAAGGATTTTCCGCAAGGACGCTACTGACACGGTTTCATTTCCCAACAAATTTGGTCAGTTAACCTGAGTCTTGATTAGAAAATCAGCAATGTTTTTAACACAGATGCACACAGATTTAAGATGATAAGAACAGATAATTCATTGCTTTAGGAACATTCATTGGTCTTTATCTTGCCTTTATCCGGCTTCATCTGTGTGCATCATCTGTGTGTGTTAAATTTTCTCTTGTATCTCTAATCAAGACTGGAGTTCAGTTACTATAAATACAAACATTCGAGACCTGAGAGCCGTTTGACAATAAAGTTCGTTAAATAAAAATCATCTGCTGTATTCGTAAATCAAAATAACCCAATCATCAGCCGCGTTTTTCGGCGGGTTTCTTTTTTCAAAAAAGCTCGATGATTTCGCCGCTTTGATCGCCGAATCGGAAACCCAGAATTCATTGGATATTTCCGAAGCCGAAACGACGCTTCCCTTTTCATTGACAAAAGCCAACACATAAACCAGAGTTTTTCTGTCGCCGAAACTTTTATCATTATCGCCTCTGTAAAAAGGCGGATTCAGCATCATTTCGCGCCGTCTGTTTTCTCCAAGCGAAATATATCCTTTGACAAACGCATCGCGTTCAAAGACCGAATCCGATCTTCTGACGCGAGTGTAAAAGAAATCACCGAAGTCTTCCAAAATTCTCTTCGCGCGCGTTTTCGCCGTTTGATGATCGGGTTTGATCGCCAGAGCCCGAACATAATCTTCCAACGCGAGCAGATAATCGGCATCCTTTTCGTAAAGCATCGCCCGTTTGACCAAAACCTCGGCATCTTTCGAGTTTGATTCGAGGGTTTTCGTATAACTGTCAACCTGCTTTGCCTGAGTTTCCCGCCTCTGTTGATGAGCCCGGATTTCGTTTTCGCTAAGAATTTTCGGAGCTTTCCGGCGAACGGTTTCGATCAATAGATCATTCCCCCCGGCAGCCCGCAGATGCTGCTCAGCCTGCGTCGTAAAAACAAAATACACGCCGATCTCAGAAACCCGCTTTTCAATATAAGAATTCTTCGCCGCCAGAGACATTCCGCTCGTCGTTGATTTCAAACCCGTAACCAACATCTCCAGCGACAAGGGTTCCGCCTGAATTTGAACAACGCCGCCGAAAAAAAACACAAACCCGAAAACAAAACTCAAAAATAACTTTACGCAGTTTGATTCAGATACCATAAAAATCTCCCGAAAACATTTATTTTGTAAGGCTGACGAAGATTTTTGCTTTGATTTGCTCAGAGCAGAATGTAAAAGGTCAGAACCGTCTGCGGTAGCGGATGGTTGAAGATTAATTTCTGAAACTTTGGCAATCGCTTTAAACCGTTGAGTTAAACCGCCCGCTACCGCAGACGGTTCTGACCTCTGTAATTCCCTTCAATCCGTCGCGGTTTCCTTTTTTCCTCCAACCAATGAAAAACCTTCTCCTGCTCAATCGGCGGAAGTTTCTGAATTGATTCAATAATTTGCTCAAAATTCGGAGTCATTATTTTTACTTTATTAGCTAATTATACTACTTGTAATAGCCAATAAATTAGAATTGAATTGCTTTATTTTATTGATATGTATTTAAGAAATTAGTAATGACCAATAAAATCGCTTTTTCTAGCATCTTCAATATTTTGCTTGTAACGATTTATCTTTTCTTCAATTATTAATTTATGCTCTAACAAATCTATTGAATTAAATAATGGTAGTAGTGATTCATAGAATTTAATTTTATATTCATAAGTCGGAATTCTACTTCCCATATCAGCCATCACAACATGATTTGTTTCAAAAGGAAGCCCCTTAAAATCCTCAAGGTCTTTATTTTTTTCTAAGAAAATTTCTAAAAACTCTTTCTTTTTATCTCCGAAAAAGTTCACAATCAACTGGAATATATAACTCGCTTTCCTTTCATCTTTTGCATTTTCTTTTAAGATTATTTTGAGCAAATCTGTGGCTTTTACCTTTTGCTTTTCTATCTCAATTAATTTTTCTTCATTGTTTTCTTCTACCATAAAGTTTCTGAAAACTAACTCAATGAAACTCGGATTCCAAAAATGTTTCTTTTCTTCCTCTTTTTCATATATGAAATCTAATAAATCTGTAAATATTTCTTTATAGTTAGGTTGATCCCAAATAAATGAAAAATTCGTGTTTCCGTCGTGAAGGAGTTCGTAGGAAGTTTTTTCTTCAATCAAAAATTCTGCATACTCAAAGAGGAAATTGTTATCAAGCATAAAGATTTTTTTCAATGCTTCACTTTTGTAGTCGTGATAACGCTCAATTTTGTTTTGATGTAAGTAAATTTCTTTGATTAAAGAAATTTCCTTCGCAAAAATTGCGTCTAACTTTTTGAAACTATCTGTATGAGGATTAAAGATTAAATGAAAATTAAAATATCCTTCACCGTTTTTAACTCTTTCAAAAAGTATTCGGATTACTTTAGATAAAGCGTCTTTGTCTAACTGCAAGTAATTTTCTAAATAATCTAATTGCTGAGGTATTTCCTTTAAATCTGCATTTCGATAGAGATCATAAAGTTCATCCAAAAAGTATTCGTTTGTTGTTTCATCTGTTAAAGATTGGAAAAATCCAAACAGCCAATTATTTTGGTTGTTAAATTTTGACTCTTTAATAGTTTCGTAAGCATTCATCGGACTTAAACTCTTTTCGACAAATTTATAAATCACATACTGCCCAGACAAATAAAGTTTGTTTCCTGACTCAAAAAGGTGATTTATTACTTTGATGAAAAGTTCTTTATTTGTCTCCGACAAATTTATTAAAACCTTAGCTAAGGAAAAATGTAGTTGATAACTTTCGTTTTCTTCTAAATGACTTTGAATATCTTCACAATGTTCAAATAGCTTTTGATAGTCTTCAAATTCATAAGGTTTGAAGTAGGATTCTAAAAGTTCTTTTTTGTATTTTTCGTATTCGTCATATCCTAATTTTAATTCTCGCCTGTCGCTATTTAACAGAACTGTTGAAATTTCATAAGTATCGTTTGTAAACTCTTCTTTGAGAGATTCATCAAATTCCACTTCGACATGCTCAAGGAAATCAAAGAAAGAATGAGCCAAAACACAATCTTGATAATTTTCTGAATTTAACGATTTAATAAATGGAAGCAGAATTTCAACATCTTTTTGGATAATATCTTTGACTGTGTAATCTTTGTGCCAATTTCGATTGTATTTTTTTATTATGTTGAAGACCTCTGTTTGATATTTTCCTTCTTGATAAATTTCAATCAATCTTTTCCACAAACTTTCTCTGATCTCAATCATTGCCTCCGTTGGTCTTAAAGGAGATTTGTATATTGTAACGGTTCGACCATTTGAAGAATCAGAATTAAATATCATCTGACTATATGTTCCTGAAACCTGAAGAAGTATTTTCTGATAAAGGTCTGCATTTTCGCCTTTAGACTTTTCAATTAGTTTGGAAACTACATTTTGTTGAATATAGTAGTTCGAGCGATGCGAATAATGATTAAAACAAAAATCGCGGGTTAGAAGTTGGATAACTTGAGGCAATAGATTTAGATTTTTTTCTAAATAACTAAACATCAAATCAAGTGTCAATTCAATGTTTTCGCTTTGAAACAATTTTATTACTTCAAGATATTTGTCATTTATAGGCTTGTAATTTCTAGGTATAAATTTTAATTCTGATTCTTTAATTTCTATCGGTTTAATCGAATCAACTCGTTTTTTTAAATAAAGTAAAAACTCCGTTTCTTTCAAGTAATGGAAAAGTTTTATAAAAGCTAATGCTTTCGTTTCATCTTCTTTGATTTCCGTCCATCTTTTATCTACATGTGGACGAAGTTTTTCCATAAGTAGTTTGGTATTGAAAGTATCAAGCACAGGGTTGAGAGAATCCACCAATCTATATGAAAATTTTTCAGAAAAATCATTTAGTAAAAGTGAAAAGTCCAAAATTTCTTCTTTAAAAAATGCTTTATAGAAAAGGTAAGTTCCAAGAATTTGATTTGAAATTTTGGCTACTTCATAATCAAGGTCAACTATTTCTAAATCGTGAAGTTTTTCCAATCCAGTCCAAAGTTCGCCAACAGTTAAACTAAATAATTGAGCAATATTTTCAAAAACTTCTGTATTAGTTCTGTCTAAAACTCTAAAAAACGATATAATCCCTGCGATTTGTAGCAAATCCTCATTACCTAATTCTTTTAAATCTTCATTTATCGAGTCGAAATAAATATCGTAAAGGTCTGAAACATCATTGATACTGTCCAA
>JBBRVS010000225.1:0-8985 GCA_038246645.1 Pyrinomonadales bacterium
ACGAACATCATATTTTCAACTACTGATTCGCATTTACAGTAAGCACCAATGCAAAATGGATAATGGAAAATGGAAAATGTCAGAAAACTCCTAAGTTATTGTAAATCTGTCAGTTAAAAGAGTTTTTAGAATTTTCATAATATTCTAAAACTTTTGCTTACCTGCTTATTTTGCTTCACGTTCAGAGTACAAACTTTAGTTTGCCAACCGCCGCGCTTCGCTGGCGCTTTTCGCGCTAAAGCGTGAACTCTGAACGTGAAGCAAAACATCTCATAACATTTGCTCAGGTGCTTATTTATTTTTCACGCCTTCGGACATTTCAAATATCAGCTAACCAAGTACTTTTAGATCAGTAAGGTATTTCTATCTTACTTCTTCGATAATTGATTCTCCCGCAGACAAATCGCCGCTCGTCCACTGCCATTTTTCGTAGAGGCGAATTCTGCCGTCCGGCAGAATTTCGGGCGTTGAAAAACATCGTCCGGTCATCAGTGCGCCCGATTTATTCAAATGCTGGTAACGCATTTCGAGGGCGTAGTTTTCGACGACTCTGGCGATCAAAGTGCCGAAAATAATGGCGCCGCCCACGTATTCCGCCCAAACCAAATCGTCTTTTTGGCGATAATAAAAAACCGTTTCACCGGAAACTTCGCCGTTTTCGGAGTTTCCGGTGGACGCGAATTTTTTATTGTTGTAATTAATTTTGTTCATTTTCTTTCAGCCATTTTGCCGTAATCGGCGCGATTTTTTCATTTTGCTTTAGATCTTTTCGCAATCTTTCTAAATCTGCGGGCAAATCCACATCAAACCATTCGGGTAAATTCGACAATTTTAAACCGCATTTTTCGATATTTCGCGCCGTTTGCTCATAAGCTTTTTCCGAACTCCAGATTACATTTTCAAAAATTTCCCGCAGCAAAAGTTTTAGTCCGATCAAATAATATCCGCCGTCTGCTGATTTACCCAAAATCGCGTCCGTTTTTTCCAGCTTTTCAAATGCCTGTTCGATAAATTTTCGGGGAAAAGTCGGGCTGTCCGTTCCGATCAAAACGGCTGAAACCGCTTTTTGTTCAAAGGCGAACTTGAAAGCGTTAAACATTTTTTCGCCCAAATCCGCGCCTTTTTGCGGGATGAAAATAATATTTTCGTTTGAAAACTTATCAAAATAATCGTTTTTTCCGTTCGGCGAAAACGCGATTATCAATTGAATATTTTGGGTTAAGGCTTTATTTATCGTGTCTTGCAAAAAAGCATCGGCAAGTTCGGCGCATTTTTCGGGCGATAAAATCGGCTCGAGCCGCGTTTTCACCTTTCCCGCTTTCGGGATTTTTGCCATTATAATAATTACTTTGTTCATTTCGGAATAATTTAACTTGTTTTCGACATTTTTTGTAAAATCCTTCAAAAAGGAAAATTTATTTCAAACAATTTTATGCCATACGATTTAGATGTTGAAGCGGCGGTTCGCGACCGTTACGGAAATGCGGCGAACGAAGTGGAAAACGCTTTATGCTGTCCGGTTGAATACGATCCGCAGTTTCTTAAAATTCTGCCGGACGAAATTATCGAACGCGATTACGGCTGCGGCGATCCTTCAAAGTTTGTAAAAACCGGCGAAACCGTTCTCGATTTAGGTTCGGGCGGCGGAAAAATTTGCTATATCGCTTCGCAAATCATCGGGGAATCGGGAAAAGTCATCGGCGTTGATACAAATACCGAAATGCTTGCGCTTGCCAATAAATACGTTGGCGAAATGGCTGAAAAGATCGGTTACGGAAATGTCGAATTTCATTACGGAAAGATTCAGGATTTGAAGTTGGATTTGGCTTTAGTTGACGAATTCTTGAAGGAAAATCCGATCAAAACTGCCGATGATTTTTCTGCGTATGAAAGTTTTGTAACAAAATTAAAATCAGAAAATCCTTTGATCGCCGATGATTCGATTGACGTGATTTTGTCGAACTGCGTTTTAAATCTCGTCAAACCGGAATTCAAAGAACAGATGTTTGCGGAAATGTTTCGCGTTTTGAAAAAAGGCGGACGAGTGGCAATTTCCGACATTGTTTCTGATGAAGACGTTCCCGAACATCTGCAAAATGATCCCGAATTATGGTCAGGCTGTATTTCCGGCGCGTTCCGTGAAGATTTGTTCATCGAAGCGTTTGAAGAAGCCGGATTTTACGGAATCGAAATCGTTAAACGCGATGAAAAACCTTGGCGCGTTGTCGAAGGAATCGAGTTTCGTTCGGTGACGGTCGTCGCTTACAAAGGAAAACAAGGCGCGTGTTGGGAACGAAATCAAGCCGTAATCTATCGCGGACCCTGGAAAAAAGTCATTGACGACGACGGACACGTTTTAGAACGGGGCGCGCGAATGGCGGTGTGCGACAAGACATTTCAGATTTATACAAAAGAGCCTTACGCCGATCAAATAATTCCAATCGAACCGCTTGAAAATATTTCTTTTGAAGACGCGAAAGAATTCGATTGTCGCCGAACTGCGAAACGAAATCCGCGCGAAACAAAGGGTTTGGAATATAATTTAACCGATCTATCAGGCGCAGAAGGCTGCGCTCCGGGAGAAAACTGCTGCTCATGAAAAATTTAGAAGATTACCGCAAAGGCGCGATCGGCGCGATGATGGACGAATACGAACGCGCCGCGCTTGAACTCAAAGCAATCGTTGAAAACGTCGGCGAAGCTGATTACGAACGAATTGCCGACGCTGAAACAAAAGACGAAGATTGCCGTTCGATTCAAACCGTTATGAGCCACATCGTTTATTCCGGTTACGGTTACGCCAACGCCGTTCGCCGACAAATTTTGATGCCGCCCGCGCCCGCGCCGCGCGAAAAAAAGCAAATTTTAAAAGCGGAAATCAGCGGCGAAATTGATGAGATGATTGCATTTACAGCGGAAACGCTCGACGGAAAATGGGAGATGAGCGATGAAGAAATGGACAAAATCATCATTATTGCAAAGGGAAGTTTCTCCGAAAATCTCGAACAATTGCTCGAACACGCGATCGTTCACATTTTGCGTCATCGCCGTCAGATAGATAAATTTTTATTGAAATTTTAAAACTTCAAAATTAACTTTGAACATTAAACTTGAAACTTTGAACTGAAATTCTATGCACTATTACAACGAAGAAGACCTTGGCAGATTCGGCGACATTGCCAAATATAAACCCGAATTATTCGAAAAATTTCTCGCCTGGTATCAAGCCTGTCAGGAAGAAGGCGCGCTGTCAAAACGCGAAAAAGCCCTGATCGGTCTGGCGGTTGCAGTGACGGTTCAATGCCCGTACTGCATCGAGGCTTTTACAAATTCCAGCCTCGAAAACGGCTCGAATATGGAGCAGATGACCGAAGCGATGCACCTTGCCTCGGCAATCCGTGGCGGAGCGAGTCTGATTCACGGCATCCAATCGCACAACGCACACGATAAGGTTTCGATGTAAAAAAAATCGGGGCTTAGTCCTTTGTCATTTGTCCTTTGCTGTTTGCCAAAACAGTTTGGTCATTTATTGAAAACCAAGGACTAATGACAAAGGACTAATGACAAATACAGCAGTTCAAATTACACGCCGGAGCGGCAAATCCGCTGTGCCGAATTCGAGCGTTGGTTTTGAAGAAAAACTGGCGCAAAATAATCTTAATCTGCGTTCCGGCGAAGTCGAGATTTTGCAGGTCAATGTCGGCAAATTGTGTAATCAGACGTGCAAGCATTGCCACGTTGATGCTTCGCCGACGCGCACGGAGATTATGCGGCGCGAGACGATTGATGCGTGTTTGGAAGTCTTAAAGAAATACGAAATCCCGACGCTCGACATCACGGGCGGTGCGCCGGAACTTATTCCCGATTTCCGGTATTTTGTCGCGGAAGCTCGGAAAACGGGAGCGAAAATTATGGTCAGACATAATTTGACCGTGATGTTTGAAGAAGGTTTTAGCGATTTGCCGGAGTTTTTCGCGGAAAATCAAGTGGAAGTCGTTTGCTCTTTGCCGTATTTTCTTCAAACGCAAACCGATGCCCAGCGCGGAAACGGCGTTTTTGAAAAGAGCATCGAAGCTTTGAAAAAATTAAACGCGGTCGGTTACGCCGTTGACGAAAAATTAGTTCTAAATCTCGTTTATAATCCGACGGGAGCATTTCTTCCGCCCGAACAAGCGGCAATCGAAAATGATTTCCGGCGCGAGTTAAACACGCGCTACGGCATTGTTTTCAACAATTTATACACGATTACAAATATGCCGATCGCGCGTTTCCTTGATTGGCTGAGGCGTTCGGGAAATGAAACGTCGTATATGCAAAAACTTGTCAATGCGTTTAATCCGGGAACAGTTTCGGGTTTGATGTGCCGCAATACTCTAAGCGTTGATTGGCTCGGAAATTTGTTTGACTGCGATTTTAATCAAATGCTCGAAATTCCCGTATCAAAAAAAGTCGGGCAAACAATTCACGATTTTTCGCCCGAAAAATTTTTCGGCAGAGAAATTATGACCAATTCGCATTGTTTCGGATGCACGGCAGGTTCAGGTTCTTCGTGCGGCGGTACGGTCGCGTAACAACGAACAATGGACAATGGACAGTGGACAATTTTTTATCCGCAATTAAAGGTTATTCCTATAAATTACCGGACAATATATATACGCGCTTGTATGTTGTTTATAGAAGATTGAAACTTTGCTCAGTAATGATACGCGCTTTAATTTTTACAAAAACCGAAATAGTAAAAATCAAATATTGTCCACTGTCCGTTGTCCATTGTCCGTTGCTACTGTTCTTCAGCAGTCATTGACAAGCCTTCCGTTATTCGTTCGATGTCTGCGCCGACCGAGCTCAGTTTTCTGACAATGCGTTCGTAGCCGCGGTCTATGTGATAAACGCGGTCAATCACGGTTTCGCCTTTTGCTGCTAAACCCGCAAGAACGAGTGAAGCCGAAGCCCGCAGATCCGAAGCCTGAACAGGTGCGCCCATTAAATCGGTTCTGCCTTTAACAACGGCTTGATTTCCCGAAATATGGATGTCCGCTCCCATTCTGACGAGTTCGCTAACGTGCATAAAACGATTCTCGAAAATCGTTTCCGTCACGGTCGAAGTTCCGTCCGCTTGCGTCATCAGAGCCATATATTGCGCCTGCATATCGGTCGGGAATTTTGGATGCGGTTCGGTCGTTACGTCCTTTGCTCTCAAATCTTTAGCGCCGCGTTTTACTAAAAGAGTCGTTTCGTCCTTTTCCTCGATTTCAACCCCGACCTCGCGCAGTTTTTCGATGACCGCGCCGAGATGTTTCGGCTGGCATTTGGTGATTTCGAGTTCGCCTTCGGTGATTGCCGCCGCGACGATAAAAGTTCCGGTTTCGATGCGGTCGGGAATAATGGAATGTTCCGCGCCGCCCAAATCATCTACGCCTTCGATCTCGATACGGGGAGTTCCCGCGCCGCTGATTTTTGCGCCCATTTTATTGAGAAGTTCGGCTAAATCTTCGATTTCCGGCTCCATTGCGGCGTTGTGAATCGTCGTTTTTCCTTTTGCCAGAACTGCCGCCATCATGACATTTTCCGTGCCCGTAACGCTGACTTTTTCAAAATAAGTGTCCGCGCCGACGAGTCTGCCTTTCGGCGCACGTGCGACGACATCGCCCGATTCGAGCGAAACGGTCGCGCCGAGTTGTTCAAATGCTTTCAGATGAAGATCAATCGGACGTGTTCCGATAGCGCATCCGCCCGGAAGCGAAACTTTTGCCTGTCCGAACCTGCCCAAAAGAGGTCCGAGCGCGAGAACGCTTGCCCGCATTGTCTTAACGAGATGATACGGAGCTTCGAAAATTTCGATTTTCTTGGCGCGAAATTTATGCGTCGTCAATTCGGGCGTTAAAACGGTTGCGCCCAAATCCTCAAGCAGACGTTTTTGCGTAATCAAATCCTTAACATACGGGACGTTGTGCAAGGTGACGATTTCGGGAGTTAAAAGCGTTGCCGCCAGACACGGCAGAGCGGAATTTTTCGCGCCGCTGATCTCGATTTTTCCTTTAAGCGGTTTTCCGCCGCGAATCAAAAATTTATCCATAATTTATTTTAAGTGAAACACAAAAACCTATAAGTATTTGTGTTTGCTTGATTAAGAATCTCTTATAGAAGAAAAAATGAAATCTTATCACGACTTTCGATTTTTGAAAAATCTGTCGGCTAATTTGGACTTTTTACAAAGAAATTTATTTATAAGCCGAAATCAGGCGCGTCGGCTCAAAATAAGTTTGAATTGAAATATCTTTAAATCCCGTTTCTTTAAGCCGATTTTTGTAAACATTGAAATTCCGCTCGACATCGGGCGAATTCCAGCAAATGTCTTCGAGACAAAAAAGAACCGAAATTTCCGGCGACAGGCGGTTTTCGTCTAAAATCCAGCCGCTGATCAAGATCACACCGTTCGCCGGAAGTTTTTCGTAAATTCTTTTGAAAAGTTTTTTATTCGTTTCCGCATCGAAAACGGCAAGCAGATTTGCCAGCAGCGCAATATCGAAATTTTCGGGTAACTCATCCTTGATAATATCGCCGCCGATTGTTTTAATTTTGTTTTTTGCCGGACTTTTTCTGATAAATTCTTCCGCTTTTTCAACATTTTCCGGCAGATCAAAAACCGTTGCGCTCAAATTTTCGTGCTTTTCGCACAGAGCGATGCTCATCGCGCCCGTTCCGCCGCCGATATCGAGCAGCTTTTTATACGTGGAAAAATCGAAATTCTCCGCCAGCGCCGCACCGTGCATCAGCGCGAGTTGGTGCTGCTCCGCCATCGCTTCCGAATCTTGATCTGCGTCTTCGGGCGTTTCATCCGATGTTTCGCCGTAATCCCATTTTTTAAGATGTTCGGTCAGATTTTCCCAGTTCGGATAAGAACGCTTTTGATAACGCCGCATTTGTCCGCCGAGATAAAAATCCTCTCCGCCGATCAAAAAATGCTCGCTCAAATGCGAATTTTTGAATACGTCTTTTTTCTTTTCGAGCAAACCGATAATAACGCAGGCGTTTAAGAAACTCTCCATTGCCAGCGGATTTATATTTAGTTTTTTTGCCAGATTTTTAGCCGAAAGATTTTTTTTACTCAAAATTGTCGGGATTTCGAGTTCCGTAAATGTAAACAGAACTTGCGACCGCTGATAGCCGGTCGCAAGTTCAAGTAATTCAATCGGCGATTCGATCTTTTTGTTTTTCATCTCGTTTACGGTTTCAAAACAATCTTTCGCCAATCGTTTTTCTCCGTGTTGAAATTATCGTAAGCCGCCGGAGCTTCGCTTAGATTCATCCGGTGCGAAATGACGAACGACGGATCGATTTTTTCTTCTTCAATTGCCGAAAGCAGCGGCTCGAGATATTTGTGCATATGCGTTTGTCCCATTTTAAAGGTCAAACCTTTGCCGAACGCCGCGCCTAACGGGAATTTATCGAGAAATCCGCCGTAAACGCCCGGAATTGAAACCGTTCCGCCTTTGCGGCAAGCATAGATCGCCTGACGAAGCGCGTGCGGTCGGTCGGTTGCCAGATAAACGCTTGCTTTCGCGTAATCGAGCAGAGCGTCCGGCGAAGTACCGTGAGATTCCAGCCCGACGGCATCTATACACGAATCAGGTCCGCGTCCGCCGGTTAAATCCTTTAATTTGTCGAAAACTTCCGTATCGTCAAAATTAATTTTTTTAACTCTGTCGCTGCCGTTTTCTTCAACCGCCAGATCGAGCCGATCTTCATAATGATCAATCGCTACAACCTGTTCCGCGCCGAGCATTAATGCCGATTTAATGGCAAATTGTCCGACCGGACCCGCGCCCCAAACGGCGACCGTATCGCCTTCGTGAATGTTGCAATTTTCCGCCGCCATATAGCCGGTCGGGAAAATATCGGAAAGAAACAGAACCTTTTCGTCTTCGATGTGATCGGGAACTTTGATCGGTCCGACATCGGCAAACGGAACGCGCACGTATTCGGCTTGTCCGCCCGCAAAACCGCCCATCATATGCGTGTAGCCGAAAAGTCCCGCCGGCGAAAAGCCGTAAAGAGTTTCGGCAATTTCCGGTGTCGGATTTGAATTGTCGCAGCACGACCATAAATCGCGTTTGCAATAAAAACAATTTCCGCAGGAAATCGTGAACGGTACGACAACTCTGTCGCCTTTTTTCAAATTTTTAATCTCTTTTCCGACTTCGACGACCTCGCCCATAAATTCGTGTCCGAGAATATCGCCTTCCTGCATTGTCGGGATATAACCGTTGTATAAATGCAGATCCGAACCGCAAATGGCGGTCATCGTAATTTTGATAATCGCATCACGATCATTCAGGATTTCCGGGTCAGGCACATTCGTTACACGCACATCGTGTTTTCCAAACCAACATATCGCTTTCATAAAACTATTCTCTCCTTGTTCTTAAAAAAACTCGTTAAATAAATTAGAACGCGTTTTGTAATAAAATCGGCAGAAAATAAGTAAAAAATATTTACCGATTCTAGAGAAGCGCGTTCTAAACTTTATAAATAAAACTCTTACGCGCTCGCGCTTTTCGCTTTAGCTTGCGGCTCACGTCCCGAAGTTTGTCCTTCGATCTTCAGATTCATTCCCGATTCCATCAGGCGTTTGAACCTACGCAAATCTTCTTCCACTTGCTGGCTCGGCTCTTCGCCGAAGATTTTGGCGACCAATGAACCGAGCTTTCCGGCGGGCGCGTTGTATGTAAAATGAACTGTTACTTCGGTTCCGCGCTCTTTCGTCGGTTTAAATTCGACCCGTCCCGAATTTTGAATATCGGCATTTGCTGACGACTTCCATTCGATCAGACGATCTTTGATTTCATTGGTGATTTCCGCATCCCATTCGACCGTGTAACCGAGCGGTGCTTTCGCCTTCCAATGCGAATACAAACCGTCCCGGACATTGACGGATTCGAGGTGATTCATAAATTTCGGCAGATTTTCAAAATCGCGCCAGAA
>JBBRVS010000226.1:0-8933 GCA_038246645.1 Pyrinomonadales bacterium
CTTCTCGGCAACATCGCGCTCGTCGGCGCATCGGGCGATGATTTTGTATTCAGCGGACGCGGCGCGGCGGTTTTGTTCAAACAAACAGGAACGACTTGGACAAACCGCGCTAAGTTTGTTTCGAACACCGACATTACGACCCAACCCATTTAATCATCGCCTGGGAACGAGCGTCGCAGTTGCCGGAAATACGGCAGTTTCAGGTGCGCCGATGTTTGACGGGACGGGAAACGGAGGTGTCGGCGCAGCTTACGTTTTCGATACCGAAGCGGGCAATACGCCGTTTGATTTTGACGGGGATTTTAAAGCGGATATTTCCGTCTTTCGTCCATCGAGCGGCGTTTGGTATATTCAGGCAAGCAGCAACAACACGTATGCTTTGCAATGGGGCATTGCAACCGACAAACTCGCGCCCGCCGATTACGACGGCGACGGCAGAACCGATGTCGCCGTTTGGCGAGAGAGCGAACAAATCTTTTACATTCTCAACAGCGCGGATAATACCGTGCGGATTGAAAATTTCGGTCTGCCCGGAGATCAATTAACAGTCGGCGTTTGGGACGGCGATGGTCGTGCCGATCTGTCGGTCTATCGGGCGGGAGCAAACAGCACATTTTATTATCGCGGAAGCGCGAATAATTCATCGGGTAATATTACTTTTCAGCTCTGGGGAACGGCGGGTGATAAACCTCTACCCGGAGATTTTGACGGCGACGGCAGATTCGATATGTGCGTTTTTCGTCCGTCAGATCAAATCTGGTATATTCGCCAAAGTTCAACCGCTCAACTGCGTTTTGAAAATTGGGGAACCGCCACGGATAAATTTGTTCCTGCCGATTACGACGGTGACGGGCGAACGGATTTGGCAGTTTTTCGGAACGGGGTTTGGTATATTCGTCAAAGTTCCGATAATCAGGCGGTTTATCTGAATTGGGGATTGAATACCGACACACTCGTTCCGGCGGATTATGACGGCGACGGCAAAACCGACGCGGCAATTTACCGAAACGGTTCATGGTGGATCTTAAACAGTTCGAACGGTTCAGCTTCCGCCAGCCAATTCGGTGTTTCAACCGATACGCCGGCGGCATCGGCTTATCTGCAATAAAACCTTTGTTATTATCTTTAAGCCGGGAATCACCCGAAAGAGTGAGAAAAACTTCGTCGTAAATGATGATTACAATCGTCGAAATTCTTTGTATTCTGATAACGTCAGAAAAAATGACGCTTGAAAAGAACAAGGAGGAATTTTTACGAAAATGATCAAAATCAGACGAAGCGAAGAAAGAGGAGCGGCAAATTACGGTTGGCTCGATACAAAATACACATTTTCATTCAGCAATTATTATAATCCGCAATTTATGGGTTTCCGCGATCTGCGCGTGATAAACGAAGATTACATCGCGCCGGCGCAGGGTTTTCCGAAACACGGACACCGCGATATGGAAATTTTGACTTATGTCATTTCCGGCGAACTCTCGCACCAGGATTCGATGGGTAACGGGACGACCATTCAGCCGAACGAGGTTCAAAGAATGACCGCCGGAACGGGCGTTCTGCACAGCGAATACAGTTCGGAAACCGAAAAAACGCATCTTTTGCAAATTTGGATTTTGCCGGAAAAAGAAAATCTCGAGCCGGCTTATCAGCAGATTTATTTTCCGAGCGAAGAAAAACAGGGCAAATTGAAATTGGTCGCCTCACGCGGCGGTTCGGACGGTTCGGTTCATATTAATCAGGACGTTTCGCTTTTCAGTTCGATTCTCTCAAATGAAGAAGAAGTCGAACATATTTTAGCCGAAAACCGACACGCCTGGGTTCAATTAATTAAGGGAAAAATCGAGTTAAACGGCGAGATACTAAACGCCGGAGACGGCGCGGCAATCAGCGAAGAGGAAATCTTGAAAATCAAATCGCTTAGTGATGCAACCGAATTTCTGCTGTTTGATTTGAACTAAAATGAATTAAAAAAGCAAAAAGCGTCATCCGTTGAGACCGGGTGACGCTTTTTTATGAAAGCAAAAACAACACTAATTAAAGGAGACACTTATAATTACTGTCTTTGCGTTTCAATCTCAGCCGGACTTTTGTCCAAATTCCCGTCCGAAGCCGTTTTCAGAAAACCACCTAAAAACAAAACCGCCATGATGGCTACAATTATGCCGACACTCAGTAACGCCCAAATTACGCCCCGATAAGATTTTGCCGTATCTTCCCGAACCTCAACCTCTTCGCCGCCAACATTTATTACGTCTCTGGACATCTCGTTTTCTCCTGTTCTTCGTTTTTGAAATAGTTAAATTTCTTAAATATCAAATACTCTGTATATCTAATAATGCAAAAGTTGTGCCAACCTTCATAAGCGTATAAAATAAGGTGTTTGCAAAAAAAAGTTCTTTAAGTAGGAAAAACTCGTATCACAGCAAAACATCTCTTTGCATCATTTTCATACACATTGCGTTATTTTTCTTTAGCTTTGCAAAACTTTCCAATTTTCCCGCATTATTTTCCCGCATTATTTTCGAGATATTTATCGAGTGATTTTTGATCAGAGGCAAGATACCGAATTTGACTGAAACTATGCGGGGAAGCAACGAGATATTTCCGCACTTTTTTGATTTCTTAGCCGAAGTAGATTTATTACTCCGTAAATTACTTAACGTGAGTTCGACATAAGCCGTCGAAGGCGGCAATATATTTGTAGCCCATAACGCTAGTTATGGGAACAGTTTAGTAAATTATTTTAAGCCATTGAAAATGGCGACATATGAATTATGCCGCCATTTTCAATGGCTTTGTCAAAATTCCGCTAATTTTCCCACGATTTACATCGTGGGCGGCGAAGCGGGGAATAATAACGTCAGTTTCACCGACTAAATCCGAATTTCTTATGTCGAACTCACGTTACTTAACATTTTCCATCTTGGTTATTAGCAAAAAACGCTCTTAATTTGAAATTTGAAATATGAAATTTCAAATTATCAAGAAACCTAGATTAAATTTATCGGGCATAAATAACAGTTTCGCAATAGGAGCATTCAATGGCATCTTCATTCGGGCTGTAAGGAATCTTCGCGCCGCAGTGCGAACATTTTGGAGGAAATTTACTTTTGAGAATCGGTTCGGCAGGAGATTTCGGTACGGCTCCGACGACAGACCTGAGCGGAATGTTATATTTCTCTAATTGGTCATTAACTTCCTTTGCCAATATCTCAGCTTCCGCTGCGAAACCCGCAATATACAGGTCGCCGACCATCGCCAATATATCTTTGGCTTCCGCTCCCGAATTATCTTTAAGCCATTTTCCATCGTTACGGAGGAGAATCTCTAAAGTCTTTCGTGCCTGTTCGAGTGATTTTTCCGCGTCTTTCGCTTTGATCAACAGTTCAAAAGCATACCGACAATAGATACAATACATCAGCTCGCCGTATCCAATTTGGCTGTATTTAAGAAGTTCGGGCGCAAAGCGCATATAAACTTCGGCGGCTTCCGCATATTTCTCCTGCCGAGCCAGCTCGAATGCTTCGGCATTGACTTTATTGCGCCGCCTTTTCTGAAAATAATCTTCAAAGTATTCTCGAATATCTTTAATAAATTCCATAATTAAATTGTATTTGATGCGCGTCAGATATTTAGACATGGTGAAAAAGTGAAAGTGTGAAAAAGTGAAAAAGTGAAAAAGTTCATTTTTGTCTGATGAACAGACCTTTTTCGGTAAAAGCCGGTTATTTTTCAGAAAAATCGAAGACTGAAAGTATCAAAAACTTTTTCATATTTTCACTTTTAAACTTTTTCACCAATAATCAAAGACCTCATCATTTACATTAAATTTAAACTGATTGAAGATGTCTGCTTTCATTTCTCAATTATTATTTCTCATTCTTTCACCTTGATAATAATCATCGTCATATCGTCGTGCTGCTTTGCGCCGCCCGCAAATTCATCGGCTTTGGCAACGATGTGTTGCAGAATTTCCTCGGCGGATTTTTCCGTGATTTTCTTTAATTCCTCGAGCATCGCGTCTTCGCTCCATTCTTCTTCTGCGGGATTCATCGCTTCGGTAATGCCGTCGGTCGAGCCGACGAGCAGATCGCCCGGCTGCAGCTCGATTTCGCCCTGTTCGTAATTGACCAGCATTGACGGCAGCATCCCGACGACCGCGCCGCCGTCTTCGAGTTTTAAGACCTCGCCGTTTTTACGAATCAGAAAAGGCGGATTATGACCGGCGTTGACATAGATCAATTTGCGCGTTTTCGGATCATACTGCGAATAAAAAAACGTCGCGTAGCGGTTTGAAGTCGAAGCTTCATAGAGCAAAGTATTGATATGCTTCATCATTTCGGCGAGTTCTTCCTTAAAATGAATCGTCTGTCCGCGCAAGGAAGCCTGCAGACTTGCCATCATCAGCGACGCGCCGATCCCTTTGCCGGAAATATCGCCGATGGCGATGCCGAATTTTCCTTCCGGCAATTCGAGAAAATCGTAATAATCGCCGCCAACGCCCAACGCCGGACGGCACGCGCCGTAATAATCCAAACCTTCGACGGCGGGCAATTCCTGCGGGAAAAGTCTTTCCTGCACTTCTCTGGCGATTTCCAGTTCGCGGTTTAAGCGTTCTTTTTGCGCGGCTTCTCTGGCAATATGTTCGGTCAAACGCGAATTTTCGAGCGCCAGTCCGGTTTGCGATGCGACGGATTTTAAGAGTCGCAGATCATTCGCCGAAAAGGGTTCTTCCGATCTTTTCGGGCTGAGACTGATTACGCCGGACAGTTCGTTTTTCGCGCCGATCGGCAAAAGCAGCTGCGAATTTAATAATTGCAGTTTTTCGCGTTCGCCCGATTTGATGTCCTCATTTAACCAGGATTCTTCGTCGTCTTGATAAACCGTCAAGGTTTCATTTCGCCTTAATTTTTCAATCGTCTTATCATTTTCGTCCAGAGTTACCGGCGGCAGATTTTCATAACCGAGCGCGTATGCCGGCAGAAAATCGTTGCCGTTTCGCAGAAGAAGTACGACTTGCGAAACGTGCAGCGATTCCGAAATTTTCGCCGAAACCGTTTCGAGCAAAGGCTTCGTCTCGACCATTGTGCGTACCTGCTCGCTGAGATCGGAAAGGATCAGTTCGGCGTTATATGCTTCGCGGAAAAATTTCCGGTCAATCCAGGTGCGCAGATTTTTAGCAAGATAATCAATCAGGGGAATCAGCGCCAGACCGCCGACGACAAAAGCGATTTGCGCCGAAATATCTTCGCCGTAATTGCGGATAATTAAAAGCGTTCCGAAAATTACGACGAGCAAAAGCCCGAACTGCAAAGCCTTCACACCGTTTCGTGCCAGTGCATACTGCAAACCTTGCCGGATCACCACGCCGACATCCATCGCCCGGTGAACGACGATCACATAAGCCAAAGTCAGCGGAAACAAAAGCACGATAAATAATGCAAAAAGCGCAAATCCCCACGGTACAACTTCAAAAAACGAGCCTGATCTGCCGCGCAGTATCGCGTAAATTACCACGATAAACGCCGGCAGCATGGCAATCGAAGTCCCGTAAACGGTCAGTTTCATCCGTCGCCGCGCATCTTTGTTTTCGAGCGTTCCCGATTTATGTCCGAGCGCGGCAAAAAATATGCCGATTGCCAGCATATTCAAAATTGCCGCGATTTCACTGTAAGGATTTGAAATAAACGCCAGATAATCAATCAGATTAATGCCGAAAAAGATTTTCAGCTGAGTCAGCAAAGTCAGTAAAATCTGGAAAGAAAGCGGTACGATAAAAAGCCATTTCGCCCACGGGAATTTTTTATCAACCTTCCATCTTTCGGGAAAATAAATGCCGAACAGAAGCATTGACAAAGACCACGCGCTGAAAAACAGACTTCGGAAAAATCCGACCGGAGAATTTCGCGGATAGCCTTCAAAACCGTTGCTTGCCACGCCGAGCAAAAGAAACAAAAGAAGCCACGCCAAGGGGTCGCGTGGTCTGACCCAAACCACCCAAAGTCCGAGCAAAACGCAAAAAGACGGGATCACATAACTCCAGATAAATCCGACAAAAATCCTTGAATAAAAAGTAAAATCCTTATTTAATTTGTTCGGAAACAGACTTCGTTCGAGTCGTTCGATTTGTCCATTCGGCGTTTTTCTTTCGACGGTAACAGTTATCGGCTCACCGGCTCGCGCTTTTAATAATTCTGCTACATATTGTCCTTCATTGCTGATCGTATTCCCGTTGACGGCAAAAAGTTTGTCATCGAGAGCCAGACCTGCCGCTTCGCTCTCGGGCGTTGCAGATTTAACCACGCCCGAAGTAAAAAAAGGCAGTTCAAATTCCATTGAAGCGATCCTGAACAATTGGGTGGAATTAGCAAAATGAGTGATCAACACTAATCCGATGAAGAGGGTTATCAAAACCAGCGGAATATAAAAAAGTGTTTGTTTTTTCATAAATTAACGAAACTGCTTTGGAAGTCTGGAAACTAAAAAATAGCACATTCTTTATGCGAAAAATAAACTTTTTTTTCGTGCCGTGTCAATTGAAATTGGTGAATGATGTTGCGTTGCCAAATAAATTTCGCATAGAAGTCGGTTGGCGGAGCCGAAACTTAGGAAAAAGCTGATAAAATGGCGGAAAAAAGCGGCGAAACGCAGCTTGCCCAAACGGCGAAGGCGAATTTTGAAAGACTTTCGGCGAAACTGAAGTAAATGAATAGCCGCAAAAAAAGCCCAAGATTCACAAAATTTTTAAGAAAATTTTTTTTTTGCGTTTTCTGCGCTTTTTTGCGGCTATCTTCTTTTTATTTACAAAATTTTATTTCGGCAATCCGCCGTAAAACCGCCAGTTCGATTTAAAGTCTTTATTTAATTTCTGCTTCGTCAAAATGCTTCGCACCAGTTCGACCGGAATCGCGTTTTCTTTTAATATGCGGTCGTGAAATTCCTTGTTCGTCATCTTTTTGCTGCCGACGAGTTCTTTGTGCAGATTGTAAAACTGTAAACCGCCCATCATATACGCGATCTGGTAGAGCGGTCCGTAATTGCCGTCGAATGAACGGCGGACTTCTGCCGTCGCGTTGTCGCGTTCGTGTCCGACTCTTTCAACGAGAAAATCAACCGATTCCTGCGGAGTCATTTTTTCGAGATGAAAACTTAAGGAAAAAATAATCCGCGCCGAGCGGTGCATCCGCCAGAAAAGCGCGCCGACCTTATCTTCCGGCGTTTTGTTGAAATTCATATCCCAGAGCAGAAATTCCCAGTATAAAGCCCAGCCTTCCATCCAGAAAGGCGTGTAAAAGAGTTGCCGGTACGGGCGATGGCGGTTCATCATAAAACGCTGCAGATGATGACCGGGAATGAGTTCGTGATGCGTTACGGCGTTGGTAAAATGCGGATTGTTGCCGCGCATTGACATCAATTTTTGCTCGTGCGTCATCGCGCTCGTCGGGTAGGAAACGAGAATTGTTTCGCCGCCTAAGAAAAACGGCGAAACGAGCTGGCGTTCGGGCGACATCATTTCCATCCGCCACGATTCACGCGCAAGTTTCGGAACGGTTACGAGATCATTTTTCTCGATAAATTCAATCGCTTCAAAAGCCTGTTGACGAATTAATTCCGGCTGTTTTCCGGGTTCGACATATTTATTTTTAACCGCTTCGAGAGCCTTTTTCCAATCATCGCCGAAACCCATTTCACGCGAGGCTTTTTTCATTTCCGTCTCGCACCACGCAAATTCTTTATTGGCAATTTCGACCAATTCTTCCGGCGTGTAAGGAATCATTTCATATTCGAGTTCTTGCAATAACGCCTCGCGCCCGATCGGATCGCCGATGATCGTCGTGGTGTCGTCCGGCGCGATTCCGACGAGTTTATCGAGCAGAAATTTCTGATAATTTTCGAGCGAAGAACTTACAGCTTTGTAAGGCTCGGCGTTCCACCACGAAAACATCGGGTCATAACCGTTATGAAAATTAAACCATCTGACCACAACCATCCTTAAAGAAGCGACGGAACGCGCCGTCCGATTGGCAACCGTTCTTTTGGGTTTTTGAATTTTGCCGGATTCGATGTCTTTGCGCGTTTCGAGAATTTTTTTATTCAGATCATTCAGCAGCGCGGCGGTTTTTGCCGGATCAATCGGTTCAAGCTGGCGGCGCGTGTCTTCCAGATCACTGATCGTTTTGGCAAACGGAATCAGCGGCGACATTTCATCTAATTGTTTAGTTAAACGATCCTGTTCTTTTAATTCGTGCGTCAGGTAAGTTTTAAATAGCAGATAATCAATCTGTTCATCGTGATTGAGCGAATCGAAATTCTGTTTATTGAGCAAAGCGAGCCAATCGGAATAAAGCCGGCGAAAACGCGCATCGCGGTTCATCGAAGCCGGTGCGGTATAAAAACGATTCAGACTTCCGTAATCCTCGGAAAATTTCTCGACCACGCCGCGCAAACGGCTCACCGGTTCGTTGTAACTATTTAAATCATCAACGGTTTGGGCGAATGTATTTGTAGCAAGCAAAAGCAATAAGAAAATTGGAATCAGATGTTTCATAATTGTTGAATATTAAAAGACATTATTGGAAATAAGAAATAAACCACGAAAGGACACGAAGATTTCACGAAGTTAATTAAAAAAGTTTGTCAACCGATAAAAATTTTTGCATCCTTTATTAAATCGTGAATTTGACGAACAAAATTCTTCGTGAAATCTTCGCGAAATCTTCGTGGTTTATTATTTCCAATAATATCTAAAAAATATTTTTTTAGTTCTACTTTGTCAGATTAAGTTTGAAACTTAAAATCAAAGAAAATTAGCCGCAGATTTTCGCTGATAGACGCGGATAAATCGAATGACAGTGCTTAAATCCGAGCAAAATCAGCGTTCATCCGCATTCATCCGCGGCTGATTTTTAATCTGACAAAGTAGAATTAGATAC
>JBBRVS010000227.1:0-8908 GCA_038246645.1 Pyrinomonadales bacterium
AACATCAGATGTAAGAGAATTTAAGAGTTTTCTGACATTATCCATTATCCATTTTTAATTATCCATTGGTGCTTATACCATTTCTACCTAGAAACTGTGCATTAGAGTCAGTAGCGGTTTGCGTCAGCAACTGCGTCAATTGCTCATCATGGATAACGCATCGGCTCACGCCGACGCTACTGACCAATGCACAATTTCTAATGGTAAACGGTATTAGCATGTTATTTTTTGTTTTTAAGTGATTTTAACGATGAAGGTGCCGGACTTCGGTAAGATCCGCTATTTTTATAACGATAAAAGTTTTTTGATTTTTTTGATTGTAATATACAAATGCAGTGTATCGTCTTTCAATTCTGTCAGCCCAAAATCCAAGTAAAATTTTCGAGCTTGTTCGTTCAAAGCATACACTTCAACTGCATAGACACCCAGTTGTTCGGCGAGTGTTGCCGAACGTTCAAGGGCGTGTGCTAAAAGACTTCTTCCCAACCGTTGTCCTTGTGCCGATAAATCTACTGCGAGTCTGCCCAAATGCACGACGGGAACAGGATAGCGGGGCAAATTTTCCGGCACAATTTCATAGCCGAAAGAATTACTTGAAATTGTGTAATAGCCGTAAATCTTTGGCTCATTTTCTTTAACCGCAACAAAGGTTCGCCCTAAACCTTTTTCAGCATTTTGTTTTGCATACTGTTTGAGAAAGCTATTCAGACTCTCTTCGCCGCAATCAAACGACTTTCGGTCGTGTCTTGCTGCGAGCGGTTCAATAATGAAAGGTGTCATTTGGCAATGAGTTCTTTGCGTGACTTAAACGCATCTATCAACTTTTCGTTCGGTTCATCGTCAGCATCAAGCATCGCTAAGAATATATCGCGGTCGCGGTTTGATAATTTACGAAAATGATACCTTTCTAAAATCTCATCGGCAGACTGAGACAAATTGGCAATCGTAAAATCGGTTAACGACACGCCGGAAACCTGTGCGGCTTGTTCAATCCGTTCTTTAACGTGCAGCGGAAGCCGAATATTCAAACGGGCAATGTCTTGAGCTGTATCTATAGTTGTTGGCATACTACTAATCTCCTTGAAATATCCGATACTAATGTGGCACAGTGCCACAACAAAGTCAAGGTTCATGAAATAATAAAGTGGTTTTTTTCCCGATAAATCTCGACCTCAATTCATTTTTTTACCGATTTTTGAATTGTTGATAACACTTCGTCAAGCTGACTAAATCGGGATTCCCAAATCTCTTTGAATTGGTTCAACCATTCGTCAATCTCTTTCATTTTTTCAACTTCAAGCGAATAGTAAATTTCCCGCCCGTTCTGCTCAGACGCAACCAATTCGCACTCGGCGAGTATTTGCAGGTGTTTTGAAACTGTCGGACGTGCCGTATCAAAATTTGCGGCGATGGCACCCGCCGTCATTGATTGTGCCGCAACCAACAAAAGTATCGCCCGCCGCGTCGGGTCTGCGATTGCTTGGAAAACGTCTCTTCTTAAATCCATAAATGTAGCCACTTAACTACACATAGAATATATGAAGTCAAATGGCTACGCAAGTGAGTTTTGTTATTTTTTGTTTTTAAGTGATTTTAACGATGATAGTCCTCGCCTTCGGGAACATTACATTGATAAATCTCGCTTCCATTATTAAGAAACTAATTTGGTGTTTTCGCCATTTCAACTGCAAAAGTTCTTTCTGATTCTAAAGTATTGGGAGTTCCCTTTATTATCAATTCATCAAATTGTCAGATCAGATAACAAAACCGAATATCAAAGAAGTGAAAAAAGCATCATACAGGAATGACTCGTCAGCATTAGAGGAATTGTTTAAATTGCATATCAAGTTAATTAACACGTCGCAAAATTTATGCTTTCAATTTGTTTTTTAGATTCTTGTCTGAGTTCAAACGCTCTTCTCATTTTATTGCTAATTTCAATAATGGTTTTGTCGTTTGGTAGATTAATCAGCGTGTTTGCTAAATCTATATCTGAAACATTCGGAATTGCCGCACCTGTTCGATACATAAACATTTGTTTTAAGAAAATATCTGACTTCAAAAAGTAAAGTAAAAAGTAACTGTCAATCTTGAAGTTGCGTAAAACTCTAAAACCATTTGTGCAAACACTTCCTTCATCTTCTTTACTAACTAAAGCCGTTGCATGTTTTCTAGTGCCGACGGAATTTCCGGCAATCGCCGTAATAATATCGCCGTCTTGAATTTCGTAACTTGCTCGGCTTGGTAGTTCGTGAACTCGATAGGTTGTTGAATTTATAATTTCGTAAGCGTGTGTGTTAATGTCCGAAAGTTCAACATATTCGACTGTCAAATTCATATCTTTTAGTTTTCTGCTTTTTACCTTAATGATTTCACAAATGTCGCCGAGTCGAACTGTTTTACCGTCATTTAATTTTGAGAACATTTTTCGGTTTTCAGGTGAATAAAAATCAAAATCGAAACGTCCGTTTAATTCGTCATAATTGAGTGAAAAATAATTCTCTTTTTCAACTTTTATTCCTTTTTGAAATTCTTTGTAAGCATCAACAATTATACTAAAATCTTCGTCTGAAATCGGCTGCCCGTTTCCATCTTTTATTACTTGCCCGTATTTATCTTTTTGATATAAAGGCGTTCCGTTTTTATTACCTTGATAACCTAATTTTTTCACTCTGCCGAAAAATATCGGATACTGTTTGATTTTGCTCGGCGTTTCTTTCTCTAAAAATAGAAGTGATGTTTTTACGCCTGTTCCGAAAGGAATAAAAGTTTCTTGCGGAAGATTTACGATAGCCAGTATTTTTGCCTTCAATTTAATGTAATATCGCAAATACTCCAAAGACGGGTTTTCAAAATTTCCGTTCGGCAGAACAATTGCCATTCTTCCGCCTTCTTTCAACAATTGCAGACAGCGTTCGATAAATAAAATTTCCGCGTTTTGATTCGGATAGACTGATTTTGTTTTGTGATATTCGCCGTTATGATTCGACCATTTATGACCTAAATCGAATTTTGAAAGTGTCGAGATATTTGTGATTTTAGCTCCGAAAGGCGGATTCGCCAACACTAAATCAAAACCGTCGGTTTGAGATAACGAAAGTTTCAATGTATCTAAATCTTCCAATGAATTAACACAAAACACATTCGTTTTTCCGTTTGCTTCTAAAAGCAATTTCATTTTGGCAATTCGGGCAATGCTTTTATTGATGTCCAAACCAAAGAGATTTTGAGTAACCGATTCTTTTACATCAAGTTCGTCATAATTATTTTGCAGATATTTCAAAGCAGACAGCAAAAAGCCGCCGCTTCCGCAGGTCGGGTCAATAATTTTTTCATTCGGTTTCGGCTGCATCATTGCAACACAAAAATCAATTACCGGTTCAGGCGTAAAAAATTGTCCTTGTCCGTCTTTTTCGTGATGAGATAAAAATTTCTGAAAAGCCAATCCTTTGGCATCTTGAGAAGAATTGAGAAGTGAAATGTTTTGTAATTTATTGACCGTAAATCCCAAGGCTGGCGGACTAATTTTTATACGGTCGTCCGTGTCGAAAATATCTTGATACGCTTGCTTAGTTTGCTCGAACAAAGCAGAAATTCGGTCAGTAAGAGTATGACCTGTTTTCCCTGTGTTTAGTTCGTTCCATTCTTCCGTTGATACGGTGAATTGGTTGAGATTCTTGTTTTCATCAAAAATCTTAATAAATAAAATTTTGACAAATTCCTCTAAAGTTTGTTGAGGTGATAAGCCGTCATTGGCATAAATATAATCGTGGATTTCTTCAAATTTCTTGAGAAGATTATCCTCTTTAGTCAAAAGTGAATCGAATAATGAACTCATATTTTACACATCCGTGCTAAATGTAGCACACATCTGTGTAGTAAATCTATTCAGCGTCCATCTAATTGACTTTTATCCAATTTTCTACTTTTTGGCTTTGTTTCTTCAATACATTTTTCAAGATCGTCATACCAAGGTTTCAAGAGTTTATGACGTTGAAAATCATCTTTAGCTGTCAAAATGTCAATCGTATAATTTTGTTGAAGATGATTCGGAGATTTTCCCTGATGATTTAATTGTTCGCTATTTGCAAATACAAATTCGTGTTTTCCTGTTTTAAGAAATAAATCAACGCATAAAATATTAAACTCCGAAACTAATGGTCCGGTGCTTTTAATTTTCGTTTCGCTATCATCTCTGGTTGAAGGCATATGTGTTTGCAAAACTCTAATCGGTGCGGTTAAATCCCAATAAGCATTTTCAGTAAAATCTTTTTCTGCAAATGTGTTTAACCACTTTTCGATTTCATCTTTATTTTTCCAAAGTCCTGTCAAATCCGGCACACCTGAGCCGGGATTCGTGATATTCCATCCGAATTTCGGGAAGGTTCCTTTATTAGCATTTTCCCACTTCGCCTTTGCTTTTCCGTATGCAGAATTGCCTGATTTATAAAGGCTTTCAATATGGATTGCTCTATCAATTGAATGTTTTCTAAGCAGATTGAGGCAAGATGTTAATTTTGTAAGTCCGCCTCTTTTCTCGGAGTTTGATTTCACACCTTTACACTCGACTACCAGCCATTTATCTTCTGTCGAGCCTTTTTTACGAATATAAAAATCACCTCTTGCATCATCGCTTTTGGCATTATTTCCGCCTTCCGGCTTTTCTTTGATACGCAAGATTTCAAAGCCTTTCGATTCGGCATATTCTTTGAAAATATCTTCCGCAAGATTGCCCAAAATATATCCTTCCGCACCCGGACTTTTTTGCAATAAATCTAAAAATCTTTTCTCGTCAACTCCAAACTTTTTCTTGATGTAATTTCTCAATTCTTCCAATTAGCCAATGTCCTCAAATAATTCTGCAATTTGAACATTAAGAGCATTAGCTAATTTTTCAGCAACAGTTATTGACACATTTCTATCACCTTTTTCAATACTTGGAATGTATGTTCTATCCAATTCTGCCGAGAATGCGAGTGATTCTTGAGAAATACCTTTTTCCAAACGTATTCTTCGTAGATTTTTGCCAAACTTCTCTTTAATATCCATTAAGAAAAAGTCGCACAATGTTGATTATCATACAACGGACTATTGCCAACATAAGATTCAATTTGTCCATAAAGTCTATAAAATGAATCTGCCTTTACAAAAAAAGACGAAGCCGAAACTTCGTCCAATCAAGACACCAATTATGAAAGGTTCTTTTTCGCCCCATCAGGCAAATTGCCGTGATAAATCTCACTTCCTCTATCAACAAATTCCTTCGCCTTTTCAGCCATTGTGACTTTTGCCCGATTTTAGCTTATTACACAAAGAAGGCATTGCAATTTTACTCAATCTATTTGACGATATTGTCTAAATGAAAAATCTTATTCAACATTTTACCCAATACATAAAAGTCAGCACAAAACTAGAAAATCAATTAATTGAGAGAATCTCGTATAAAACCTTCAAGAAAGGCGAGATTCTCCATCACGCAAGCGAGATTTGTTTTAACAGTTATTTTATTAAAAAAGGTCTCTTGCGATTATATTTTGTTAAGAACGGTAAAGAAATTAGCGACTATTTTTGTAGTGAAAATGAATGGGTTAATTCTCCTCGAAGTTTTATGTTCAGAGAATTAGACATCTATTTTATTGATGCACTTGAAGATACTGAAACTTTTGAACTTAAAATCGATGATTTAATGTATTTATTTGATAATTTCCCTGAAATGGAGCGATATGCAAGGCTTTCAATGAATAGCTTGCTGTATCAAATTATAGAAAGAATAACTTCTATGAGATTTTCGACCGCAAAGGAAAAATACGATCATTTTCGCCAAACCTATCGTAAAATCCACCCTCGAATCCCGCTCGGTATGACAGCCTCGTATTTAGGCATTACACAAGAAACTCTAAGCCGAATTCGAGGTCAGAAGTAAGCAAATTTGACCTAAATCAAAAAAGCATTCAACCGTTTGGCTTTGGTTTTGTTAATTCATAAAATCTCACTTGTGAAAAAGCTAACATTAAAACTTTTATTAGTCATTATCTTGGGAATCATTTCAAATAGTGTATTTTCCCAAACCCTTAACACGCCAAATGTAGATAGCCGTTTGTATTTGGGTGAGTCAAATAATCAACCGTTGATCGTAGGTCTGGGCGGTTCGGAAGGTGGCAATGCTTGGGCGAGCAATCAGTGGAAGCCAACGAGGGATAAATTTATCGGCAAGGGCTATGCTTTTTTGGCTATCGGTTATTTTGGAATAAAAGGAACGCCTGAAAAACTTGATCGGATTTCAATTGACCAAATTCATAATGCAATTCTCGAAGCTGCTAAAAACCCAAAAATCAATAAACAAAAAATTGCTATTCTCGGCGGTTCACGCGGAGCGGATTTGGCACTTTTGCTGGCAAGTTATTACAAAGATATAAAATGTGTTGTCGGATTGTTGCCCAGTCATGTTGCATTTCCGGCGAACGCTAATGACTTTTCAACTTCAGCTTGGACATTCAAAGGAAAACAACTCTCTTTTGTGCCGGTGTCGGAAGAAGCTGTTCCGTCAATTATAAAAGGAGATTTGCGTTCAACTTTTGAAATTATGTTGAAGAATGAAAAAGCTGAAAAGAAAGCACTCATTAAAGTTGAAAAAATAAACGGACCTATATTTTTAATCTCTGCCACAAAAGACGAAATAGCTCCAACAACTGAAATGTCGGATAAGATTGTCAGCAGGTTAAAAAAGAAAAAATTCAAGCATCATTTTGAACATCTTTCAATCGAAGGAAGTCACGCCGAGCCGCTAAAACATTTTGATAAAGTTTTTGCCTTTATGGAAAAATACTTTCCGGCTTGAGTCTTTAAATCATCCAAAAAGATTCTGTCATTATCGTTTTGGGAAAATAGCAATGTCTAATGATGCTCGCGTCCACTTCCAGGCAAATTCCCTTGATAAATCTCACTTCCTTTTTCGACAAATTCCTTCGCCTTTTCCGCCATTCCGACCGCCAGTGCTTTTTCTTCCGCGACGTTTTGTGCTTTGGCGTATTCCCGAACGTCTTGCGTGATTTTCATCGAGCAGAAATGCGGACCGCACATCGAGCAGAAATGGGCGAGTTTGGCACCTTCGGCGGGGAGCGTTTCGTCGTGAAATTCTTTGGCGATGATCGGGTCGAGGGCGAGATTGAATTGGTCTTCCCAACGGAATTCAAAACGGGCTTTGGAAACGGCGTTATCCCGAATCTGGACGGCGGGATGACCTTTTGCCAAATCCGCCGCGTGTGCCGCGAGTTTGTAGGTGATTACGCCGTCTTTGACGTCTTTTTTATTCGGCAAACCCAAGTGTTCTTTCGGCGTAACATAGCACAGCATCGCACAGCCGAACCAGCCGATCATTGCCGCACCGATTGCCGATGTGATGTGGTCAAAACCGGGAGCGATGTCGGTCGTCAAAGGTCCGAGCGTGTAAAAAGGAGCTTCGCCGCAAACCTCTAACTGCTTGTCCATATTCTCGCGTATTAGGTGCATCGGGACGTGTCCGGGACCTTCGATCATCGTTTGCACGTCCATTTCCCAAGCGATTTTGGTCAATTCACCAAGCGTGTCGAGTTCGGCAAATTGGGCTTCGTCATTCGCGTCGGCAATCGAACCGGGACGCAAACCGTCGCCCAAACTGAATGAAACGTCATATGTTTGCATGATCTCGCAAATCTCGCGAAACCGCGTGTAGAGAAAACTCTCTTCGTGATGCGCGAGACACCATTTCGCCATGATCGAACCGCCGCGCGAAACGATTCCCGTCGTCCGTTTCGCCGTCATTGGAATATACGGCAGTCGAACTCCCGCGTGAATCGTGAAATAATCAACGCCTTGTTCGGCTTGCTCCAGAAGGGTGTCGCGGTAGATTTCCCACGTCAAATCTTCGGCTTTTCCGTTGACTTTTTCGAGTGCCTGATAGATCGGCACAGTCCCGATCGGCACGGGCGAATTCCGCAAAATCCATTCCCGCGTCGCGTGGATATTTTTGCCCGTGGACAGATCCATCACCGTATCCGCACCCCACAAAGTTGACCAACGCATCTTTTCGACTTCTTCTTCAATCGAACTCGTAATCGCACTGTTTCCAATGTTTGCGTTGATTTTGACAAGGAAATTTCGCCCGATAATCATCGGTTCGCTTTCGGGATGATTGATGTTGGCGGGAATAATCGCCCGACCGCGTGCAACCTCGTCACGGACAAATTCAGGCGTAACAAACTTCGGAATTGACGCTCCAAACGATTCGCCTTTGTGCTGATGATAAAGCGACGAACGATCATTCACCTGCTCATTCGCCATCGTTTCAAACGCGATTTTTCGCCCCAAATTTTCCCGAATCGCCACATATTCCATCTCCGGCGTGATAATTCCCTGCCGGGCGTAATACATTTGCGAAACATTTTTGCCCGATTTCGCACGAAGCGGCGGACGTTTTAACGCGGGAAATTCTTCGAGTTTGGTGTGTTCCTTGAGCTTCGCCACGTCTTCCGCACCTTTGGTCAAATAGCCGTTATCCTGCGGTAAAACACTGCGTCCGACGTATTCTTCGACATCGCCACGCCCGATAATCCACTCACGCCGCAAAGTCGGCAAACCTTCGCGGACATCGCATTTCACACGCTCATCCGTATAAACGCCGCTCGTATCATAGACGCGAACAGGCGAATTCTCTTCGAGTTCGTCCTCCATATTGCGAGTCGGACTCAAAGCAATCTCCCGAAACGGCACATTCAATTCCTGCCCTTGCGAATTGCGAGTATCGCCGTTGGTCGTCACATAAATTTTAGTTGAATTCGGAAACTTAATTTCGTCGCTGGTTAATTCTTGTATATTTTTTTCACTCATTGTTTTTCTCCCTTCGTCGGTATTATCCGCATCAGGTTTTTAG
>JBBRVS010000228.1:0-8822 GCA_038246645.1 Pyrinomonadales bacterium
CACGATTCCGCCCGTGTCAATCAGTTCAAAACTCGTCGCCTTCCATTCGACTTCGCCGTAAATGCGGTCGCGCGTAATTCCCGGTTCATCGCCGACGATAGACTTACGGCTTCCTGTCAAACGATTAAAAAGCGTTGATTTTCCGACATTCGGACAACCGATTATTGCTACCAGAGGTTTATTCATAATAATTTTTCAACTGTTCTAATTAAACTTTTTAGTATGAAAATTAGCAAGACAGCATAGTTTAATTTGCTTAGTTTAACTGAATTTTTACCTTAAACGACAGTCAAAATTATTATGATTACAAAATATGTGTCAGGCAAAACTTTATTAAAATTTTGCCTGACACATATTCATCAAATTTACTGTTTTGAAGCATCAATCACATATTTTCCCCGGATGACATTTCGCAACCGCTCAGCTATTTCAAAATCGTTTATTTCGAGCAATTTAAGTTGTGCGTAGGCTTGATCGCGCTCTCCGATTTCCATCAAACTGCAAGCCAGATTATACTGCGCCTCGGCATAATCCGATTTCATTTTCACGGCATTTTGAAAATACTTGATCGCTTCCTTCTGTTTGCCGAAATGATCGAGCGCAACTCCCAGATTATTATTGATTTCCGCAATTTTCGGATTCAATTCGTAGGCTTTTCGCAAACTTTTCAAGGCTTCTTTTTCGCGCCCCATTGAAAAGAGCGTAAATCCGCGATTACTATACGCTTCTGCTAAATCGGGTTTTAATTTTATAGCTTGATCCAATAGCGTCCATTGCGTCTTTGAAATTTCCCAATCGGCTTAATGAAATCGAATAATTTGTCAAAGTAATCGGATCTTTCGAATTTATTTTTAGGGCGTTTTGATACGAAATTAAACTTTCCGAAAATTTCCTCTTTTCGCTCAAGGCTTCACCCAAACTTGCCTGAGCGTTTGCCAGATCAGGCTGATTTTCAACCACTTTCTTAAAAACCTCAATCGCATCATCAAATTTTCCGAGCTTGATAAATGATCTTCCGACATTGTAAAGACACATATAGCATTGGGGTTCGAGTTCAAATGCTTTTTGAAAAAGCCCGATTGCCTGTTGATAGTCTTTATCTTCGAGGGCTTTTTTGATGCCTGATTTATTCAATTCAATAAAATTAGCTGAACTTGATTCATCACCTTTTGCATCGGTCACCGAAGATTTTTTAAAAGTTGCCGGGTCTTCGTTTTCCAATTGAAAATCGCGGCTTTTTAATTGGGCATTTGCGGCGGATGACAAAAATATTATTGCCAAAAATATGATCGTTTTTTTCATAATTATTCTTCCTCAAGCAAATGAATTTTTCATTTGCTTTGTGATTTCAAAGAACAGTTTCAGCCGAAAAACCGAAGGCAAATGTTCCCAACCGAAACCGGCTTAGAATAAATATCCGGTAATGTTTTTTATAATGTTGCCTTCTAATGCGTGAAACACCGCGAAATTTTGTTTTGTGACAGAAAAAATAATTTTATTTAAGCTATTTATTTGCAGAGAGTTAGAGCTACAATTTAGTGTATTTCCTGCAAGATTTTGAGGTGAGGATTTTAAACGCAAAAAAAGCGGGTATTGAAAATTTCAATACCCGCAAAGTTAAATTAGACATTATTGGAAATAATAAACCACGAAGATTTCGCGAAGATTTCGCGAAGAATTTTGTTCGTCAAATTCACGATTTACTAAAGGATGCGAAAATTTTTATCGGTTGACAAACTTTTTTACTTAACTTCGTGAAATCTTCGTGTCCTTTTCGTGGTTTATTTCTTATAATGTCTATTATTTAATTGAAGAATTCCAAATCAATTCTAAAATGAAAGAATATTCAGAATTCCCGACAAAATCGTGCCGATCAGGCTCGGTCTGCCGTTATCATAATCTCCGTATTCGGAACGGCTGTAATAGCCGTCTTCATAACCGCGCCGGAAACCTTCGCGGAAATAATACTGATATTCGTTCATCGAAACGTAATATCCGTCGTATCCGTAACTGGCGTCCTGATAGGCATAAGTATCCTGATAACCCGATCTCCAACCGTCTTCGCGGTCGGATTGTCCGGCGTAATATCCTTCTTCATAACCGTAATTGACGGCATTGCGAAGCATATCCGCACCGTAGCGGCTCGTTTCGTAATATCTGCCACCGCGTGAATAGCGGTAATCATAAACTAAATTATCGTAATACCGCGCTCTTTGCAGCCGCAGGCGATCCTGCCTCAGACGCTCGTAATATCTCTGCTGCCAGCGATAATGTGCATTTCGTCGTTCTCTCTGAAGCTGTCTCTGGCGTTCGGCATAACGATTTTGTCGCCATTGATCTCGCTGACTGTATTGCGTCAGACGCTCCTGCTGAAGCCGTCTCTGCTGATCGCGGTCGTATCGTTGGCGATTTCGGTTATTGCGGTTATCGCGATTATCGCGGTCATCACGATCATCTCTGTCGCCTCGATTATCGCCTCGATTATCCCGATTATCACCGCGATTATCACGTCCGGTTTTGTCGGTTCGCTGACTATTTCTAAGGGTTTCCTGACGTTGCCGGTCACTTTGACGGTCTTGGACCGAGCGTTGATTATTTTGCTGCTGACGGCGGCTTTCTTCAACTTTTTGACGGTTGATCCGTTCCTGCCGCTGGCGTTCCGTATTTGTCCGGTTTTGTTGATTGCGGACTTCCTGCTGCCGTCTTTGCTCGCCTTGTTCTCGCTGTCTTTGATTATCCTGAACCGGACGATTTTGCCGGGATTGATTTTCACGAGATTCCCGCGCACGGCGTTCTTGATCTTGCCGCTGCTGACTGCGTTGTTGCTCGGCACGTTGTTGCGATTGCTGCTGATTGCGTTGTTGCTCGCCGCGCTGGCGTGCTTGTTCCTGTTCGTTGCGACGGTTTTGGGTTTGAACTTGAGAATTATCACCTCTCGGTTGAGAGCGCCGATTTTCAGTTCTTTTATTTTGCGGCGGTGGCTGCTTTTGATCCTGTTCCGATTTATCTTCGCGGGCTTCTCCGCGTTTTCGCTGCTGGGCATTAGTTAAAAGATTTGCACCTAATAAAATAATTGCACCGATCAACAACGAGAATAGCAAAGTTTTGCTGAAATTTAACTTCATTTTTTCTCCTCTCGTTAGCTTAAAATGCCTAACCAAAAATTGGTATAGTTCCAATCGGTAAATACTTGCAAATATCGTTCCGAGTCGCCAAAACCCAGTAATTACATAGATTACCAGCTAAACAGTATTAAAAACGCACACGATTTGGTATTTCCATAAACGGAATAGGTTGGCACCAATGGATAACGGATAACGGATAACGGATAACGGATAATGGATAATGTCAGAAAAAAGATTTGCGAAAAAAGTGAAAAAGATTATAAAGCTGAAAAAAACTTTTTCAGCTTTTTCACTTTTACACCTTTTTCACCTTTTTCACTTTTACACCTTTTAGGCTTTAACCCTTTGAAAACTGGTAAGTTATATGAACATTCATCGCGCCGTTGACGATTTCGTGGCGCATACCGACGGCTTTCATTTTGAGCGAACCGGCATTTTGCACCGGAACGACAAACGAAACTTTATCCATTTGCAGAATCTGAATCGGATTGATCTTTTTATCCATCGAACTCTGCACGAGCCGGGCAATCAAACTGCTGCCGACACCGCCCGTGCCGCTTAATCTGACATCCGAAACCCTGGCGCGACCGATCAGAGTTTGCGTTCTCTGGTCGAATTCGAGTTCGATTGTCGAATCCGCCCAGCCTTGAAAATTGATACAGCCGATCAGCGGCGGATTATACGAACCCGTAAAAGCAATCGGCGCGTTGATTGTTCCGTTTCCGAACCGAACCGCGGTGCGAACGCTGTCAATTTCACGCATCAAACGAATTGATTCATCGCAAAATACATTTGGCGACGTTTGATTTTCATTTATAAAATTCGTTTTGAGAAAACCCGAATCCGAAAATTTCTTTCTCCCGGGAATCTTACCTGAAAACCCGTAATTTCCCGCACGGACAGCAGAATCAAGATCCCTTTCTCCGCTTCTTCCTTTCTCATCTTCCTGGATATTTTCGGCAAGGGGAAACGAAGGGTTTTGCAAATTCGTAAAAACCGCGTCGAGCAAAACATCAAAAAAATTTTCGTTCAGCGTAATCGTCACATCGGCGGTTTGCTGGGCTTTAACAAAAGAAACGCACAATAAAAGCGAAAAAATCAAACTCCAAAATCTCTTCATTATCTCTCCTCAAATAGTTTGGAAAATATTTTTTTAGAAAATCGGAAAACACGGTTTCTGATGTCGAATTTATGCTTCGAGATGTTTTTTATCTTTTTGAAACGGTTCGGTTGATAATCAGCCAGTAAAGACCTAACTGTTTTGTCGCCTGGATAAATTCGTCGAAATTGACGGGTTTTTGAACAAAACTGTTGGCACCTAGATCGTAACTGCTGATGATGTCCTGTTCTTCGGATGATGAAGTCAGCACGACGACGGGAATATATTTCGAGTGCGGTTCCGAACGCAACCGCTTTAGAACTTCCAACCCGTTGATCTTCGGGAGTTTTAAGTCGAGTAAAATAAGCTCGGGGACATCATTTATATTTCTTTCTTCAAATTCTCCCGTTCCCATTAAATAATCGAGCGCTTCAACCCCGTCGCGGGCAACAACAATTTCGTTGCCGATACTGTTTTGTTTAAGCGCACGAATCGTCAATAATTCGTCGTCGGGATTGTCTTCAACCAGTAAAATCGTTTTATTATTCATTATAAACTCCTTAAAAATAACTTAAATCGTAAAATAAAAAGTTGCCCCTTCGCCGACTTTGCCTTCGGCGCGAATCGTTCCGCCGTGGCGCAGCAAAATTCTCTGAACGGTTGCTAAACCGATTCCGGTTCCGTCAAATTCCTTGACACTGTGAAGCCGCTGAAATGCGCCGAATAATTTGTCGGCGTAGTTCATATCAAAACCTGCGCCGTTATCGCTGATGAAAAACATATTTTTGCCTTCGATCATTTTTTGTCCGAAGGCAATTTCAGATTTTTCGACTTTTGACGAAAATTTCCAGGCATTTCCAAGAAGATTTTCTAAAACAATTCCCAGAAGTCCTTCATCGCCAGATGTCGTAATTCCATCTTCAATCCTGAATTCGACCAATCGGTGCGGATATCTTTCCTTCAAATTGTCGGCAATTTCTTTGGTCAGATCGCTCAAATTAACTTCGGTGCGAATTATTTCGCGGCGCGTAACCCTTGAAAGTTTTAATAAATCCTCGATCAGATTCGCCATCTGTTGGCTTGCCGCGCGAACGCGTCCCAGATAATGTTTGCCTTCATCATTTAATTCGGCGGCGCAATCTTCCAGAAGTGCCAGACTGAATCCGTCAATCGCCCGCAGAGGCGCACGCAGATCGTGAGACACCGAATAAGCAAAGGATTCCAATTCTTGATTGACCGCTTCGAGTTCAGCGGTTCGTTCACTAACGCGATGTTCGAGATTTTCATTTAAGAGCAGGATTTCCTGTTCGGCGCGTTTGCGCATCGTGACATCATTTGCCAGAACGAGGCGCGAATTCCTTCCGTTAAACATCAATTCGTGCGAATTTATTTCTACATCTATCAGCGAGCCGTCCTTTTTCAGATGCTTCCAGGTTCCTGATCTTTCGATCTTTTTCGGAATTTGCGTAAGATTTTCAAGCAACGCCGGAAGTTCTTCGGCGGGGCGAATTTCTTTGATCGTCATTGAAAGAAATTCCGCTTCCGCATAGCCGTAACTATACACCGCCGCATCATTAACGGCGATAAACTTCATTGTTTCCAAATCATATACCCACATCGGAAACGGATTATTCTCGAACAGATCGCGGTATCTTGCTTCCGATTCGCGCAAGGCATCTTCGGCACGTTTCTTTTCCGTTACATCATTGGCTAAAACGAGCCGCGCGTCTTTTCCGTCGAAAATCAAGGCGTGCGATGTGATATCCACTTTAATTACCGAGCCGTTTTTTCGCCGGTGATGCCAGATACCGAAATTGTTGATCGTTCCGTGCGGCAGCTTTAAATTTTCGAGAAAACGCGGAACATCTTCGGGCGGACGAATATCGAGCATCGTCATTTCAGCAAATTCTTCCCGCGAATATCCGTAAGTTAAAATCGTTGCATCATTTACCGCCAAAATATCCAAAGTTTTAAAATCATAAACCATCATCGGAAACGGATTGTTTTCAAAAAGATCGCGGTATCTTTCTTCGGAATCGCGCAGGGCTTCTTCGGCTTTTTTAACCTCGGTCATTTCAATGCCCATTCCGATGACACAATTATCCGCTTCGGGCTGAACTCTTTTCCCCGTAAAATAAAAAGGTGTTTTTTCATCGGTTTTTGAAACCAAATCCGCTTCGGCGGTGGATTCACCTGTGATAAAAACTTCCCCGATTCGCTCTTCGATATGTTCTTTACCTTCGCCGAGAAATAAATCCAAAGGATGAAGATGCGCGATTTCCTCGGCGGTATAACCCGTTACTTTTTCAAAATTATCATTCCAACGCAGAAACTTGCCGCTTTCGTCAAACAGGTAAAAAATGCCCGGCAACGAATTAATCAGCATATCGGTAAAGGTTTTTTCCTTTAATATCTTGTCTTCCGCCAATTTGCGTTCGGTAATATCGTTGCGGATGGCAATATATTGATAAGGTTTACCTTCTTCGTTCGAAAATGGAATGATTGTCGTATCAACCCAATAATGTGAACCGTTTTTCGCTAAGTTCTTAATTTCGCCTTTCCAAACCTTGCCGCTCGCAATCGTTGCCCAAAGATCACGGATAAATTCTTTCGAATGGAATTCCGAGTTGATTATGCCGTGATCCTGCCCGATCAATTCTTCTCGTTTGTAACCGGAAATTTCGCAAAATTTATCGTTGACATAATTAATTCGCCCGTTTTGATCGGTGATTGCCACGATTGCCGATTCGTCCAGCGCAAATTTTATATCGGCTAATTCTTTAACCGATCCGCGCAAACTTTTTTCGACTTGTTTGCGTCCGCTAATCAGCCAAATGATAAACACCGAAAGGGCAAAATCGCTGAAATATCCGAAAGCGATTTTAGCAATTGAAGCGTCCGGCGAAATTTCTTGAGTCAAAACAGTTGTTCCCTGAATCAGAACCGCCAGAAATATGCCCGGACCTCTGCCGCCGTACCAAGCCGCCGCAACCAACGCTACAACAACCAAAATTATCATTTTGATTTGGAAGGAAATATACAGCAGGAATAACGAAATACTAATAGTTACAACATATAAACCCAACGCCAGACCATATCGCAGTAATGCGGATCGTAGTTCTTTTTTCATATTAGTAGGAGAAAGCGAGGAGATGAATAAATGTTTTCATAACCGAATTTTCAGTTCGGCTCTTGAGTAAAATCAATTACACATTGTTATATAGGTTAAAACAGATTTTGCCGAATTGCAAAGCATCTGTCTATGAGGTTACTGAACGAACGTTCGTGAAGGAAAAAAAGTCCCGGTTTATTGTTTGAATTTACAACCCGCTTCGGACAATATCGTGAAGCCTGAGCAAACCGGCGCAAATTCCCTGTTTATCAACCACAGGCAGAACGGAAATCTGGCGCGGGCGGTTTTCCATTAATTTCAGCGCATCGAAGGCGAGCATTTCAGATGTGGCGACGGTCGGTTTTTTGGTCATCATTTGTTCGGCTTTGAGAGATGAAAGATTTTCCGGCGCGGTTTTTTCGATTGTCCGGCGCAGATCGCCGTCGGTGACGATGCCGATCAGTCTTTCTTCCGCATCAACCACATTGACCGCGCCGAGCGTGTATTTCGAAATGGCTTTAACGACTTCGAGCCAACCGGCTTCGGGCGCGATATTCGGGCTTTCGTGCATAAGATCGGCAACCTTGAGCGTTAGACGTTTACCCAAACGCCCCGCCGGATGATTGGCGGCAAAATCCGCCGCCGTCAGGTTTTTCGATTCCATCAAGGTCATCGCCAGCGCATCGCCGATGGACAGCGCGACGGTCGTCGAAGTCGTCGGCGCGAGATTCAGCGGACACGCTTCCTTGTCAACCGACGCTTCCAGAACGACATCCGATTGCCTGGCAAGCGTCGAATCCGTGTTCCCGACAATCGAAATAATTGAAGTTCCGCGCGATTTCAAAGCAGGAAGGAGCAGCAGAATCTCGTCCGTTTCGCCCGAATTTGAAAGAGCAATAACGACATCGCCCTTTGTAATCACGCCGAGACTGCCGTGCAGAGCGTCCGACGGGTGCAGAAAAACCGCCACCGTTCCGGTCGAAGTCATCGTCTGCGCGATCTTCTGCGCGATCACGCCGGATTTCCCGACGCCCATCACGATAATTTTGCTCTCGCAGCACGAAATAAGTTCAAACGCCCGCTCGACTCTTCCCTGATCGAGGTTTTTCGCCGCGTGTTCGATTGCGCTTGCTTCGAGTTTTAATAATTCGACAACCTTTTCAAAACTATTTTTCACAACAAAAGTTTGCTTTTTTAGGAAAATTTTGGCAAGCGGAGACGATGCAGTTGGCAAAAAAACGCAGCAATCGGCACTTATTAAAGTTTCAAGCATCTGCCTTTTAGCTTTCTGACTTCAACTCGACTTTGATAAAATTATCCAAAGCGTCAATCATTATCAACCTAAAGGATTTTCTTATAAAAAATTAATTGACTTTAGCCAGTTTATGAGAGTGCCGAAATTGTCGGCAAAATCATCTAATTGTGCCTTTTTGTTGACACAGCCTGTTTTTCTCAAAAGTGCTAGCGCCAATGTTCTAACTCCTGC
>JBBRVS010000229.1:0-8785 GCA_038246645.1 Pyrinomonadales bacterium
CCGCCGAACAAATCTGCCGGAAAATCCGCAGACGCTCCGATAAATTCATCTTTTGCGAATCGCAGTAGCGATAGAGCGTTTCGCCCTCGATAAATTCCATCACTAAGTAGGGCAAACCCTCGTCGGTCGTTCCGCCGTCGAACAGCCGCGCAATATTCGGATGTTCGAGACTTGCCAGAATTTGCCGTTCGTGGCGGAAACGCTTGATGATAAAATCCGAATCCATCCCGCATTTGATCAGTTTGATGGCAACGTGTTGCGAGAATTCGCCGTCGGCGCGTTCCGCCAGATAAACCGCGCCCATTCCGCCGCGCCCCAATTCACGCGAAAGCCGGAATGCGCCGATCCGTCTGCCGAGCAGATTTTCCGTTTTCGGCGCGTCTTCAAAATTCGTGTCATTTTTAAATTCGCTGAGAATTGAAAATGAAGAACCGGCTAAGATCGGCGATTCGATAAAATCTTCGGCTTCTTCATCGGCGAGCAGCATCGCTTCGACTTCATCGCGCAATTCCTGATCATTTTGGCAGGAATCAGCGAGATATTGTGAACGTTCATCGGCAGGCAAATCCCAAGCCCGTTCGAAAATTTCTACTACTTTTTGCCAGCGTTCATTGGGCATATTTGAAAATTTATTTCGATGAAAAATCGTTGAAAAAGTTGTTTGCGAAAAAAAGATTTAATTCCGAGCGGACAATTCCTTGTAAAGCCACGCTTCAGCGACGCGCCAGCTGCGGTTGACGGTCGCTTTTCCGACACCTAAAACTTCCGCCGTTTCTTCGATGGACAATCCGCCGAAATAACGAAGTTCAACGAGACGGCTTCGCTGCGGATCGAGGTCTTCCAATTTTTTCAGGGCTTCGTCAAGCAATATGAGTTCGGCGGCGCGTTCGGCGGACACGTCAATTTCCTTGTCGTCGAGTGAGATTTTCGCTCCGCCGCTTCCGCGTTTGTCGGCAAAACGCTTGCGGGCGTTATCAACCAGAATTCGCCGCATTGCCTGCGCCGCCACGCCGAAAAAATGAGCGCGATTCTGCCATTTGACGCGCGTTTGGTCAATCATTTTCAAATACGCTTCGTGAACCAGCGCGGTCGTCTGCAATGTTTGCCCTTCGCGTTCGCGGCGCAAATAGCGGCTGGCGATCAGATGCAGTTCTCGATAAACAAGCGGCATCAATTGCTCTAAAGCATCTTCGTTTCCCTCGCTTCATTTGACCAGTAATTGCGTTACGTCCTGCATTTTTTGAATAATTTACGATCAGAAAAAATTGCGTATATTGTTTATAACTTAAGAGCGCAGATTTGAGCAACAGATTTCATCGCTCAAAAAGAAAATGTAAAATTATTTATCTTCTTTCGGATACGGGCAATGACGGCAATCGTTATTGCAGCAATAACCGCGTTTTTTCAAAAAATGCGCGGTCAAAACCATCAAGCCGTTTTCAAAATAATAATCAACGCCTTCGACAAATTTTTGAGTTTTTTTAGATTCTTTAATTTCCGCTTTCATATAAACCCAAAAATTCTTTATTTCCTTCCGCGCCCAAAATCGGCGAATCAATCACGCCCAAAACTTTTAAACCGATCTTTTCGGCAAATTCATTAATCCGTAAAATCACCTTTTCGTGTTTTCCCGCATCGCGCACAACGCCGCCTTTTTCGACCTCGCCTTTTTTAACTTCAAACTGCGGCTTGATCAAAACGATAATTTTACCATTTTCCTTTAAAAGCGAAACCAGCGCGGGCAGAATTTTCGTCGCGGAAATAAACGAAACATCCATCACGATCAGATCGAATTTTTCATCGAAATCTTCGGGTTTTAAATATCTGGCATTCACATTTTCACGTGCTTCGACGCGCTCATCGCGTCGAAGCTGCCAGACCAGCTGATTTGTTCCGGCATCAACGGCAAAAACTTTTTTCGCGCCCGCTTGAAGAAGACAATCCGTAAAACCGCCGGTTGACGCGCCGACATCGAGGCAGACGAAATGTTCGGGCGAAATCCGAAATTCCGTCAGAGCTTGTTCGAGCTTCAAACCGCCGCGCCCGACGTATTTTGATTCCGGCGACGCGCCTTTGATTCTGAAACTTTCCGTCGGCAAAAAACTTTCCGAAGATTTTTCGACGCGCTGTTCATTAACCAAAACAACGCCCGCCATCACCAGTGCCTGCGCTTTGGCAGGCGATTCGGCAAGACCTTTTTCGACCAGGATTTTATCAATGCGTTCCTTTTTCATTGCTCGAGGCTTTCGACGGCAAATGTTTTCAGCTCGAAGTTTTCCGCCGTGTAATAAATCTTCACCGGATTACAGCAAACTTCGCAGTCTTCAATATAATCCTGTTCCTCGACCGACAGATCCAAAATCATCGAAATCGTTTGCCAGCAATGCGGACAGGTAAAAAAATGTTCTGTTTCCATTAAATTTATTGAATTTTTCGCACCGTTTAAGTGATATTCCGATTTTGAACAATTGAAAATTTGAATTTATCACGAAATTAACGCGGAATTAAAATTGGCGAAATTTATCTAATCATTTACCTTTGCTTGCTTTGTCAAGACTATGAATTAACAAAAAAAATTCTTTGTTAATCGAATCGAGTTTTCCGGCAATAATTCAAGTTTGCTGCCTTGACTGCCTGAAAGAGCAAAATAGATTAAAAATTCTCCATTTTTAAATCACAAAACCGTAAAAAAATCTTGACAACTTATTTAATTGTAATACCTTTTGTTAGGTCATACAACAAAGTATTAACAATTAGTCATTATTTACTATCTAACAATTTAACTTTTTATTTATCTAACTTTAAGTAACAAAGTAGCATAAATAAGTCGAATTACCTGTAATTATAGGATTTTCTTAGATGTTTTAAAGAAAAGGATTTATAACGCTAAAGATAAATTAAGTAATTAACAATTCAAAAACCTAAAGTGACTTTAGTTCGGAGGAATTTCTAGGAGTAAAATACATCCTTTGCAAAATGTAGCTCTTCGTGAAGCAGTTCTGCGGAAAAGTTTTATTTTGAAAACAGGAACAGTCTTATTTTTTGTAATGTCTTTGTTGTTTTTACAGACTGCCGGCGTTTCGGCGCAGACCGTAACTTCAGGACAAATAACAGGTAACGTAGTTGATCAGAGCGGTGCTGCGGTGCCGGATGCAACCGTCACTGTCACACAAGTCGGCACCGTCTCGCAACGAACTGCGATGACGAGTACAGACGGTAATTATACGGTGGCGAATCTGGAAATCGGAACGTATCGAGTAGTAGCATCGAAAAGCGGTTTCAAGGAAACGGCGGTTGCCAATGTGGTGGTTAGTGTTGCTAATGTAACCAGACAAAATATTTCTTTGGAAGTCGGTGATCTTTCAGAAGTTGTTGAAGTTACGGCGGACGCAATCCAGGTTGAAACACAAACCGGTGCGGTCGGCGAGGTTGTAACCGGCGAACAAGTTCGTGAACTTCCGCTTAACGGTAGAAGTTTTGTTCAACTTACGCAACTGCAACCCGGAGTTTCGGCGGCAAATAATTTTGACAGTAAAAGCAAAGGTTTGTTTGGCGGAGTTGATTTTTCCGTAAATGGAAATTCGGCACAAAGCAACTTGTTTTTAACTGATGGTGCTAATAATAATGATACGGGTTCAAACCGTACAATTTTGTTGTTTCCTTCCATTGAAGCGATAGCTGAATTCAAGTCGCTTCGAAACAGCTATGGTCCCGAATACGGACAGGCAGCCGGAGCCGTAATTACCATTGTAACCCGTGGCGGTACCAATGATTATCATGGCAGTCTCTTTTATTTCGGTAGAAATGATGTGTTAAATTCAGCAGATTTTTTCGCTAATAAAAACGGCACAGGTAAGAACAGTCTGCGTCGAAACGATTATGGCTTTTCTTCGGGCGGACCGCTTCCTTTTCTTAATTTCGGAGAGGGAAAACCGGTATTTAATAATGGTAAAGATCGTTTATTTTTCTTTTATTCTCAGGAATGGAATAAAGAAATTCGCGGGCAATCGCGTTTTGGAAGCGTTCCGACTTTACTCGAACGTCAAGGCAACTTCAGTCAGCCGCGATTTGCTCCGAACGGACAACGTTGTTCTCCTGATCCGATTCAAAACGCGAATCATCCCGGATTTGCTAATCAAATAATTCCGCAGGCAAATTTAAGTCAGGCAGGATTAACATTGGTTCAGTTATTTCCTTTGCCGAACATAGCCAATCCTACTACTTGTACAAATTGGGCGCAGTCAGCAAATTCACCGATCAATTTTCGGGAAGAAAATTTACGAATTGATGCTCATTTGAATAGCAAAAACAGGATCTTCGGTCGTTATACCAAAGATGATTGGTCAAATGCCTTTCCGATTTTGACAGGCAACTTATGGGGTGATGATGCTTTCCCGACCGTAGAAAGCAACTGGGAACAGCCGTCTCAACAAGCAGCTTTTAAATTAACTACACAGCTTGGGACAACTGCTGTCAATGAAGTTCAATTTTCGTATTCTGCCAACCGAATCAATGTAAGTCCGGGTTCCGGAGGTGATATTAACCGTCAAATTAATACGGCAATTCCTGCTTATAATGGTCCCGGCTTTGGAGAAAGTGCGAAGGTCAATGGATTGGATCGCCCGCATCCGGTTTTCTGGGGTGGTATTGCTCCATTTAATTCCAGTTCCGGCTCTGACTTGTGGACACAAACGCCATTTAAAAATTCACTTGATATTTATTCCATTAGGGACGATTTTTCAAAAGTAGCGGGAAATCACACCTTCAAAATGGGATTTTTGTTTGATAGTGCCGCTAAAGATGAGGATTCCGGTCCAAACAACGAATCGATCCATTTTTTCGGACCGGCTTCGTGTTGCGGCGCGGGTGGCGGAAATCACTCGGGAAATTGGGGTAACGGAATGCTCCAAGACCTCTTGACCGATAATACGTTTTCGGTTTTGATGAAACCAATACGATGGCGGTCGGTCAAAACAGGTATAAAAATCTCGAATTCTATTTTGGTGATACATGGAAAGTCAGACCAAATCTGACTCTGGAATCGGGGGCTAGATATTCATTATTGTTTGAGCCGACTGACGCGCGAGATCGAATCAGCGGATTTCTGCCGTCTGCGTATGATCCGACGAGACCCGCAACTGATCCGTGTAACGGCTTGGTAGTTCCGAAAGGAACGAATCCTTGTGCGGGAATTAACGGTGCCAGTACGCCGGTTGAATTTTCAAATCGTTCGTTACGGGAAAACAGTTATAAAAATATTGCTCCGCGGTTAGGTATTGCGTGGGATGTTTTCTCCGATGGCAAAACCGCTATTAGAGCCGGTTTTGGACAGTTTTACTTATGAGAAAGAACCAGTCCCTATTTTTCATCATTAACCCAGAACGCGCCATTTGCAATAACGATTGCCGGTGAAAGATTGTTAAATGGTTCGGCATTTGCAGGTTTAACTGCGGCATCGAACGGTTCGCCGCGATTCGGTTTAAACCCGGAAGCAGAAACTCCGTATTCACTACAGTTTAACTTTTCTGTAGGTCGCCAGTTATGGAAAGATACGGTCGTAGAAGTCGGCTACGTGGGCAATCGTTCATACAGGCAACTGACGCATAACGATGTCAACCAAGTTCTTGAATCAAATCGATTAACATCAGCATTTGCCGCAAATGCAAATGCGGTAAATACTTTGCGCCCGTATAGTAATTACGGTTCTATTTATCAGTTTGAACGAAATGGGCGAGGTGTTTACGATTCACTGCAGGTCTTATTCAGAACAAGATTTTCAACAAAATCACAGTTGCAAGTTGCTTATACTTTTTCTAGATCAAGGGCTGACTTTGGTTTAAACGATTCAATCGGCGGTTTCAGTTAATCCGAAACACATTGGGGCGCATTATATTCTCGGCAATATTTATTATACCCGCGAGGATTATGAAAAAGCACTTCCAGCACTCGAATTGGTATTATCCGAGGCTCCCGATTTCGAGATAGCTCGCGCACTCGGTTTGACTTATCTGAAATTGAAAAAGCCCGAACAGGCAAGAGCGCATTTTGATCAAATGGCAGTTTCGGCAGGAAAACCGAATGCCGATCTACATATTTTATTTGCTAAATTATACGAAAGCGCAAATTATCCGGCGGATGCCGAACTGGAATTAAAAAAAGCATTAGCCATTGAACCGAAAAAAAATAAAGTAAACTTTTATCTCGGCTATCTGCTTCTGCAAAATGGCGGAAGCGAACGTTTAGGGGAAGCCGGAGCGGCTTTTGACCAGGAACTCAAAATAAATCCAAACGATTTTTATTCATTGTTTTTCTCGGGTGTTGTCGCTTCGTCGGAGAACGACCATCAAATAAGCAGTAAGGCAAAAGTAAAAAGGCAAAAGGCAAAAGTGAAAATCTTTTTTAAGTACCTGAAATTACACTGGTTAATCGCCTGAATTATTAAAATTAATAAACCGGATTACTTTTGCTCACCTGCTTAGCTGTTACGTTTTTGCAAAAGGCTGTTGATATAAATCCACGAAGCGGCGAAGCGCATTTATTTTTAGCGCAATCGCAGATCGAATTAAACGATTTGACGAATGCGGAAAAAAATCTTCGTCAGGCTGTCGAACTCGAAGCAACCGGCGGAAAAAACACACAGGCGCGGCGCACACATTTTATGCTCGGCAGGCTTTTGCTGCGAACGGACAGGAAAGAAGAAGGAAAAAAAGAGATGGAAATCGCCGGACAACTTCAGCAGGAATCGCTCGAATATTCCAGAAATGAAATTGACCGGATTCTCGGTCAGGTCGTTGAAAGCAGCGATCCGAAATCAGTTGATAAAAACACTATAAATTCGAATGTCGAGATAAAACTTACTTCCGAAAGAATTACCCAATTAGAGAAAGTAAAATCCTTTTTAGTAGATGTGACAGCACAATCCTTCAATAATCTGGGCGTTATTGCGACGCAAAACAATCAGTTGAGCGAGGCAATCGAAAATTTTTCTACGGCTTACCGATGGAAACCGGATTTTCCGAATTTGGCACGTAATCTGGGCATCGTCAGTTTTCGCGCAAACGAATTTGAAAAAGCGATCAATCCGCTTGTGCAGCATCTACAGGCAAATCCGCAGGATATTTTGATCAGAAAAATGCTCGGGTCAAGTTATTATTTCACAAATAATTTTGCGAAATCCGTCGAAATTCTCAAATTGGTCGAAGCCGATTTGCCGAATAATGCCGAACTCGCATATTTTTACGGGATTTCTTTGGTTCAATTGAAACGAGATCAGGAAGCTGTTCCCGTCTTTAAAAAACTTGCAGGAATTTCTCAAGACCAGCCGGAAGCATTATTTTATGCCGCGCAGGGTTTTATGATCGCCGGCGATTACGAACGCGCGGTTACGGAATTTAAGCGCGTTGTTTCGCTCGCTCAAGATACGCCGAAAGCGAATTATTTTATCGGACAAAGTCTGATTCGCCTCAATCGTCTCGCTGATGCTGAAATGGCATTCAGCCGCGAACTGGAAATTAATCCGGGCGATGCGCTTTCGAAATATCATCTGGCGTTGACGCTGATCGAGCGAAAAATCGAAACCGACAGAGCGATTGCAATTTTAGAAGAAGCAGTCTTTTTGCGTAGCGATTATGCAGACGCGCTGTATCAGCTCGGCAAAATTTGTCTCGAAAAAGGCGAAACGGCAAAGGCGATTGAAAAACTCGAAAATGCAGTTTCAGCCGATGCAGACAAGGATTATATTCATTATCAGCTCAGCATCGCGTATCGAAAAATGTTACGGAAGGAAGATGCCGAACGTGAGTTGAAAATCTACCAAAAATTAAAGAGTGATGAGCGAAAAATGGATATACCGATGCCAATGGGCGGAAAAGAAAATCCAATTCCAAAAACCAATAAATAAAAAGAAAAACAAAATATAATGGTAATTAACAGATTATTTGCAGTATTAATTTTAATCTCGGTTATATCGTTTCACACGGCTTTAGCGCAAAGCGATGTTTGCTCGAAACGTGAGATTCCGCAGCTTATTGATGTTTACAAAAAAACCGGAATTAAATTTTTACATACATCCGCGCCCGAAAAGAAATATATCGTCGAGTCAATGAGCGGCGGCGTTTTGCTGATAGATTACGACCGCGACGGTTGGCTGGACATTTATTTTACAAATGCTCCGACGGTCGAGATGACTTTAAAAAAAGAAAAGTCAAAGAGTCTGCTGTACCGCAATAATCGTGATGGAACTTTTACGGACGTTACAAAACAGGCTGGAATGGAAGATCCGGACGGTTTCTACGGAATGCAGCCCGTTTGGTCGGATTTTGGCAACACGGGAAAATTGGACGTTTACATCGCCAACGATTCGACACCGAATTTCTTTTACCGTAATGAAGGCAAAGGAAAATTTTCCGAAGACGGTTTGATTACCGGAACTGCCGTTAGCGGCGACGGTTCGGAACAGGGTTCGATGGGCGTAGCAGTCGGCGATTATCTGCACACGGGAAATTTTGCGATTTACACGACAAATTTTGCCGATGAATATAATACGCTATATCGAAACAACGGAAAATACGATTTTACGGACGTGTCTTTTGCGGCGAAAGTCGCCCAACCTTCGCGCCCGTATGTCGGTTGGGGAACGGGTTTTGTTGATTTCGATAACGATACCTGGCTTGATTTATTTGTTGTCAACGGACACGTTTACCTGCAGATGGACCAGATTTCATCGGGTATGGGTTATAAACAAGGGAAACTTTTGTTTATGAACAACGGCGACGGCACATTTTGC
>JBBRVS010000230.1:0-8779 GCA_038246645.1 Pyrinomonadales bacterium
AGCTGTAGCCCTTCCCGACCTCAAATTTGTAATAACTTCTTTGATAAACCTTCTTCTTTTCTCAAGTTGAAGTTGAAAATGACCCGATAAAACCAATGACCGGTCAGGAAGGGCTACAGCTCTGCGCCCGCTTTTCTGACTTTGCAAGAGCCGTACTAAAAAATCCCGAATTTGGTAATCTTTTCCAGACAATTTAATAAGGGAGTAGATAGCCCGAAAGGATTTGATGCAATCGTCATTACAACTGTTTTTAGTCGGAAACAGTTCGGTGCATCGAAGAAAATATCGAGACCTTTTGCGACCCAAACATTTGAGGTCGCAAGGGGTCTTTTCCTTTTGCGAAATATTATTTTTTACAAAAGGAACTTTTTCTATTATGAGTTTATTTCCGTTCGCCGAATACTGGTGGTTTTATTTGGCATTTACCGCATTTGTGCTGATTTTGCTGTCGCTCGATCTGGGCGTTTTTCACCGCAAGGCACACGCCGTTTCATTTAAGGAAGCAACCGTCCGGAGCATTATCTGGATTTCTCTGGCGATGGTTTTCAATTTTCTGCTTTACCGGTTCGCGCTCTGGAAATTTCCGTAGGACGAGCGTTTGATGAGTCTCCCGGATTTCAATCCCGATCTCGCAGCCTGGACTGTTTCGCTCGAATTTCTTACCGGATATATCGTCGAAAAATCGCTCTCGGTTGATAATATTTTTATCTTCGTCATGGTTTTCGCTTATTTTGCGATACCGACCAAATATCAGCACCGCGTTTTATTTTTCGGCATCATCGGCGCACTTGTTTTCCGCGCGATTTTTAATTGCGATGGGTTCGGCACTGATGCAGTTTCACCGGTTAATCTATCTGTTCGGCGGATTTTTAATTATCACGGGGCTTAAAATGATGTTTATGCCGGACAAGGAAATTGATCCCGAAAAGAATTTTCTGGTCCGGCTTTTCAAGCGGTTTATGCCCGTTACGAACACTCTCGAAGGACAAAACTTTTTTGTTAAAAAGAATAATGTCTGGTTTGCCACGCCGCTTTTTATCGCGCTTTTGTTTTTGGAATTGACCGATATAATTTTCGCCGTTGATTCCGTTCCGGCGATTTTTGCTCTAACGAATGAACCGCTGATTGTTTTCACATCGAATATCTTTGCGATTCTCGGCTTGCGCTCGCTGTATTTTATGCTCGCCGGAGCGATTGATAAATTTTATCTTTTAAAATACGGGCTGTCGGTAATTCTGATCTTTGTCGGGCTGAAAATGGTTTGGCTCAATGATCTGTACGGCGGCAAATTCCCGATTTCTTATTCGCTCGGAATTATTCTCGGAGTTTTAGGAATTTCAGTCGTATTTTCATTGATTTTTCCGAAAAAAGATTCGATCAAATTGGATTAAAAAATAAAGACTGCCAGCTTTGTCAGGCAAGGAAATGGTGAAATTTCCTTGCCTTTTATTTAAATATTTTCCGGCAAATAATGTAGAATAAAAAAGCATTTCTAAAATTATTATGAAAAATCTTTTTTTTATTCTGTTATTTTGTTTGATCTTATCGGCAAATTTGTTCGGGCAGGAAACCGAAACCGAAGATATTATTGAAATTGAAACACGTCTGGTCAGCGTTCCGGTGATGATCAGCGACCGCAACGGGCGTTTTGTTTCGGGTTTGAAAGTGCAGGATTTTACGATTTTTCAAGACGGCGTTCAGCAGGAAATCGCCTTTTTCGCCGACGGTTCGGAACCGATCAATGTTGCTTTGCTGCTCGATACGAGTTACAGCACATCGGAAGTTATAGACAAAATCAAAAACGCCGCGCTCGATTTTGTCAGGCTGCTGAAAAAAGATGACCGGACAACAATTATAAGTTTTGATACTGACGTTAAAATTTTGAGCGGACTTACTTCTGACAGAAACGAATTGTCCAGAGCGATAAATGCGGCAAAGGTCGAAAATGTCAGCGGAACGGTGATGCGAAAAACGGTTAATGATGTTCTCGACTCCTTGTTTGCCGATGTAAAAGGGCGCAAAGCCGTTATTTTGTTGACTGACGGCAAAGATTTCGGCAGCCGGATTTCCGAACAGGAATTGCTTTATAATTTGGAAGAATCCGACGTTTTGGTTTATTCGATTTTTTATTTGACCGAATTGGCAAAATATAATCAATTCGATCCGGCAAAAATAAACAGCCGGATGACGAAAAATGTTCCCGGCGCGGGCGTTCAGCGCAGTGAAGCAAACCTTAGAAGAATCGAACAAATAACAAAACAAAACCGGGAAGCAACCGAATATCTCAACAAAATGTCGGATTTAACCGCCGGACGTTTTTACGAACGCGACGTAACCGATTTAAGAGACACCTTTCGAATAATTGTTGATGAACTCAGAAACCAATACCGCATCGGATTTTATCCGCCGGACGATGAAAAAAAAGGGAAAGTTCATCAAATAAAAGTAAATGTGACGCGGAAAAATGTTGTTGTCCGGGCGCGAAAAACCTATCGTTCCCGGTAAATAAGGATTTTCAATAATTGATTAGGTCAAGGACTGGAGCGCAAGCGTCCCGCTTGCCTGCGCGTTCAAGCGGAGAACAGGCGCATTGCTTGATTTATCCAAAACTTTTTTGTTACCGAAAGTTGTGAGCGCGTCTTGCTTTGGCTCGCCGCGGGCAAGCGGGACGCTCGCGCTCAAGTCCTAAGTCAGTTACAGATTTTTAATAATTTCCCGTATTCCAAAGCTGTAATTTGAAAAACTAAAAGATAAACATTATTGAGAAATTAAAAATTTCATTTCAAAGATTAGCTATGAAATACTTAATTTCCCGGTTTTTTGTTTATTTAACTAAAAAAAACAAAAACATTTGCCTGTTTACTAAAAAAAACCGCCTTAATTCTTTACATACTCGCTGCAATATATTATTTTTTATGTTTGCACCCTCGAAAATCTCTTCAAACAAATCTGTTGTGGAATTTTTCAATAATTAAATAAAATTTATGAATGTCCAAATTATTAAACTTGTAGTTATTGCATTTTTTGTGTTACCCGTCCTTTTATTTTCAAATAATTTTTTTTCCGAAAGGGTTGTCGAAGGAAATACCGGCGGAGTTGCGCCGTCAATTCCGACAAATCTGACGGCAACGGATAATCAGTATTACAATAAGGTCGGGCTTCATTGGGATACGATTCGCGGTGCGACAATTTATCGAATATTTCGCAGTTCTTCCAATAATTCGTCAGCGGCAACAGATGTCGGGACAACCGCGGCAAATTATTTTTTTGATACGAGTGCCGAAGAAGGTCAAATCTATTTTTACTGGGTTCGCGCCGAAAACGGCTCGGCAGTCAGCGGATTGAGTATAGCGGATCAGGGAATGCGCGGCATCGGAAGTTTTGTTCCCGGAGCGTTCAGTTTATTGGAACCGCCCGTTGCACCTGCCGGAAATGAGATGACCGCCGCCAAAGCAACGCTCGGAAAAACACTTTTTTGGGATGAACAACTTTCTTCGACCAGAACTGTTTCCTGCGGAACTTGTCATCAATCTAATTCCGGCGGTTCAGACCCGCGCACGCGTACAACTCCGGTCGGTTCGATAAATCCCGGACCTGACAACCAGTTTAATACACCGGACGATATTTTCGGCTCGCAGGGCGTTCCGAGCAATAATGCCGACGGAACTTATAATTTTTCAAATCTGTTCGGTTTGAGAAATCAAGTTACGGCGCGTAAAGCTCCGTCTTATTTAAATGCCGGATATTCACCCAACGGTTTATTTTGGGACGGTCGCGCTTCGGATACGTTTCGTGATCCGATCACAAATGCCATTATTCTGCCAAGCGGCGCATCGCTCGAAAGTCAGGTGCTGGGTCCGCCCGTCAATGCTTTTGAAATGTCTCACGCGGGCAGAGATTGGAGCAATATTGCTGGTAGAATCGCTGCTTCAAAACCGCTGGCAGTTGCCGCCGAAGTTCAGCCGTCTTTAAGAAATTGGATTGACGGCAGAACTTATCCGCAATTATTCGAAGAAGCCTTCGGCTCGGCGGAAGTTACGCCGGCGCGAATCGCGATGGCGATTGCGACGCACGAAAGAACACTTTTTAGCGATCAAACTCCGCTTGACCGGGCAATTACGCAACTCGAACCGCTCAAAAGCGGGGAAGAAATCGGACAACAACTTTTCGTCCAACTTCAATGCAATGTCTGTCATGACGGTGCGCTTTTGACCGATCACAATTTTCATAATATCGGCGTTCGTCCGCAAAGTGATGATTCAGGCAGATTTGCCGTGACGAATGTTGAGGCAGACCGGGCGAAATTTAAAACTCCGCCGCTCAGAAACGGTGAGCTGCACGCGACCTTTCTGCATAACGGACGTTTTTCCACGATGGAAGAAGTTGTCGAATTTTATAACCGCGGCGGAGATTTTGATGCGCCGAATATTGATCGCGCACTTATTCGTCCGCTTAATCTGGCGGAAGAACAAAAAGCCAGCCTGACTGCCTTCTTAAAACGCCCGATGACCGATGATCGCGTCAGAAATGAACTGCCGCCCTTTGATAAACCGAAACTTTTTTCGGAATCTGTCAGAGTTCCGCAAATTACGGGAACAGGCAGAGCCGGGTCGGGCGGACAAATCCCGCAAGTTACAGCAATTGAACCGCCGGTTGTCGGAAATCCGAGTTTTACCGTCGGAGTTTCAAACTCTTTAGGAAATTCGCAAGCAGTTTTGGCAATTGATTCAAGTGATCCGGGAACTGCCTCGATTCCGGCAGCGGCAGGTTTTGCGCGGCTGAATATGCAGCTTTCCGGCGCAGGTGCGGGAAATGGTTTCGGTTCGTTCAGTATTTCGATTCCGAATAATCCGGCATTGATCGGTCAGACATTTTACGGGCGTTGGTACATCACCGATGCGGGCGCGGCAGGCGGCTTTTCATATTCTCCGATGTTTAAATTTACCGTTTTCGGGCAAGCGTCAAACCTCAGCAAACCGCACGCAGATTTTGACGGCGACGGCAAAACCGATATTTCTATTTTTCGCCAATCAGCCGGTCAATGGTGGTATTTGCGCTCAAGCGACGGCGGAAATCGTGCTTTTCAATTCGGGGCTTCGACCGATAAAATCGTGCCGGCAGATTACACCGGCGACGGCAAAACCGACATCACCATCTTCCGTCCTTCGTCGGGTGAATGGTTTGTTTTAAGATCGGAAGATTTCTCTTTTTATTCATTCCCGTTCGGCACAAACGGCGATATTCCGATTGCCGGCGATTATGATTCCGACGGCAAAGCCGATACGACTGTTTTTCGACCGTCAAACGCGACTTGGTACACAAATGCTTCATCTCAAGGATTTTTAATTCGCACATTCGGGGCGACGGGCGATATTCCGCAAGTTGGGGATTTCGACGGCGACGGATTGAGTGATTTAGCCGTCTTCCGTCCGAATGGTGCAAATGCCGAATGGTGGTTATTTCGTTCGAGTCAAGGTGCATACGTTACCCAATTCGGTTTGGCAACAGACAAACCCGTAGTCGGCGATTATACCGGCGACGGCAAAACCGACATTGCCATTTTTCGTCCGTCGTCGGGTGAATGGTTTATCCTGAGAAGTGAAGATTCTTCGTTTTATTCATATCCATTCGGAAACTCGACCGATATTCCTGCGCCCGGCGATTATGATGGCGACGGAAATACGGATGTTGCTGTTTACAGACCAGCTGCCGGCACCTGGTATATAAATACTTCAAGCAGCGGAGTCCAAATTGTCGGATTCGGTGCAAACAACGATTATCCGGTTCCGGCGGCGTTTGTTCCGTAAAATTATGGACAAATAGAAGAAAAGAACTGAAATCTCAAATTGATTTCAGTTCTTTTTTGACGATTTTCCCGATTTTTTGTTTTAGATATTCTCTTTGTTCATTCATTTTCAGCTATATGATTTATTAATTTTTGCCATTCATCCAAACTTAAGGTTTCCGCCCGGCGATTTGGCTGGATTTCGACTTTTTCCAAGATTTTACTTAAACCGCCTTTTTTTTCAAATTTGATTTTCAGACTTTCATCGCCGTTTTTTAAATTATTCAAAATCGTCTTTCTCTTTTGCATAAAGCCCAGACTGACAATTTCGCGAAATAATTTTTCGTCTTTTATTTCAAATCCTTCATTTTTTGGCGTTATCAGACGCGCAATTGAACTCCAGACCTTCGGTACCGGGCGAAAGGCATTCGGTGGAACGTCAAAAAGTTTTTCGGCTATTAAATTCGCCTGAACCAGAACTGATAAAAAACCACGCTCCTTGGTTCCGACCTCAGCCGTAATTCTTTCGACGACTTCCCTCTGAAACATCAGAATCATTTCGGTAAAACATTTCCGATATTCGATAAGTTTTTGCAGAATTGCGGTTGAAATATTGTAAGGCAGATTTGCAACCAGTTTAGCGGATTTGTGATTTGCGACGTTTGATTGGCGATTGTTTGAAAGCAAATTCTCAAAATCAATTTTCAGGGCATCTTGGTCAACTAATTGAAAATTATCATATTTAGCGAATTTTTCCTGTAAAACCGGAATCAAATCTCTGTCCAGTTCAATCGCAATAACATCTGCGCCGGACTGGATCAATCTTTCGGTCAACGCGCCTCGACCGGCACCGATTTCGATAATTGTTTCGCCTTTTTGCGAATTTAAGGCTCGGATTATTTTTTCAACATAATTTAGATCAACCAGAAAATTTTGCCCGAAGGATTTTTTTGCAAAAGGCTTTTTCATAACAATTAACAATGGACAACGGACAATGGACAACGGACAACGGACAACGGACAATTTTTAAAAAATTGATTAGATGCCGGATTAAATATTGTCCATTGTCCATTGTCCATTGTCAGTTGTCTAATCTCTGTTCGGATAGCCCGTGATTTCCAGATCTTCGCCGTGACTCGTGATTTCGACATCTCTCAGACGCATCGCGCTCGATAAAACCTGTGCGCCTTGTCCGCCGATGGCGGTCGGCGCGTCTTTGCCGCCGATGACGAGCGGCGCGATGAAAAATGTGATTTTATCAATCAGTTTCGCGTCATAAAACGAACCGGCGATTTCCGCGCCGCCTTCGACCAAAACGCTCTGTATCTCGCGTTTTCCGAGTTCCTGCAGCACACCGAAAAGATTTCTGCCGCCTTCGGCAATATAGATTACTTCAACGCCCTCGCTCCGCAGATCGGCAATTTTTTCATCGTCCGAACTATCGGTAAAAACGATTGTCGGAATTTCCTTCGCCGTTAAAACAACCTGTGAATTCAGAGAAATCCGCAAGGAATTATCAAGAATTACGCGAGCCAGCGGGCGGCGGCGCGTTTTCCCCGAACGATCCGATAATTGCGGATTATCCACAACGACCGTATTTGCACCGACCAGAATCGCGTCGTATTCGTGGCGGATTTCCTGAACTCTCTCACGCGATTTTTCACCCGTAATCCAGCGCGAATCGCCTGTTCGCGTGGCAATTCGCCCGTCGAGCGAAATTCCCATCTTCAAATGGACGAATGGTTTTCCGGTTTTATGCCAATGGATGTATTTTTCGTTTTGTATTTCTGCTTCGTTTCTTAAAATATCGGTCACAACTACAATTCCCTTTTGCCGCAAAAATTCAAATCCCTTTCCGGCGACAAGCGGATTCGGATCTTCTAAAGGCGCAACAACTCTTTTTATTCCCGCATTAAGCAACGCTTCGGTGCAGGGCGGAGTTTTGCTGAAATGACTGTGAGGTTCGAGCGAAACATATGCGGTCGCGCCTTTTGAAAGCTCGCCCGCTTGTTTTAAAGCGATCGCTTCGGCGTGAATTATATCCTTAAAAATATAACATCCTTCGCCGACAATTTCACCGCTCTTCGCAACGATTACGCAGCCGACCAGCGGGCTTGGCGAAACTTGTCCCAAACCTTTACTTGCAAGTTCCAAAGTTCGCCGCATCATTTCAAAATCAATTTGTTTTTGTTTTTCTGAAAACAAGGTTTTTATTAAAAAGTCAAACAATTTTATTTGAGTTGTTCGAGCGCGTGAGTAATCACCAGGTCAATATCTTCTTCCGACAATCCTTTAAAGTATTTTTCTGTCAAATCAATTCCGGTTTCATTAACATAATGTTCGGATTTTACAACAATTATGACTTTTTCACCTTCCGTTAATTCCGTTAATTCTTGAATGTTTATCGGCTTAAAAACGCCATCTTCAAAAACTGCTTCAATTGTTTGATTCATTTCAAACTCCTCTTTTTGATTGAATTATTTGCGGCACTTGTAACTTTATTTCAAATCAACAGTTTTTCGCAACAGCAAATAAACAAATAAAAAAGGAATTTCAACTTATTACTGATAAGATTAAAAATCACTTTTCAAAACTGACTTTCGCTCATTAAATATTTTCAACATCATCTCACCGAAAATCGTATTCGCCCACGAAAACCATTTTCTAGTAAAGTCTTTCGGATCATCAGGATCAAAAGATTCGTGCATAAATCCCGTTCCGGCGTGTGTTCGTTTCAACATCGAAAGCGCGTTTTTGATTTCCGTTTCATTATCCGAAGTCATCATCGCCCGTAATCACAAAAGTATCCGGTTTCCCGTCGCGCGTTCCGGTTTCCACGGTCGTATCCAAAAGTGTTCGGATAACAATTTTCAAACATCCACGCGAGTTCTTTATCCTTGATCGCCGATTTCACTTCCAAAATCTTCGCTTCAACCGCTTTGCTCGTAAATTTCCGCTCGCTCAAAACGGGGCGTTTGCTTTCAAAAGTTTGAG
>JBBRVS010000231.1:0-8597 GCA_038246645.1 Pyrinomonadales bacterium
GATCTGTTCCCAACGATAAATCGTTGGGCTATTGGCGGAGTGTCCTTTCAGGACGCAAGAGTTTTTGGGTGTTTGTTACTTATTTAACTCCAGTCTTGATTAGAAATAAAGGTAGGAATTAACCACAGATCCACCCGGATAAATACTGATAACAGGCAGGATAAACCCAACACAATTATATAGATCAATCGGTTTGATGTTTTTTAACATTTCTGATCTGTCTTTATCTTCATAGATCTGTGTGAATCTGTGGTAAAAAAAATTACTCGGTTTCTAATCAAGACTCAGGTTTATTTACTCTAACAACGCCGTAAAATGGGCATATTTCGGGATTTGTTAGAATTCAAAATCCATTTTTTTGGTTGTAAAAATTCAATTTTTACACGAACAAATCATTTATTTACACTCACGGATTAAATCCAGACGTTCACAGAATCATTTCGGAATCTCTTTTAATTTAATTTTTCAAAAAAATAGGTAGTAATACCTATATAAAAACCTGTATTACTACCGATGCACCGCGTTTTTCTTGTATGTTAAATTTCTTGGCATAACTTCTTTTTGGCGGAAATCTTTTGAAAAAAATGTCGTTTCTCATTGTTGAAGACAATTCCGTAATGCGCCGGACGATCCGGCACATTGTCGGCGATTTTGCCGAAAAAATTGTCGAATGCGATGACGGTGCAAAGGCTCTGGCGGCTTATCGAAAGCATCTGCCCGATTGGGTTTTGATGGATGTTGAAATGGCTGAAAAAGACGGTCTGACGGCGACGCGGGAAATCTGCGCGGAATTTCCGCAGGCGCATATCTTGATCGTTACCAAATACGATGATGCGGCAACGCGCCGCGCCGCCGAAAAAGCCGGAGCGTGCGGGTTCGTGCTGAAGGAAAATCTGCTCGATCTGCACAATTTTTTTTAATAAGGAAATTTTACAAATGTTAAAACTTAAAAATCTGAAATTTATCGCTCTTGTTTTTATCGGTCTTCTGAGCTTGTTTCCGGCAATAAATGCCCGGACAAAAATGAAATTTACGAGTGTTTATACCGATTCGACCAAAGACTGCAAAGGCGAAGAGCCGGTTTTTACCTGCAAAGGATTCGGCGGATATAAAGCTGTGTTCGGTATCGGCGGCGTGTTTTCGGATTTGAGAATCGAATCAACCGCATCCGAATACACTCTGGCGGTTGCCGGTTGGCAATCGGTCGGCTGGAATCCGAAGATCGAATGGCGAATGGCGGACGGGAAACCTTTTGCCGTCATCGTGCGGGCGGATGTCACGGACGAAAACGCCGACATTCCGAAAAAGACCGGCGAACAATTGATAATTAAGGGTTTGCAGGGTTTTGAACATATTGACGAAGCGATTGATTCGAAAACTCCGAAGGCAAATGAAAAGGCGCGGGAAATCGCCGACACAGGGTTTCAGAATAAATCGGACGAGGCGGCTTTTACCGACGGAAAATCCGCTCTGCTTTCAGTTGAACAAATCAAAAACCTCAAAAAACTAAAAGCGGCGGTCGCCGTGCCGACCTATATTCCGGCGGGTTATCAATTAAAAGCGGTAGAAATTCAAGAACCGGAAGCGCATATCGTCGCGTTTTCTATAAGTTACGAAAACGCCGCCGGAAAATCATTCCAAATTCAATCAAATAACGAAGCTCTCGGCGATATGGCGGTAAGGCGCGAAATAAAAGGTAAAAGCGTTTATTTCGCGGACACGACGCAGGAAAGCGCGGAATTTTACACGGGGCGCGACGAAAATGATATTGATACGATTGCGTCGGAATGGCTGTGCAGTCTGGAAAAATATCAGCCAAAGGGATCGCTCATCCAGCAATGCTTTCAGCTTTTGAGCGACAAGAATATCTCTCCTGACGAAGCGATGAAAATTATGAAGTCGCTCCGGTATCTAAAAAACTGAAAATCAGTTAATTTTAACGCGAGTATTGGTTAAGAAATATTAAACCGCAGAGACGCTGAGACGCTGAGTTTTTTTTGTAGATTAATTGAAAATTGACTAATTCGTCAGGATATAAGCTGAATTTGCACGATAATTATCTATGATTCTCTGCGTCTCAGCGTCTCTGCGGTGAAAAATCTTTATCTAATACTTACGTAATTTTAGGAGAAAAAAATGAAAAAATATTACCTGCGATTTTTAATCGTCAACTCATTGATTTTGCTGCTTCTGCTGACAAATGCGTTGGCGCAAGATGACGGAACGCGCATCAGTTTTAAGCGCGGCGCGACGGCGGCGACCGTCAAAGGAACGGTTGCCAAAGGCGGACCCGATTTTTATCTGATCGGCGCCAAAGCCGGACAGAAGATGACCGTCAAAGTAACGGGAAAAGTATCTTTCGGTATTGATTCGCCCGTTGATACTTTGACCGAAGACGACGGCAACACGAATTGGAGCGAAGAATTGCCTGCCGACGGCGATTACAAAATCCGCGTTTATTCCTTCGGCGGCGCACAAACTTATGCGCTGACGGTTTCGATTTCCGCCGCTCCGAAAACTTCGCAAAGATTTACGACCAGCGGTTTTTATCGCGGCATTGATCTGTCGAGCGAAGAATCCGGCGATTATTACGGAATAGACGTTTTTCTGACCGAATCCGACGGGCAATTATACGCGCTTGTTTCCACCGCTCAGGGCGGATTCAGCAACCCCGTTCTGGTCGAAGCGACGGCGAGCGGCAAAGATTTACGAACAATCGAATTTACTCTGCCGGATGAAAATAACGGCGACGTTAAACTCAAGGGAACGGTTTCGGCAAAAAATTTTACGCTTGACGATTATCAAGGCTCGAAGTTTGTTTTAAAGCGCGATTGCGGTTCGCTTTCAAGCGATATTTCGATGGGTGAGGGCGGTGATTACGGCGGAATGGAAGTTTTTTTAATCGACGCGGGCGGACAATGGTTCGCACTCGTGACGATCGCCCAGGGCGTTTTTATGAAACCCGTTTTGGTCGAAGCAAATGTTACGGGCGAAAATTATGACAAGATCGAATTTAATTTAGAAGATCGTAAATTCAAAGGAACGATTTCAAATAGCGGAATGACGCTCAGTGAAAGCGGAAATCGAAGTGTTTTAAAGACGAGATGTTACAAGTAAGCACCAATGCAAAATGGAAAATGGATACAAAATTGATAATGGAAAACGGAAAATGGAAAATGCAAGAAAACTCCTCAACCGTTTCAAGTCCGCTAATGAAAGAAACCTTTCAGAATTTTCAGTTGAAGAATGAAAGCATTAATCATTCACCATTCACAATTAAGAATTTGTATCTTAAAAATTTTGCTTGGACTGCTTTAGAAGGAGAAAAATGAAAAAATATATATTGAGCGGACTAATGTTTGGCGCAATCGTTCTGGGTTTCGGGATTTCGGCTTCGGCACAGATAAAAACCGGCGGTTACAAATCGGCGGCGGTTGATAATGAAAGAGTCGTCGCGGCGGCTGAATTTGCGGTCGAAAAACGTGTGGAAACTAATCTCGAACAGGAAGGTTTGACGCTCGATTCGATTGATAAGGCGGAAATGCAGACGGTTGCCGGAATCAATTACCGGATTTGTATGACGGTCAGTATTGACGAAGAATCCCAACAGGTTCAGGCAGTAGTTTATCAAAATCTCAAACAGGTTTATTCGCTGACGAGCTGGACTCCGGTCGAAACGTGCGGTGAAGACGAATAGAATGATTAGGTCTTTGGTCTTCGGTCTTTGGTTTTTGGAAAAATCGTTTAAGTGATGCGCCGTTTTTAAACAAAACGCCCGAATATCAGAGAAAAATTCAAAGACCAAAGACCAAAAGCCAAAGTCCTAATCAATTAAAATAAGTTTAATTTCAAAAACAGGAGAAAATCACTATGAAAAAATTTCTATTTTTACTGATGGTTGCGGCATTTTGCTTAGGCTGCGGAACATCAACATCAACAAACACAACAACAGCCAACAAACCGAATACGAATGCGGCGACACCGGCGGCAAATAAACCCGCGCCGGCAAACACGACCGCGCCGACTAATACTTCTGCGCCGGCGAAAGCGGACGAAAAATCTAATCCCGAACTCGATTTCACAATCGTCAATAAAACCGGATACGACATCAAGGAGCTGTCCATCGGCGCAACCGGAACGGGCGATTGGGCAAAGGAAGACGAAGTTTTGAAGGGAAAAACATTTGCTGACGGTGATTCGCTCGAAATCAAATTCAGCCCGCGGGCAACTGCCGCCAACTGGGACATAAAGGTTATGTGGGCGGACGGTTCGGGCGGCGAGGAATGGATCAAATTAGATTTGACCGAAATTGAAAAAGCCACCCTGGTTTATGACAAAGATAAGGACGAAACATCGGCGATTATCAAGTAATTATTTGCTGAATCTCAAATAAAAGTGAAAAAGAATAAGTTAAAACTTTTATCTATTTGTTTCTTTTTCACTTTTTCAAACGGAGAAAAAAAATTATGAAAAAGTTTCTTATGCCGCTATTTTTTGCGCTTCTTATAATGGGCGGCGCATCCTTTGCATCGGCTCAGAATATGAGTCATACGGTTGTCAAAAAGCAGGTAAAATTTGCTCGCGGGAAAAGTAAAGCGACTTTGAGCGGAAGCGCAAAATATGGAATGAGCTATGTTTATACGCTCCGCGCAAAAGAAGGGCAAACGATGGAAATCGTTCTTTCGGGAAAAAATCCCGAACTGACTTTTTCACTCATTCTGCCGGATGAAGAAACCGATGAAAACGGTTTCGGCGTAACCGATTGGACGGGCGAACTGCCGCAATCAGGCGATTACAAAATTGTCGTCGTGATGAATGATGAAAATTCAAGAGCCGTTCCATTTAAATTGGAAGTGAAAATCAATTAAGCACCAATGCAAAACGGAAAACGGAAAATGGAAAATGTCAGAAAACTCTTAATTTATGTTGAATCTATGATTTAAGAGAGCTTTTAAAATTTTTATAACGTTTTCATCTTGCTAAAAAATCAATTTCTAAAAAACTAAATAAATAATCAGGAGAATAATATGAAAAAAACATTTTTGTTCGGAGCGGTATTGCTCTGTCTGACGCTTGCCGGATGTGGCAATAAAGATGCTGAATTTACGGCATTTACCACTGAATTCGAGCAAGTTACAAACGAAATGATCGCCAAGGTTGACGCTGATCCGACCGCCGACGGCGTGGATGAAGCCCAGAAATTTCTAGACGGCAAAAAAGCCGGTTTGAAAACGAAATGGGAAGTTATCAAAGACGTTCGCGGCGTACAGGTCGGCGAGGAAACCCGAAAAAAGTTTGAAGACGGAATCAAACGCAGTTCGGAAAAAGTAACGGGCGTTTTGACCAAAATCCAGGACCCGGAAGCGATGACGAAATACCAGACTTTAGTCAAAGATTGGGGCGAAATCATTGATGTCGGCAAGCAGTAAACAGCAGAAGAAACAGCGTCAGCCGTACTCGACGCTGTTTCTTTATTAAAAAGCGGCGCGAAGGTTTTTATTAAATCTTAAAATCCAATGAACAAAGCATTTATTTTAACATTTGTATATTTAGTTTTTATGTTTTCAGGCAATTTGTGAATTTTACACCTTTAAAAATGTTGCGATCAGCGAATTTTATACGTTTAGTCATTGCTGAGCGGTATAGAAATTGCTATACAAATACTAAACACTAAGTTGTTGATTCTTAAAGATATATTCAAATACTTAGGTTACAATTAGAAATCAATTTCTAAAGTGTGCGCCAAATTTAATAAAAAACTGACAATTTTTTTCGATATTTTTGAGTATCAATTCAAGCCCAAAGTTGAAGTAAGCTAAAAATACACTAAAAAAATTGTCAAAATATTAATAAAATTATAAAAAACGGCTCGCTAATCAACCTGCAAGAAGCAAAGTTATTTGAGAAACTCTTGTTAAATCAATAAGTTACACTATATCTTTTGTTGGACAATTTCTGTGCCGCTCAGTAATGATTTGATTTAATATTTGTTCCAGAATTAGTTGGTCAAATAGTCAATAGTGATTTCATTGAAACCTATTTGGAAGACATATTTTTTATCGAATTAAAAACGACTAAGAAATTCTTACCTGAAAATCCAAAAGGTTTCTTTTTTGGTGCAACAGAAAACGAATTTAATTTTGGTAAAATACTCGGTGAAAGATTTAGATTTTGTTTTGTTTGTTTAAATGAATCATCATTGTCCTATAAACTTTTAACGATTAATGAACTTGAGAAAATAATCAAAAATAAGAGAATTCAGTTTCAAATTAATCTATAAAATTTGTTCAGAATTAGGCTTGTTTTCGTTCTCAGGAAATGACATCTTGCCCATATATGGATGGTTAATTTTCAAACGTCTTGACTGTTTCCATTCGCTTTTATATAGTCCGCTATCATAAAAATGGTCAGTTAAATCTAAAGTGTTGATGTTAATTTCAGGATAAGACAAATCATGAACAAATAATTCAATACTTTTTGATGATGGACTTGGCAAACTTTTCTTTACTTGGCTTAAAGTATTCCATTTTGTTAATTTATCATTTTCATTATTTGAATGAGTTGGTAAAGGAATAATTAATTTTCCACTTTTTATTATTTCACCTGAAATAATCCTCTTTCTTGATTGAAATGATCCATAATCGGCTGAGTTTATTATCGGTTGGTTTCCTTCCAAAATGATTGCTTTTTTTTCTGGACTCAATCTGTTTTCTTTTGCCCATTCCGCCAATCCCAAATCTTTAAAAGTATAATAATCATTGAGGTAATGTCTTGAATTAGCGACATTTTCCATAAACCAAGCCTTTAAGATTGAGTTTTTTTGGAATTTTTTAACCGCAACAATTCTTAAAAATATTTCGGTTAAGGTAACTCCCGACTGTTTATTGGCTTTACCCGAAATATTCGAACTTGAAAAGGAAACGCAAGGCGGACTTCCTATTATTATATCTGTGTTTGGCAATAGAGTTATTTCTTCAATTGAATCCTTAAAATCCAGTATGTTTTTTACGGCGGATTCGACTTTAAAATTATGGTTAAAGGTATCAATTGCAGGTTGCCAACTATCATACCCCTTTATTATTTTTAAGCCTTGTTGCCTAAAACCTTCTGAAAAACCACCTGCTCCGCAGAAAAAATCTATAACTGTTAGTTGTTTCATAAGCTAAAGCTAAGTTAGTTTTATAGTTACTACATTTTTATTTTGATACAAAATAGAGCATCTTTCAATGGTAAAATCCGTAAAACCCCAATAATTAATTCCCACTAATTACTTTTTCCTTTGAACTATGAATTTCCTGCAAACTTCTGACTTCGATTTTCGCCTGTGATTTTCTCATTGCAAATACTCAATAAAGATTACCGTATAAATTATTATAAGTTTAAACAATACCTTCGCCAAAATTAGATGTTCAAAATGAATTTTTGGTATTGATTTTATTAGCTTTGTGACTGTAACAAAACACAATGTATATAATTAAAACACGTTCTGAATTTTCCATAAACCTTTTTAATTATCCACACATTTTTTGCAGTTTTTAGAGCCTCTTTGTTTTTAACAATTATGGTTTTACAATTCTTCAAAAATTGGCGAAGGTATTGTTTACAGAATTATTTATTTAAACATACTTAATGTCAATTAAGTCAATTTCTTCAGTTCCGTCACCGCTTGCTTTTTCTATTCGATACTGAGTTCCGTTGTAAGCAAATGTAAAAACCGCAGCTTTTCTGAATTTATTCAATTCTGGGGAAAGGTCATATAATCTAATTAAGTTGAATTGCGGATGATCGTATTTAGCAGTATCGTTACTTTTCAAAGTACCCGCACCTATATGATTTAAAGAACGTTTATTATTTCCTGTATGAATTGGAGAAACTGCGCGTTTATGAATGTGTCCTGTCAAAACTAAAGAAAATTCGCACTCTTGGCTTAACGTATTTATCAATTCACTTCGTTCAGTTGTTTCAGCAATTTTTAGCTGATTCTCAACCGTAGCATCAGCGTCTAATGTATGATGAACAAGTAAAATTTTTGTCGCTGTATTTTCAGAATCGTATTTATCTCGAAGTTCATTACGAATTTCAGTAAATACTGTTTGTGGCACTTCAGGTTTTTGTGCAATATGATGAACATTCCAACGGGAAGAATTTATGCATACAAAAATTAAATGAATTTCTTTACTTCGATCAATTATTTTGTAACCCGGATCAAAATGCCAAGGTTTTTTTACGAATGATGTTGCAAACTTTTCATATGGAATCCAACTATATTGATGTAAATATCCAAGATCATTAAAGTTATCTTTATCAAATTTTATCTCTGTTTTCAGCCTTCCTTTTTTATCTTTTTCTTCGGGTTCAACTGGTTTGCTGAACAAACTTCTAGCGAAAGAAATATCCCAATTTATATCGTGATTTCCGGGCAAAATAATTACATTGTTTTCTAGTAACCCTGTCGAAAGTGGATTTTCGTTGGTTATTAAGCGTGAAAGTTTATTAATAAAATCAATTGCTTCATTATAGTCATCAGGTCTTGCCCTTTCGGCTATATCACCTGTAATTACAGCAAATTCAGGAAAATCAAAGTAATTATCATCATC
>JBBRVS010000232.1:0-8520 GCA_038246645.1 Pyrinomonadales bacterium
AAAAACATAAAACAGCGTGATATTGTGAAAGCGGAGTTTCAGGAAAAAGACGAGCTATTCAAAAAACTTCAAAAAGAAGCCCAGAAAGACAGCCGGAAAGCCAATGTGCTTGCCAAAGAAGCCTCGCAAAATGAAGACTGAAGTCTTTAAAAGGTTTAAAAGTGAAAATGTGCAAAAGTTCTTAATTCCCGACGAATTACTTTTGCACATTTTCACTTTTAAATTTTATTTTGGAAATTATTCCAAAATGCCCGGCGTGTAGATATTTTCAAGATTTAACGGCGCGATGCGCGGCGATGGCGGGGTAGTCATCCGCAGTTTCATTTCCGGATTTTGTTCGAATAATTCTTCCAACTCGCCATCTATTCTCATTACTCCGTTTTTTGAAACTTCGGGTGTCACCGAAATTGTCTGACGGTTTCGGTCGCGAACAATTGTTAAGGAAATATCGCCTTCCTTCTTTTCATTGATCGCGCGAATCAGATCGAGATTGTTTTTTACTTCTTTGCCTTCGACCTCGATAATAATATCTCCGGCTCGCAGACCGGCTTTGGCGGCGGGCGAATTTTCGCGGACGCTGCTAATTAAAAGACCTTTGCCTTCCGCCACGCCGAAATAATCACCGAGCTGTTTGGTTAAATTTCCTACACCAATACCGATTTGACGGTTTGCGCCGGTTGTCAGGAGAAAACCTTTCAGCTCGCCTTCTTTCATCGGCGGAAACGGCGGAAATGCCTTCAGTGCGGGAAATTCGCCTTTGGGCAGTGCGGGCAGTGCGGGCATCGGCGGAAAGTTTTCAAATTTGAAATTGCCGTCAAAAAATTGCGGCATTTCGCGCTTTCCGAGCGTTACATCAAAATCGCGCTCCGATCCATTGCGCAAAACAGTGATCTTTGCTCTGTGATCGGGCGCAACTTCGCTGATTAAACGGGTTAATTTGCGAACGCTGGTAACTTCTTCGCCGTTAAATTTGACAATTATATCGTTCATCATCAATCCGGCGACTTCCGCAGGCGAATTTTCCGACACTTTTTCAATCATTACTCCGCGAACTTCGCGCAATCCGAATTGCGCCATATTTTCCTTTGAAACATCTGTTGTTTGAACGCCCAAATAGCTGCCGCCGGCAGGAAATCCGGCAATCAAAGCGCGATATTTTTCAGCTGGCGGTTTCGGTTCGGTCGGTGCATTTTGGGCAAAAACCGAGGCACAAGCTGAAAGCGAAAGCAAAATAAATACAAATAATTTGCGAAACATAAAAACCTCCAAATTTTATTGATTTTAGTTGATTAACTTTGTAATGCCTCAACTATAAGTTATGGAACTACTTCTTTGTTCATTTAAAACCCGTAAGTCTTTTATTTTCAATCAAGGCGTTTTATTGAAACAACATCTGTAACTTTTTATTGAGGCATTACTTAACTTTTCAGAAAATACTCGTAAAAAGTTGATACGTTTTATATATGAATTTGGTTGCGTTAATCTTGAAAAAGGTTGATCGAGTCGGGCAATTATTGACAATCTTCAATAATTTTAGTGTACTTATAACTTCTGAAACCTTTGAATCTTAGTTCTTTTTGTAAAAAAAATCAGGATTTTCAAAGGTTTTTAACTTTTGTTTGAAATTAAGAATGAAAAGAGGGATTAATATGAAAAAAGCTACATTATTTACATTTGTTGCCATTTTTACGATGGCGTTAGTCGGTTGTGATACAACCCCGGAAACCAATTCAAATAAGGCAGTTGTCGTCAATGACAATGCAAATATGAAGGTAAACACAAATACCAATACCGCTACCAATGCAAATTCAAACCGGGAAGTAACCCGTGAAGATTTTGACAAAGATAAAGCCAAATACGAAAAAGAAGCCAAAGATACCGGCAGCACGATCGGACAGGGCGCAAATGATATGTGGCTCTGGACGAAGGTCCGCGCCGCATTACTGGCAACCGATGACCTGAGAGAATCAACGATTAATGTTGATGTCGCAAACGATGTCGTAACGCTTCGCGGAACGGTCGGCACAAAAGCGCAAAAAGATATGGCAGCTAAAGTTGCCAAAGATGTCGAAGGCGTAAAAGAAGTTAAAGATACGCTGAAAGTTGACCCGAAAGATTCGATGACGAATATGTCATCGGACAATGCTAATAAAACAAACACCAACAGCAAATAATTATTTAATTTAACAAGAAACAAAAAATGCCGCTTTTATTACAAAAGCGGCATTTTTTTTTGAAGTATTTCCTAAAGATAATCGCCCGTTTTTACGCGTCATCTCCGATATTCACACGCCCGGTTAAACTGGCGATTACAGTTATCAATTCGTCGGGTTCGACGGGTTTTGGAACGTGATTTTGGAAGCCTGCCCCTAATGCCCTCATCCGGTCTTGGGCGCGTGTAAATGCGGTCAGCGCGACTGCCGAAATGTTTTTATGCTGTTCGTTTTCAAGATTGCGAATCCGTCGAATCAATGAATAACCGTCTTCATCCGGCATTCCGATATCGGACACCAGAAAATCGGGATTTTTGTCCTGAATTTCCGAAATTGCTTCTTCGGCGGAAGCGGCGGAAATAACGGTTGCGCCGTAATATGTCAATGCCTGAATCAGTAATTGGCGCGTATCTTCTTCATCGTCAACGACTAAAATAAGAAGTCCGTCCAGATTTAAGTGCGGATCTCTGTCGCCGAAGAGCGTTTCTTCCTGATTGCTGGATGAATCGTTTTCTTCGGAGGCAATCAGCAAAGGCAGCCGGACTGTAAAGGTCGAGCCTTTGCCCTCGCCTTCGCTCTCGACAGCAACCGTTCCGCCGTGCATTTCTGTAATGTGGCGAACAATGGCGAGTCCGAGTCCGAGTCCGCCGAATTTTCTGATGCTCGAGGCATCGGCTTGGCGAAAACGGTCGAAAACGTGCGGCAGAAATTCTTCTTTGATCCCGACACCGGTATCTTTTACCCGCAGATTGACAAATTCGTTTTCGCGCTCGATTTCCAGCGTAACTCTGCCGTCGCTCGGCGTAAATTTGATCGCGTTGGAAAGCAGATTCCAGATCACTTGCTGAAGCCGATTCGGATCGCCGGAAATGTGGCTGATTTCCGCATCTTGTTTTATTTCAAGAATAATACCTTTTGCTTCCGCCGCCGGACGCACGTTTTCAAGCGCGGATTCGACGATGTTGATCGGCTTGACGGTCATTACTTCGAGGCGTAATTTGCCGGAAATAATCCGCGAAACGTCCAATAAATCTTCGATCAGGCGATTTTGCGATTCGGCGTTGCGGACGATTGTTTTTAAGGCTTTTTCAGTTGTCGTTTCATCCAGAGTTCCTCTTTCGAGCAGTCTGCCCCAACCCAAAATCGAATTGAGCGGAGCGCGTAATTCGTGCGAAACGGTTGCCAGAAATTCATCGCGCAGACGATTGGCAATTTCCGCATCTTTGCGGGCGGCTTTTTCGTTTTTGAGCAAATCCTCGCGTTCGCGTTCCGCCTCGCGGCGTTCGCTAATATCGCGCAAAGTCGAAATTATCCGAACAGGTTTGCCGTCGGCATCAAAAACCGGCGCGACCGAAACATCCCACCATTTCAGAGTTCCTTTTGCCGTCCGGCAAAAACCCTGAAAGTTGGCGGTTTGCCCTTTTTTTGCCGATTCGACGGATTGATAAGCCATCTCATTTTCGTCGCCTTCCCAGAAATCAATCCATTGTTTCCCGACATACGGCGTAAAATCATCAATCTCCATCACGCATAAACCGTTGGCATTCATCGAATGAAGCGTTCCGTCGAGATCGAGAATCTTGACGCAGTCGGGACTGTTTTCAAAAATACTGCGGTTAAACTGTTCACTGTTTTTTAGAGCTTCTTCGGCTTGTTTGCGCGGAGTCAAATCCAGCCCGGACGAAATCAAATGAGTGATCTGTCCATCTTCATCAAAGAGCGGCGCGAGCATAAAATCTATCGGAATAAATTTATTTTCACCGATTCGAATAGTTACATCGTATCTGACGCTTTCTCCGGCGGCGGTTTTTTCAATCGAATTCTGCATCTGATTTTTAACTTCTTCCGAGTATTCCCACCAATAAGTTTCCGTAAAATGTTTGCCGATAACATCTTCGGAACTTAGCGAAGCGGCATTGAGTGCAGTTCGATTGGCTTCAAGCAAAATACCTTCCGGCGACAGAACACCGACAAAAGCAAACAGATTGTCAATGACATTTCTGACCTGTTTTTCGCTGCGGCGCAGAGCAAATTCACTTTCCTTGCCGTCGGTAATATCGCGGCAGTTTCCGATTAGTCGCGTAATTGTGCCGTTTTTGTCAACTTGCGCTTGTCCGGTACAATTATTCCAGCGAATCGCGCCGTCCGGCATCAAAACGCGAAATTCGGCATTGAAATTCGATTTTTCCGTGAGCGATTTTTGAAATAATTCCTGAACCGTCGGGAAATCTTCCTTGTAAATTCGGCTGAAGACATTTTTGCCCGAACCGTCAAAATCATTTTCCGTAAAACCGAACAGCGACAAACCGCGCTCGTCTATTTCGGCTTTGTCATTAAGCGGATCGAAAATCCAGGTTCCCAGGTTTCCGGCTTCGAGCGCAATGCGGCGATATTGCTCGGCTTGTTCGCGCTGGTGGATTTGATCTTTTAATTCATCGTTTTTCTGCTGTAATTCCTCTGTTCTTTCTTCAACGCGTTTTTCCAAATCCTTATTGGCAATTCGTAGTTCATCCTGGACTTTGACCAGTTTTTTGCTTTCACGAAAATTAGCAAAAGCCGCGATTCCGAGAAAGAAAATGCCCACAAATCCGGCAAGATACGTTATTGTTCTGGTGTAGTTCAGACTTTCGCTTAATTCTCTTTCGCGGTCAGTGTATAATTTGGTTTCTTCATCTTTTATCTGCGTGATGGAAGAACGTATCTTATCCGACAATTCTTTACCGTGCCGGTCGCCGAACAACGGACGCACTTGTTCAATACTTTTCGTTCTGCGCGCTTCAACAAGCTGATTGAAAAAGACGAACCTTTCATCAATCATAGTTTCAAGCTGCGCCGTTCTTTCACTCTGGTCTTGATTATCTTCAGTTAATTCACGGAGTTTTGCCAGACGGCTTTTGATGTTCTGCCGCGCTTCGTTATAAGGGGCTAAAATAGCTTCATCACCCAAAATAACAAAACCGCGAATGCTCGTCTCAGCATTTATTTTCGTAATTAATGTTTCATCTAATTGAAGTAATACCTGTTGGGTATGTTTATCCCATTTCAGAGCTTCCGACAATGAATTGATACTGCGGACGTTTAAAATTGCGACGGCAATAAACAACAAAATTGCAATTATAAAAAGTATTTGCGGAATCCGTTTTCCGAGAGTTGATTTCATGAATTTCTAACTGGCAATCGCAAACTTCTATTATTGCGCCTCAAAATTTTTGAAGTTTTAAGAATCGCAATGTGTCTGCAAAAAAAAAAAATATTTGGTCAGCTTTAAGGGGAAGCAGCCTAATCGGTTAATGATAAAAATATCTTTTTCGATTATTTACGATAAAAGAGTATAACATTTCACACTCTTAAAAGATGAAATTAGTCGAAACCTGTTTGCAAAAAATTTCGTTATAAATTATGTTGAAACGGTAGTTGTTCGGAAAGAACAATGAAAATTTAGAACACGGAGAGTGTTAGAGAAAAATGAATAAGAAATATGATTACGGAATCGTCATCGGACGGTTTCAGCCCTTCCATTCAGCACATCAGGATTTAATCAAACACGCATTAAGCTTAGCAGAAAAAGTCGTAATAATACTCGGCTCGGCGCGAAGTGCGCCCGATATAAAAAATCCTTTTACGCCCGCGATGCGCGAAGAAATAGTGCGCGCTTGTTTTCCGAAAGACAAAGAGAGATTGATTTTCCGGGCTGTCAGAGATTATCCGTATAACGACCACGTTTGGACGGCGGAAGTCCAAAATATCGTGGGTGAAATCGCCGAAGACGACGAAAAGGAAAACGAACGCATTGCAGTCGTCGGCTTTTTCAAAGACAAAAGTTCGTATTATCTGAATCTTTTTCCGCAGTGGAATTTCGAAGAATTTTACCAGGCGAATAAAGAAAACCTAAAAATAAATTCGACCGAGATCCGCGAAAAATACTTTGCTGGAGATGAAGCTTGGAAAAATCTCGTGCCCGAAACGGTCGCCAATTATTTGAACGCTTTTCAAGCTACGGACTTTTATCCGAATTTAAAGAGCGAATTCGAATATCTGGCAAAATACAAAGAAGACACGCGCTTTGTCGGCGTGCCGTATAAACCCGTTTTTATCACAACGGACGCGGTCGTCGTCCAAAGCGGACACGTTCTCGTAATTCGCCGCGGTTTTCAGCCCGGAAAAGGTCTTCTGGCACTTCCGGGCGGATTTCTCGCGCCCGATTCCACGCTGGAAGATTCGGCGATTCGTGAGCTTAAGGAAGAAACGCAGATCAAAGTTCCGTCGGCGGTTTTGCGCGGAAGCATCAAGGATCAAAAAGCCTTCGATTACCCGGAACGCTCCCAACGCGGGCGAACCGTAACTTTCGCGTATTTTATCGAATTAGAACCGAGCCTGAAAGACGGTCTGCCGCGCGTTAAAGGCGGCGACGATGCAAAACGCGCCTTCTGGCTTCCGCTTTCGGCTTTGGGCGAAAAAGAGGACGAATTCTTCGAAGATCATTATTCGATAATTCGCCACTTTTTAGGATTTTAAGAAACATTAACCACATAGTGAACATAGAAAGTATAGACAAACTTTCTATGTTCACTATGTTTCTATGTGGTTAAAATAAATAGACTTTCAGGAAGAAAGTTGAAAAAGAGGTAAAAATGAAAAATTTGACAAGAAAAGAAATTGCCGAAGAAACGCTTCGAATAATCGAGCAGGGCAGTTATGTAAACAATTTGGGCAAAATGGTGTCGATTAAGGGCGAAACGGAGTTTGCCGTTAAAAATTCGCGGCTTTTTCGCACGGAAGATTTTCCCGAAAGCTTTCAATTAATGAAAATCGAAGGCGAAACGCGCATTGAATTAACTGACGAAACAACGCTCGAAGCGGCGAAAAGAATCTGCAAGGAAAACGACGCGGAAAATCCGTTTGTCCTGAATTTCGCTTCGGCGAAAAATCCGGGCGGCGGTTTCCTGGGCGGAGCGCAGGCGCAGGAAGAATCTCTGGCGCGTTCTTCCGCGCTTTATCCGTGCTTGACGGCGAATTTTGAAATGTATGAATACAATCGCCGCGAAGGTTCGTGTCTTTATTCCGATTGGATGATCTATTCGCCCAAAACTCCGGTTTTTCGCAACGACGACGGGAGTTTGATAAAAACGCCGTATCTCGTTTCCTTTATGACTTCGCCCGCCGTCAATGACGGCGTCATCAAACAAAAAGAAGCGAAAAATATCGAAAAGATCGAAAGCGTAAATAAAGAACGCGCCCGAAAATTTCTGTGGCTCGCCAACAAAGAAAAGCATAAAACTTTGATCTTAGGCGCGTGGGGCTGCGGAGTTTTTCAAAACGATCCGAAGATGATCGCATTAGTTTTTAATGAATTATTACAAGGCGAATTCGCCAATTGTTTCGAGCGCGTAATTATGGCAATTTACGATAAAACTCAAACCAAGAAAGTTTATAACGCTTTTGCCGAAGTTTTTAAATTTTAACAAGAGTGATTTTTGAAATCAGGATTGAATTTGGAAATTAAAAAATCCAAAATCTAAAATCCAAAATCTAAAATCGAATTAGGCTTTCGGGTAGAGAGCCGAAAATGGAGATAAAAAATATGTTTGAAATTAATAGAATAATTGATACGGACAGCTACAAGGCTTCGCATTGGGTCCAATACCCGCCGAACACGAGTTTGGTGCATTCTTATCTCGAATCGCGCGGCAGCGAAAGGGATTATACGGAAACCGTTTTTTTCGGTTTGCAGTATATTTTGAAGCGTTTCTTTTTGGAAAGATTTACGCAGAAAATGGTCGAAGAAGCCCGCGAAGTGATTACCGCGCACGGCGAGCCTTTTAATTATGAAGGCTGGACGCGTCTGGTGAAAAAACACGAAGGGCGCATTCCGATTCGCGTTCGCGCCGTGGCGGAAGGTTCGGTCGTGCCGACGCGAAACGTGCTGATGACGGTCGAGAATACGGACGCGGAATTTTACTGGCTGCCGAGCTGGTTTGAAACGCAATTGATGCGAATTTGGTATCCGTGTACGGTTGCAACACAAAGTTTTTACATAAAGAGAAACGTCTATAAATTTTTGCAGCAAACAGCGGACGCGCCGGACGAGGAAATCGCTTTTAAGGTGCACGATTTCGGCTCGCGCGGCGTGTCATCTCAAGAAACGGCGGCAATCGGCGGCGCGGCACATCTCGTTAATTTTCTCGGCACGGACACGATGAGCGCACTTTTAATTCACCGAAAGTTTTACAATTCGGAAATGGCTGGTTTTTCAATTCCCGCCGCCGAACATTCAACGATTACGGCTTGGGGACGCGACAACGAAATT
>JBBRVS010000233.1:0-8499 GCA_038246645.1 Pyrinomonadales bacterium
ATCATTTTGTGGTTTTCGCGTTTATTCACCGGCAATTTTTAATGCTTCTTCGCGGAGTGCGCGGCTGATGCGAAAATCGTTTGCGTCGAGCGCGTCCATAATCGGTTTGATTTCAGAGATAATTCCGTTTTGTTTGGCTCGAATCAAAATACCGACTGTTCCGATAATATTTACTCCGAGATTTTTTGCCGCCGTTCTCGCTTACTTATCGTCTGTTATCAGCAGACAATTTTTCTCGCTTGCTAGGGCAATTGCTTCGGCTTCACCGTTATCTACAACCATTTGCAAAGCGGCAACTAATAAATTGTTCGATAAATTTTCAACTTTCAGCCAGTCAAATTTGCCGCCGAATTCGCGCTCGACTTCCGGCGGAATCATCACCGTATCGAAAAGCGCGGGCAAAATATCCAAACAGCCGGCGCGCTCCAAACCGATCAAACAAGTGCTGTCCGACACGACCGCTTCGCTCACAAACCGAGTTCCTCGCGCAATTCGTCGGGTGAATAATTAAAGACGGGAACATTATGTTTCCCCAAAATCTCCATAAACGCCCGTTTGGAATAACCCGCAAGTTTTGCCGCCTGTCCGAGAGAAACTCGTTCGGTTTCATACAGTTTTACGGCAAGTAAAGTCTGCGCTTCGTCTTTAGTTAAATTCGACGGCAATTCTAATGTTAGTTCGACTGTGTTTGTCATAAGTTTTCACCCGCAATTATTTTAACATCACCGGAAAAATGTTGATAACTTTTTTCGCTTCGGCGGTTACTTCTACTCTTGGAATGCTTTTCATGATTAAAGATTAGTTTGTCCAAAAATGTGTGGTCCAAATTCTTTCTTCCCAGTTCAACCAAGCCGTTTTGATTTCAGGCAAAAGCCAACCGCCGATGGTTATTGAACTTTCGTGCGATACATAAATAATCCAATCAAAAGTTTCATCGCACCAAAAGCCTTCTGCGCCGCTGTAATACGGTTCAAATACCGATAATTCTAATTCATAATTTGCGCCGTATTCTCGAATTTCATAAACCTTTTTAACTCCGTGGTTTCGTAAAATTGCTTGAAGTTTCTCCACACCAACTTCTTTCTCAAAATATGAATCTTGGAATCCTTCAACATTATTGGGTTTTTCGATTGCCAAAGGAAACCAATACCCTTTAGGTATTTACCAACGCGCACTTAATTTTTCCCAAACAGAATCGCTTTCTTTTTCAGACAAAACATGCCTGTAAAATAAAGGCTCAACCGACAATAAATCTTGGACGGTTAATTGCTCAATAAATTTACAAAGCTTGTTGCGTTCTTGATTAATCGCCTTGCGTTCGATTTTATTGTCTTGTGGTTGTGTTGATTCGCTTTGCGTGTCAGTCGCAACTAAACAGAAAAAGTGTTTAGCTTCTTCAAGTGTTGGAAAATCTTCGGGACGATAGATTTCAACTTCAACTAAAATCGCATTAAGCAACATATAACGCGGAAAAAGATAAAGTGCTTCATCGGTATAACCAAAACCGGCGCGATCAGTTCCGGCAGAAGTAAGTTCATAATATTTCCCCCACCAACGTGAAGAATTTTCTATGCAATATCTACGAATTGCTGTGTGAAGATTTTCTATTTTATTCATAAAATTGCTGAAACGGATGAACGCAAAATCAAAAATAAAATCTGCGTTCATCCTCGGTTCATCTGCGGTTAATTATTCTTTAGAAAAAGCCCATCGCTTTTTTGTCGTAAGAGATGAGCATATTTTTGTTGTTGCGGTAATGGTCGAGCATCATTTTGTGGTTTTCGCGTCCGAAGCCCGATTTTTTGTAGCCGCCGAATGGCGCGTGCGCCGGATAATTGTGATAGCAATTTACCCAGACGCGTCCGGCTTTGATGGCTCGCGGGATTTGATAAAGCTGATGCGCGTCGCGCGTCCAAACGCCCGCGCCGAGACCGTAAAGCGTGTCGTTGGCGATGGCGATTGCGTCGGCTTCGTCTTTGAAAGTCGTCACCGAAGCCACGGGTCCGAAGATTTCTTCCTGAAAAACGCGCATTTTGTTATGACCTTTGAGCAGTGTCGGCTGAACGTAGAAACCTTCTTCGATGCCTTCATTTTTGTGCATTTCGCCGCCCGTTAAAACTTCCGCGCCTTCATCTTTGCCGATTTGAATGTAGTTCAAAATCTTCTCAAATTGGTCTTTGCTTGCCTGTGCGCCGATCATCGTTTCCGGGTCGAGCGGATGACCGAGTTTGATATTTTTTGTGCGCTCGATAACGCGTTCGATAAATTTGTCGGCGATTGATTCTTGCACCAAAATCCGCGACGGGCAGGTGCAGACTTCGCCTTGATTGAGCGCGAACATCGCCGCGCCTTCCAGACATTTATCGAAAAATTCGTCGTCGGCATCCATCACGCTTTCAAAGAAAATGTTCGGTGATTTTCCGCCGAGTTCTAATGTGACGGGAATCAGATTTTGCGACGCATACTGCATAATCAGCCGTCCGGTCGTCGTTTCGCCCGTGAATGCGACTTTCGCAATTCGCGGCGAAGTTGCCAACGGTTTGCCCGCTTCCGGTCCGAAACCGTTGACGATATTCAAAACTCCCGGCGGCAGAATGTCCTGAATCAATTCCATCAAAACCATAATCGAAGCCGGAGTTTGTTCGGCGGGTTTAACGATTGTGCAGTTTCCGGCAGCGAGCGCGGGCGCGATTTTCCACGTCGCCATCAGCAGCGGAAAATTCCACGGAATGATCTGCGCGACAACTCCCAAAGGTTCGTGAATATTGATCGAAACCGTATTTGCATCGAGTTCGGTCGCCTCCCCGGTTTCGGCGCGAATCACGCCCGCGAAATAACGAAAATGGTCAATCGCCAGCGGCAAATCCGCCGCCATTGTTTCACGAATCGGTTTGCCGTTGTCCCAAGTTTCGCAACGCGCCAAAAGTTCGAGATTCGCTTCCATCACATCGGCAATTTTCCACAAAAGATTACTGCGCGTCGTCGCTGAAGAATTATTCCACGTCGTAGCGGCTAAATGCGCCGCGTCGAGCGCGAGTTCGATGTCTTCGGCGGTCGAACGTGCGACTTTGGTAAAAACTTTGCCGTCAACCGGCGAAATTACGTCAAAATATTCGCCCCCTTTCGGTGCGACGAATTCGCCGCCGATAAAATTGTCGTATTGTTCTTTGAATTTCGGGATGTCGTATGATTTTGCTTGCTGTGCCATATTTTTTTAACTCCTTTTAAAAATGATTTCGGGCAGTCAATACAAATAGAATTGGACTTGTTTTTGTTTGATTGCAGGTGAAATTTATTTTAACACTTTGAGTGGGGAAATAGAAAAAATGAAAGCCGGAAGATTTGGGCAAAAGTATAAAATCAAAAGAAAAAAATCCGCCTCATCAACAAGATGAAACGGACTTTTTCTTTCTACAATGATTTTATGCCTGTGCGGGCATTGTGTTGGCGATGTCAATGACATAACGGTAACGAACTTCGCCGTTTTTCATCCGTTTTTGCGCGTCGTTGATGTCTTCCATTGCGATTATTTCGATCTCCGGCGTGATGTTGTGTTCGCCGCAGAAATCGAGAACTTCCTGTGTTTCCGCGATTCCGCCGATCAGCGAACCGGCGACGTTGCGGCGGTGAAAGGCGACTTCCTGATTGTTGGTTTCTTCCTTGAACGGAAGTAATAAACCGACAACGGCAAGCGTCGCATCGCGTTTCAAAAGTTTGATAAACTGATTGGGATCGTGTTCATAAGGAATCGTATCGAGCAGAAAATCGAATTTCAATTCGAGTTTGGCGAGTTTGTCCGTATCATTCTGCAAGACAAAATCCGTCGCGCCGAATTTCTTCGCGTCGGCTTCTTTTTCTTCCGACGTGCTGAAAACCGTTACTTCCGCGCCCATCGCTGTGGCGAGCTTGACCGCCATATGTCCGAGTCCGCCCATACCGATAATGCCGACCTTGTTCCCTGCTTCGACCTTCCAGTGTTTGAGCGGCGAATAGGTTGTGACACCTGCACACAAGATCGGTGCGACCGCTTTGATGTCGAGATTTTCGGGAACTTTTAAAACAAAATGTTCTTTGACGACGATCTTGTCCGAATATCCGCCGAAAGTGTTCGAACCGTCAGGTTTGACCGGACCGTTGTAAGTCAAAGTCGGTCCTTTCGGACCTTCGCAGTATTGTTCGAGATTTGCCTGACAGCTTTCGCATACGCCGCACGAATCAACCATACAGCCGACTGCGACCGTATCGCCGGTCTTAAATTTCGTAACTTCCATCCCGACAGTCGTCACGCGCCCGACGATCTCGTGTCCCGGAATGCACGGATAGACCGTGTTTCCCCAATCGTTGCTTTCCTGATGCAAGTCCGAATGGCACACGCCGCAGTATAAAATTTCGATGGCGACATCTTTCGCTTCCGGTTCGCGCCGTTCAAATTCGATTGGTCCGAGCGATGTAAATGAATGATTATTGCCGTAGCCGATGGCTTTTGTATTTGTCTTTGTTTTTGTGCTTTCCATATTTTCCCTTGTTCGTTTATATTTCAGAATTTGTTGCCGACACACCACAATTTGTTCGATTGTCATACGATAAAACCGTGAAATGTTAGTTTGTAAATTACGTTGCAAGATGCTTGCCAAGATTTTTTTTGGGTGAGCGAATTTTTTAATTGGATGATTTTGAAGTTTGGGGGAAAGTTATTTTGCCAAATATATAAATGAAGATTTTATAAAATTAAATCGCCCCATAAATTAGGAATGCGCCGAAAACAAGCGAAACGAATCCGAACCATCTGAAGTAATTCTTAAATTTTTCGGCTGACCATAGAGCGAATTCTCTATGTTTTGACGGCGGCGTGAAAAGCAGACCGACGCTGACGGCGATTAAACCGTAACCGATAATTGACATCAATGTCGGATAAGCTGTCTGTCCGGCGAATAAAACAAAACCCAGCCCAAAGGCGAATCTGCTGATTATTTCAAACGGATGAAACCACGATTTTTCGCTGAACTTTATGATTCCATTTGCCCAATACGCGGGCTTGATTATCATAATTAAGCTCAACAGAATCATTAAAAATCCGAAAAATATGATTATATACATTGGTGTTTATTTGAAATATAGATTTTTAGCAGTGAACTAAAAGTAATTCTCTGTCTTAATTTTGTCCCGTAGGGACTTTTGTTAATAGCCCCGCGTATTTATCGCGGGGAAGTAAAATGATTAATGAAGTCCCGCAAGGGACGAAAGAAACGGTCGTCCCTTGCGGGACTTCATCATTCGTTCCAGACCAAAACCCCACGATAAATCGCGGGGCTATTAACTTAGGCTCCTACGGAGCAAAATTCAATCAGCATTACTTTTAGTTCACTACCGGATTTTTTAATTAAGCGACCGTTCCAGAATTATGGATTCATTGTTCAATGTTTACTAACTTTTATGACGTTGACAGTTTTATTTAACAAGGTCGCTAAAAAGGCGATTAACATTATAGCCTTTGGTGTAATGCCTCAACTATAAGTTATGGAACTACTTCTTTGTTCATTTAAAACCCGTAAGTCTTTTATTTTCAATCAAGGCGTTTTATTGAAACAACATCTGTAACTTTTTATTGAGGCATTACTGTTGCTCTGAAAAGCTAAAAAAAAAAGCGGATTTGAAAATCTAATTTTCCGCGCTGACAATTCCCATTTTCGCATAAACATCTTTCAAAGTTTCACGCGCAATCGTTCGCGCTTTTTCTGCGCCTGTCTTTAAGATTTTGTTGAGCGTTCCGTCGTCAAAATCTTTGACGCGCTCTTGAAAAGGTTTGAGAAATTCGATCACGGCTTCGGCGTTTTTGTTGGAAATCATCTGATAAATCTATGATTTTTGTGCTAAAATGCCAACGAGGTGAAGTTTATGCAAACCGATGTTGCTCAAATAATTTTTGAAAAGGTGAAAGTCTTACCGCTTGAAAAACAGAAGGAAATTCTGCATCAACTTGAAACAATCGAAAAAGAAACTCCATTAACGATTTGGCAAAAAATTCGTGCGCGGTCAGAAAAAATTCCCGACGAAGTTTGGGATGAAATGCCGTCCGACGGCGCACAGCAGCACGATCATTACCTTTATGGAGTTCCTAAAAAATGAAAATTGCCTTCGTTGATACACAATATTTCGTGGCGATTTTTCAGACGAGCGACCAATGGAACGAAAAAGCCGTCGAATTGGAGTCTGAAATTGTCGGCTATAATTTTGTAACAACCGATTCGGTTCTTTGCGAAGTTCTGAATTATTTTTGTGCTTACGGCAAGGAAACACGCCAAGAAGTTTCCGCTTTTACTGCGGAAGTTTTCGCCGATTTAAACTTTCAAGTTATCGAACAAACGAGAGATGTTTTTTTCAAAGGTTTAACGCTTTACGAATCGCGCCTCGACAAAGATTACAGTTTGACCGACTGTATTTCAATGAACGTCTGCAATGAACTCGGCATCACGGAAGTTCTCACACACGACCACCATTTTCAGCAGGAAGGTTTTACGATTCTTTTATAATCTTTAATTTTCCGCGCCGTCTTTCAAGATTTTGTTGAGTGTTTCGTTGTCAAAATCTTTAACTCTTTTTTTGAAAAGGTTTGAGAAATTCGATGACGGCTTCGGCGTTTTTGTTGGAAATCATCTGATAAATCTATGATTTTTGTGCTAAAATCCCAACGAGGTGAAGTTTATGCAAACCGATGTTACCGAAAAAATTGTCGGAAAAATAAGAGTTTTGTCGGATGAACAAAAGGAAAAAGTTCTGGAATTCGTCGAAAATCTCGAACCAACGGGAAGAACTCCATGGCAAATTTGGCAAGAGCATTTGAAGAATATTCCCGAAGAAGAACTTGATAAAATTCCGACTGATGCTTCGCTCAATCTCGACCATTATCTTTATGGTGTGCCGAAAAAATGAATCGTCTTTTTTGCGACACTTTATATTTTACCGCTTTGGTAAATCCGAAAGACCAATGGCATCAATCGGCGATAAAGATTGAGCCTTTGGTCGAAACGGTTAATTTGGTAACAACCGAAGAAGTTTTAATCGAACTACTAAATTTTTACAGCGAATTCGGAAGTCGAATGCGTTTTGAGGTTTCAGGTTACGTTCGACAGCTTCTGCTTAATCCGAAATTTGAAATCGTTGGGCGCGGCGAAATGAGTTTTCTCATTGCGCTCGAACTTTACGATTCGCGCCTCGATAAAGGCTACAGTTTGACCGATTGTATTTCAATGAACGTCTGCAATGAACTCAGTATTAAGGACGTTCTCACGCACGACCATCATTTTCAGCAGGAAGGTTTTACGATTCTTTTATAATCTTTAATTTTCCGCGCCGACAATTCCCATTTTCGCATAAACATCTTTTAAGGTTTCACGCGCAATCGTTTGCGCTTTTTCCGCGCCGTTTTTTAGGATTTTGTTGAGCGTTTCATCGTCAAAATCTTTGACGCGCTCTTGAAACGGTTTGAGATATTCAATCACGGCTTCGGCGGTTTCGGTTTTGAAGTGTCCGTAGCCTTTGCCCGCGAAATTTGCCTGCGCTTCTTCGGGCGTTTTGTCGGTCATCAGTTGGTAAATCGTCAGCAGGTTTTTGATTGCCGGACGCGCTTCGTCGAAAGTGATTTCCGTTCCCGAATCGGTGACGGCTTTTTTGAATTTTTTAACAATCGTGTCGGCATCATCAAGCAAAAATATCGAGCCGTTGGCGTTTTCGTCCGATTTCGACATCTTTTTCGTCGGGTCTTGGAGCGATAAAATATTCGCGCCGACGGGCGGAATAAACGGTTCGGGAATGACGAAGGTTTCGCCGAAATCGCGGTTAAATCTTTCCGCCAAATCACGCGACAATTCAAGATGCTGTTTCTGATCACGACCTACCGGAACGAGATGTGTTTGATAAAGCAGAATATCCGAAGCCATCAAAATCGGATATGTAAAAAGTCCGACTCCGGCGCGTTCGGCGTTGCCTTTGCCTTTGTCCTTGAACTGCGTCATTCGTTCGAGTTCGCCCATTCTGGCAATAGTTGAAAGAATCCACGCGAGTTCGGTGTGTTCGGAAACGTCCGATTGAATAAAGATCGTTGATTTTTCGGGATCAATGCCCGAAGCGAGATAAATCCGCGCCAGATCGAGAGTTTTTTGCCGCAGAACTTCGGGATTTTGCGGCAACGTGATCGCGTGCAGATTGACGATGCAGTAGAAACTTTCGTATTCATCCTGCAACGCCACCCAATTTTTGAGCGCACCGAGATAATTGCCGAGATGCAGCTTGCCCGTCGGCTGTGCGCCGCTGAAGATGCGTTTTTTCATAAAAAGTTAAATTAATGGATAATGGATAATGTAATACCATTTCTACCTAGAAACTGTGCATTAGAGTCAGTAGCGGTTTGCGTAAGCAACTGCGTCAATTGCTCATCATGGATAACGCATCGGCTCACGCCGACGCTACTGACCAATGCACAATTTCTAATAGTAAACGGTA
>JBBRVS010000234.1:0-8345 GCA_038246645.1 Pyrinomonadales bacterium
CTAATTCTACTTTGTCAGATTAACTTAAAAATTTGAAAACAAGAAAATTAGCCGCCGATTTTCGCTGATTTCGCTGATTTTTCTTTAATTTATCCGTGTTTTCCGCCGATTTTCTGCGGCTTATTTTCCAAATGATTTTAATCTGACAAAGTAGAACTAAGCAATCATTAATAATACCTAAGAAACTGTCTTTATCATTAAAGCAATTGTTGTCGCAGTGCAAGTAATGAATGAAAACACGAAATCTTTTCATATTTACAGGCAATTTACAGCAATTAATAACAAAGAAAAGAGGTAATTAAATCAAACAATGTTAGAGGAAAAATTACGTTTGGAGCAGTCTTTGGAATAATAATAATTTTTATTGTTTTAGGATTAAGAGTTTTTATGCTTGCTGTTCCTGATAGTTCTCAACTCTCCGCAGAGTTATTACTTCTTGTTATTTGGGTAGTATGTATCTTAATTGTTTGCTTTATGATCAAATATATTGCTAAGAATGACAGTTGGGTTTCTGCAATTGGTTATCCCGCTTTATTTGTACTTTTGACAATTTTCGGAGGAATGACAATTATCGGTTATTTATTTGAATTTCTAATGTCATTTTTTATTGAACGTAAACTTTTAGTTCAAAAAAATAGAAACGAAAACCTTATTGATATTAATGAAACAGCTACTGAGGCACAAAAAATAGCATTTACTAGAGGAATTACTTCATAAGCATTTAATTGTTAGTCTGTAAAATATTCGATTTTGAAAACTTTAGCATTTAAAACAATCTTACTCTTTCGTTCTTGGGGACAAACACAAAATGCCAAATTACAAAACAATCAAAGATTACGCTGACAAAACCGAAAAGACTCGGATGATAGATAAACTTCTTCTGTTGCGGGCGGATTTGGATAAAGAGATTCCGCAGAAGAATGGTGCGGAAACTTTGTTGTTGGCGACTTGGAATATTCGGGAGTTTAATTCAAAGAACCGGATTAACGAGTCGTATCATTATTTGGCGGAGATTGTTTCGCGGTTTGATTTGATTGCGATTCAGGAAGTTTCGCCGGATTTGAAGGCTTTGGAGCGTTTGATGGATTTGTTGGAGGATAATTGGGATTATCTCGTAACCGACAGCACCGAAGGCGACGAGGGCGGAAGCGAGCGGATGACGTTTGTTTATGCTCGCAACAAGATCGAGTTTAGAAAAATGGCGGGCGAGAATGTCCGACCATCTGCCGTTGTGGGTTACACTCGAAGCGGTCGTAAACTTGAATCAAAGTCAGTATTTCCTGCGCGGCGGCGTTTTCAAAACTTACGTTGACGATTAATTTGTCTCTCGTTGGCGAAAGCGCGTAATTTTCCATCATTTTATTGCCGCGCGGCGATCCCTCGTTTCAATTGAAAGCAGATTGTTTTTACGATTTGCGATGACTAAATAATTCACGCCCGGACTTACTTCTGCAAATTGGAATAAACCGTCTTTTCCTGCGTGAAAACTGCCCAATTATTCAGCGAAAATGCGAAAATCATAAATCTGCCCAAAAGAAATATCTATAAAGCCCTTTTGTATAAATTCTCCAAGAATAAAATTTAAGATTTAGAAAACTCTTTAAGTTATTAAGCACCAATGGATAATTAAAAATGGATAATGGATAATGTCAGAAAACTCTTAAATTCCCTTAAATCTGATGTTTAAAGGGATTTTTAGAATTTTCATAATATCTTAAAACTTTTGCTCACCTGCTTAGATGTTTCATAAAGCAAAAATGAGGTTAGTGGTTGATTATGAAAAGTGTTCTTATTATAAGTGTTTAAAACGGCATTTCGGATGCCTTGTAACAAAGGTAAATAGCCGATAAACTTAAAGTTTGAAACTGATTAAAAGAGGTAAAAAAAATCGGAGCGCATCATACACATTCACATTCAAACGAACGAAGAAGTGCGAAAAGTCTGAGAAGTCTGAAAATCGCGTTGGGCTTGACGTTTGTTTATATGCTGGCGGAAGCCGTCGGCGGTTGGTGGACAAACTCGCTTGCTCTGCTTGCCGATGCCGGACATATGTTGACCGATGTCGCGGCTTTAAGTCTGACTCTTGCCGCGATTTGGTTTGCAACGCGTCCGGCAACTTCAAACAAAACTTACGGTTATTACCGGCTTGAAATTCTCGCCGCGTTCGTTAATGGAATCGCGCTTGTTCTGATTTCATTCTGGGTAATGTACGAAGCGTATGAACGCTGGAATTCATCGCCCGAAATCAAGGGTTTTGAACTGACTCTGATTGCCGTCGGCGGTTTGATCGTTAATTTAATCGCCGCCTATTTACTGCACGGCGATCACGAACACGATTTGAATATGCGCGGCGCGTGGCTGCACGTGATCGGCGACGCGCTCGGTTCGGTCGCGGCAATTATTACGGGTATTTTGATCGTTGCCTTCGACTGGATCTGGGCGGATGCCGTAACGAGCGTTTTGATAAGTTTGATCATCATTTTCAGCGCGTGGAATCTGATCAAAGAATCGGTCAATGTTCTTCTGGAAGGCACGCCTTTGCACATCAATTTAACCGCTATCGAACAGGCGATTCTGCAACACGAAAATGTCAGAAACGTCCACGATCTTCACGTCTGGACGATAACTTCGGGAATGGAGGCATTGAGCGTTCACATCGTTCACCACGAACGGGTCGAGGGAACAACACTCTTAAAAAAAATCAGAAAAAATCTGCACGACGAATTCGGGATTGATCATTTAACAATCCAGATGGAAACGCCCGAAGACGAAAAGGAAAGTCTGCATTTCTGCTTTTCGGGCGCGAATTGTTTTTCTCCGCAGGAAAAATCCGATAATTTAACGCAAAGCCGCGAGGACGCAAAGTAATAATGGATAATGGATAATGTAAGAATTCTTTAATTATCCATTATCCATTATCCATTATCCATTTTGTATGTTTGCGCCTCTGCGTCTTTGCGTTAAAATTCTTTATTTATGCAAGCAATAAATCTCGGTTACGGAAAATCTTCGATTGCGTTTGACTTTGACGCAAATCGCTTTCAGATTTTAGGCGAAGCGGAAACGCAAAATCCGCTGAGCGACGCGGAAATCGGCGAACGGTTCGACGCTCCCGTTGATTCAAAAACGCTTGAAGAAATCATTCAGCCGGGTGAAAGCATTTTGCTGGTCGTGCCGGACGCGACGCGCCGGACGGCAAGCGGGCAAATCGTGAATCTGCTCGTTCGCCGATTGATCGCCGGCGGAACGATGCCGTTTGATATTCGCATAATTTTTGCGACCGGAATTCACCGAAAAGTTACGGAAGAAGAAAAACGCGAAATCGTTACGCCGTTTATCGCCCAAAGAATAAAAATGCTCGATCATAATGCGCGCGATCTGGCGCAAATCGTAAATTTCGGCGCGAGCGAAAGCGGAATTCCGATTCAGCTCAACCGCGCCCTGACCGAACACGATCACACGATTATCATCGGCGGCATAAATTTTCATTATTTCGCAGGTTTTACGGGCGGCAGAAAATTGATCTGTCCCGGACTCGGTTCGACGCGCACGATTTCTGATACTCACAAACTCGCGTTCGATGGCGAAAATAAAACGCGACGCGAAGGTGTCGGCAGCAGCGAACTCGACGGAAATGCGGTTCACGAAGCATTTATGGAAGTGGTCGAAAAATTTCCGCCGTCGTTTGCGGTTAATACAATCGTCAATGAAAACGGCGAAGTAACGGAAGTTTTTGCCGGAGATTGGAAAACTTCTCACAGAAAAGCGTGCGACTTTTACGCCGAAAAACACATAATAAAAATCGAAGAAAAACGCGAAATCGTGATCGCAAGCTGCGGCGGTTTTCCGCACGACATCAATCTGATTCAGGCGCATAAAGCTCTGGATTCGGCGGCAAATGCCTGCGCGGACGGCGGCACAATGATTTTTTTAGCCGAATGCGAAAACGGTTTAGGCAGAAATGATTTTCTCGATTGGTTTGAAGCGGAAAATTCAGCAAAAGTGGCGGAACGGCTCTCGGAAAATTATCAGGTCAACGGGCAGACGGCGTGGAGTTTATTAAAAAAAGCCGAACGCTTTAATATTCAGATTTTGACGAATCTGCCGGAAGAAGAAACGCGCCGGATGCGTTTGCAAAAGGCGCGTGATTTGAATGAAATTTTGTTGAAAATTGATTCGACAAAGAAAGGCTATATTTTGCCGTTCGGCGCGAAGTTTTTGATCAAAAGTTAATTATTATTTTCCGCCGGCGATCTTAAAGGTTCGCGCCATTGCATCAATGATATTGCGGAGCGAAAGCAAATTTTCGCGGTAGCCCTCGAAACGCAGAACATAAACGGTGCCGGCATCGGCTTGCAGAAAATAATATCTGCCGCTCCAGTTTCTGCCGGATTTTACAAACTCGAAATTATAAGCTTTGCCTGCCAGAAAGCCCTTGAAATTTTCTTCCTTTCCGGCAACAAAACCGGGTTTGAACTGCAATTTTGTTTCTTCGTCGCGGATAATATCTTCCAATTTCTCGCTGGCTCTGACCGAAACTTTGCGGATTTCGAGATGTCCGCTGCTTCGTGTTTCATAGACATATTCGACATTCTGGCTGATGTTTGAAGGCTTTGCCGTCATTTTCCATTTTGTATCGGAGATTTCGAATGTGTAATCAACATTCGGATCGCTGAAGGTTTCAGTTTGGGCAAACGCCGAAAAAGTACAGATCAGACCGACCATTACGGAAAACATCAAGGAGAGTTTTGTTATTTTCATTTTTTTATTCCTAATAAATCCGGTTCGCAAAAATGTTTGACTTATTTTAACTCATTTTCGGGAAATTGCTAAACTTTGGATGTCAAACGTGCTTTGATTCGTTGTCTTCGGTAAATAGTTCAAGCTATTTTTACTATATAATCAATTACAAAATTATTTCGCCTTTTTTTTCGCGCCCCGCGTCTAACCTTATAACTTAAGTCTTTGAAACAATAAAGCAAACAGATTTTTCGAGGTAATTTATAATGACACGCAAATTTTCTACAATTAAAAAATTCACGGCTTTTTTTGTGATACCGGCAATGCTGATTCCGTTTTTTGCCATCGGCGCGAACGCTCAAAATATGACGCTGAATACGAACACGAAATCTTTGACCGAAGATCAAAAGATTCTTCACGTTCTAAATCGGCTCGGCTTCGGGGCGCGTCCCGGCGATGTCGAAAAAGTAAAAGCGATCGGTTTGGATAAATATGTCCGGCAGCAGTTAAATCCCGTTGCGCTTACCGATTCGCCATTGGAAGCAAAAATCAAAAATCTGGAAATTCTGAAAATGGAAACTTCGGAAATTTTTGCCAAATATCCGAATCCGGGCGCACTCCTGAGAATGCTCGAAGGCACAAACGGCAGAAATAATGCCGCGCAGAATAATGCGGCGATGGAAGAAAAAAGTGAGCAAGATACACAATTGATGCGCCGCGAACGGCAGCAAAAACTCGCTGAAATTTACAAGGAATACGATCTGCGTCCGGCAAATCAAATTTTACGAGATCTTTCGGCTTCGCGTATTCTTCGCGCCGTCTATTCCGAAAAACAGCTTCAGGAACAAATGGTTGATTTCTGGACAAATCATTTTAATGTATTTGCCGGAAAAGGCGCGGTTCGCTGGTATTTGCCGAGTTACGACCGCGATGTGATTCGCCCGAACGCGCTCGGAAATTTCAAGGATCTGCTCGTCGGCACGGCGCAGCATCCGGCGATGCTTTTTTATCTGGACAATTTTCAGAGCGTTTCGCCGAACGCGCAAATGACGGCGAATAATCGCGGAAACAGACGCGGAAACGGTCGCCGCGCCCGGGCAAATCAAGCGTTGCAGAAAATGGTCAGCAACGGAAAACTGCCCGAAAACGCGCGCCGGCAAATCAAAGATCAATACGGCGTAACGGACGAGCAGATTGATCAGCGGTTGCAACAAATGCAGCGTCAGCAAAATAATCAGCAACGCCGGCAGCGCGGAATCAACGAAAATTATGCGCGAGAAGTTATGGAACTTCACACACTCGGCGTTGACGGCGGTTACACGCAGAAGGACATCCAGGAAGTCGCCCGCGCTTTTACCGGCTGGACGATTGCCGACCCGCGCGGTTATCGAAACGCGGCGGGAAATATGATCAAAGGCACGGAAGATAAACGCGCAAACCGTCTGGCAAGAATGGCGGGCATACCCGAAGACATCGAATCCGGCGAATTTTATTTTAATGCGCGTCAGCACGATACGGGCGAAAAAATCGTTCTCGGACAAAAAGTAAAGGAAGGCGGAATTAATGACGGCTTAAAGGTTATTGATATTCTGGTCAAACATCCTTCGACCGCAAAATTTATTGCGCGGAAATTGGCGGTAAAATTTGTTAATGACAATCCGAGCGAAGAATTGGTCGAAAAAATTGCCAATGCCTTTCAAAAATCCGGCGGCGATATAAAAACGACGCTTCTGGCAATTTTTACGAGCGACGAATTTTACGCGGCGGAAAATTACCGCGCAAAGATCAAAACGCCGTTTGAATTAATGGTCAGCTCCTTGCGTGCGCTCGATGCCGAAACGAATTCGAGTCCGGCGGTTCTCGCTCTTTTGCAGAAAATGGGCGAACCGCTCTACGGTTATCAAGCCCCGACGGGTTATCCCGACACGGCGCAGGATTGGGTAAATACCGGCGCACTTCTGGAAAGAATGAATTTTGCCGTCGCTCTTTCCGCCAATCAAATTCGCGGAACGCGCGTGAATTTGAAGAAGTTCGAAGCGGCGGATAAAAGGGAAATTCTTTCAAAAGCGATAGAAAGCATTTTGGAAGGCGAGATTTCGCCGAACACAAAAGCGATGCTTCTCAAACAAATCGAGCAGCCTTTGATCGAGACAAAACTCGAAGAAGACCCCGAAGAAGATGCGGACGCGATGGAAAATGCTTCGATGGAGCGCGGCGGCGGCGGCGGGCAAGGCAGACGAAATATGCAGAATCGGCGAAATCAATTATTGCCGCCGAGCGGAAACGCGGAAGTTTTCAAGGTCGTCGGTCTGCTGTTAGGTTCTCCCGATTTTCAGCGGCAATAAACAAAAAAAAATATATAGGATAAAAATATGTTTCTTTATTCGCATTTTTATCCTATAATCAAAACTGTCAACTCTTCCCGAACTTTCCCGAAAAATCTAAAAAGTCTCTCTCCAAATTATTCAAAATAGGAGATTTGTATGTTTGACCAAGAAAGGGATTATTCTTATATTTCTACGCTGATTTTTGTATTTCTTTCGATATTTTTCATTGTTTCCTGCGTGACGGCGCAAGACAAAAGACAAATTTCGAGTGAACAAGATCGCTACAAATTTGCCGCCGAATATTCGGAAGATATGCGCGGACTTTCGGTTTTGGTCATCAAAGGCGACAAGGTTGTTTTTGAAGAATATCAAAACGGATTTTCGGCAAATCAGGAACATCTGCTGGCAAGCGGCACGAAAAGTTTTTCCGGCGTAATGGCGGCGGCGGCAATCGAAGACGGGCTGATCAAAAATTTTGACGAAAAAGTTGCCGACACGATTACCGAATGGAAATCGGATAAACAAAAATCAAAGATCACGATTCGCCAGCTTTTATCTCTGACGAGCGGAATCGAGGTCGGCGACAACGGCAGACCGCCCGCCTATTCGGAAGCCGTAAAATTTCCGGTAAAATATGAACCGGGAACGACTTTTGAATACGGTCCCGCGCCGTTTCAGATTTTCGGCGAAGTAATGCGCCGCAAACTCCTCAAGCCGAAAAAGGAAACGGTTTTAGATTATCTGAAACGCCGGATTTTTAACCCGATCGGGTTAAAGGTTGAAAGATGGAATCTTCAGGAAGATCAGCCGAATCTGCCTTCGGGCGCGTATCTATCGGCAAAAGAATGGATAAAATTCGGACAATTTTTGAAAAACGAAGGCAGATGGAACGGCAAACAAATCATCTCGAAAAAATATTTGAATGAAGTATCCGTCGGCTCGAAAGCCAATCCGAACTATGGTTTGACGTTTTGGATGAATCGTTCGTCGAGCGGGAAAGTCAAAATAGCCGAGCGAAAAAACGTGCGCGGACAAAGATTGTTGGATTTTTTGGACATTCAACCCGAAACCGACGAAATCAGCCGAAACGGATTCGGCGAAAAATTGCCGAAAGACATTTTCGTTGCGGCAGGCGCGGGAAAACAAAGGCTCTATATCATTCCCTCGCTCGATCTGGTCGTCGTCCGCCAGGGCAGACAAGCACGTTTTGACGACGCAGAATTTTTAAGCCGACTTTTATTGGGTAAAAGCTTAGAAGGTAAAAGGTAAAAGGTAAAA
>JBBRVS010000235.1:0-8138 GCA_038246645.1 Pyrinomonadales bacterium
CGAAAAGTGTGTCCCACTTTTAATTACACCCTAAAAATTTAGCCGTGAAAACCTTGTGGTTTTTTATAAATTGCCTGAGGGCTTTAGTTGGACGATTGCCTGAAATCTGACTCGCGGCTTTAGCCGAACAGGAGAATTTATCAATCATCCTTATGGCTTGAGCACAAATTGGTCTGAAGCCCGGATGATTTTTATTTTTTTACAGAAATTCGGCTAAAGCCGGCGCTTCTGATTCACTTATCCTCCAACTAAAGCCCTCAGGCAATTTATTTTTATGAGAAAGCCCTGAGCAAAAAATATAAAAAAGCGTTTTTGTCCAATTTAGTATGGACTTATCCGTTTTTTTATTGCATTATAGTAGCATTTTCAAAAAATGATTCGATAGGTAAGTAAAATTATTTCAGCCCCGTCAATCGTCGGATTAGGATAGTTTTCATTCGCCCCTAAAATCTACAAAATTCAGTTCTTAAATAAAGAAGGAGAAGTATAAGTGAAAAAGTTTACGTTTCGCACGGCGAGATTTGTCCGTGTTTCATTAGGTCTAATTCTTGCCATCGGTTTTCTACAGATTACATTTGCCTCGGCTCAAGCCTTTCGACCCGATGCGGAGAAAAATCCGCTGTGGCAGACGGTTTCCGAAGAAAACATCGCCAATCGCGGCGAGCGCCACTTAAATCCCGAAAGATATAAAGTTTTTCGGCTCGATCAAACGGCATTAGCCTCGATCCTCGAATCTGCTCCGCTGGAATTCAGCAGTGAAGCCCGGCAAAAGGAAATCGTTTTGACCGTTCCGAAACCTGACGGAACAGTGGTTCGTTTCCGCCTTGAAGAATCACCGGTTCTCGCGCCGCACATTGCCGCGCAGCATCCGACCTGGAAAACCTATCAAGGTTACGGCATTGACGAACCCGCGACAACCGCGCGTTTCGACTGGACGGACAGAGGCTTTCACGGCTATGTAATGGCGACCGAAGGAACTTTTTCGATTGATCCCTATCAAGCCAACGACCGCGAAAATTATCTGGTTTTCTATAAAAATCAATTCGGCAATCCGGTCAGAGAATTTCATTGTAAATTGGATGAACTCTTTGACGATGAACAAAGTTTAGTCGATTCATTTACCAAGCCGATTACCTCTTTTGCCGCTTTCACGCACGGATCGCAGATTCGCACGTATCGTCTGGCAGTTGCCACGACATTTGAATATACGACTTTTTTTCGTCAAACCGGAGACACTGATGAACAGGCGCAAACGCGGGCATTGAATCAAATCGTCATCAGCGTCAATCGCATAAATGCGGTTTACCGGAAAGAACTGGCGGTCAGTTTCACACTCGTTTCGGGAACAAATCTAACGTATATCGTCAATCCCGAAACACCTGCCAACTATAATAATAACGGTTCTTCAACCGATTTGAATTCCAATCAAACCAACGTTACTTCGGTGATCGGAACTGATAATTACGATGTGGCGCATCTTTTTCAAACCGGTAACGGCGGGGTTGCCCAGCTTTCTTCCGTTTGCGGAAGTTCAAAAGCCCGCGGGCTTTCCGGAGTGCCGAATCCGATCGGCGATCCGTTCGATGTAGATTATGTCGCCCATGAATTAGGACATCAATTCGGTTCAAACCATACTTTTAACGCAACCAGCGATTGCGGAAGCTCTCCGGCAGCCGCCCGCAAAGAACCGGGAAGCGCGGTAACGATTATGGGTTATGCGGGAATTTGCAGCAGCACGGCAAATGTTCAGCGTAATTCGATTGATACATTTCACGTCCATAATTTGACGGAATCTATCAATTTTATAACTTCGGGCAACGGCGCAACCTGCGGGGTTTTGGCAGGATCAAATGCCGCTCCGGTCATCACGCCGCTTTCAAACTACACGATTCCGTTTAATACACCGTTTCAACTGACGGCAAGCGCGACCGATACGAATAACGATCCGCTGACCTACAGCTGGGAACAAAATGATGCCGGTGCGGCGACCGCCAATTATCCGGATACGACCGACGACGACGATATAAGTCTGATTTTCCGTCCGGGTTTCCGTTCCTATCTGCCGACCACAAGCCCGACCAGAAGTTTTCCGAGTCTGACCTATATTTTGAACAATTCGAACGAAGCCCCGATAACCTTTACCGGAACTTCGGCTACCGGTTCGATCTGCGGCGGAGAATGTATCTCGGGTGAAGATCTGCCTTCCGAAGCCCGGACAATGAATTTCCGCGTCAGCGTACGCGACGGAATCGGCGGAATCAGCGATGCCGGAACTGTTATTACGGTGGTTAATACAACAACTCCGTTCAAAGTATCGACGCAGAATTCGTCGCCGGCTGCTGCCTGGGCAGGAAATTCAACACAAACCGTAACCTGGGACGTGAGCGGAACAACCGCCGGCGGAATCAATGCGGCAAATGTCAAAATTTCGCTCTCGACCGACGGCGGACAAACATTCCCGACCGTTTTGGCGGCTTCAACGCCGAATGACGGTTCGCACGCGATTACCGTTCCCCAGGTATTAACCGCAACCGCCCGGATCAAGGTCGAAGCTGTCGGAAATATCTTTTTCGATATTAATGATGCTAACTTTTCCATTACACAGCCAATCGAGATTAATAACAAACCGTTCTTTGATTTTGACGGCGACGGTAAAACCGATATCGGCATTTTCCGTCCGGCAGTCGGCGAATGGTGGTATCTGCGTTCGAGCGACGGCGGAAATCGTGCCTTCGGGTTCGGAGCTTCGACCGATAAAATCGTGGTCGCCGATTACACGGGTGATGAAAAAGCCGACATCGCTATCTTTAGACCTTCAAGCGGCGAATGGTTTGTCTTAAGATCGGAAGATTCTTCGTTCTATTCATTCCCGTTCGGCACCAGCGAGGATATTCCGACGCCGGCAGATTTCGACGGCGACGGATTGGCTGATCCGGCGGTTTATCGTCCCAGTAATTCGACCTGGTATTATATCCGTTCGAGTAATAGCCAAACGATATTTTTCCAATTCGGAGGAGCGGGAGTTATGCCGGTCGCAGCGGATTATGACGGTGACGGAGAAACCGATATTGGTGTCTTCAGACCGTCAGACGGTTCGTGGTGGCTGAATCGTTCGAGTTCCGGTTTGATCGTCACAACCTTTGGAACATCAACCGACAAAGCGGTTCCGGCAGATTACACGGGCGACGGTAAAACGGATGTCGCTTTCTACCGACCTTCAACGGGCGAGTGGTTTATCCTTCGATCGGAAGATGCTTCATTCTACTCGATACCGTTCGGGACAATTGGAGACATTCCCGCGCCGGGCGATTACGACGGCGACGGAAAATCTGATCTGGCGATCTTCCGCCCATCAACCAACACCTGGTATCTGCTTCGATCAACCAGCGGATTCACGGCATTAACCTTTGGAACAGCCGGCGATGTGCCGATTCCGAATGCTTACGTCAGATAAAATCTTATCCGGCATAAATTAAAAGAGGCTGACTTATAATCGAGTCAGCCTCTTTTGCTTTGTCGCGTTGCATATTTTTATAAATCAATAACAATCGGCAATTGCGTCGGTTCGTAGGATTCATCACAATTGGAGGCGTTGACAAATTTCACGCCGAACTTTTCTGCTTTCCCGTAACCGCAATGGATATGCCCGAAAACGTGGAGTTTGAGATTTTTCCCGGCTAATTCTTCGACCTTTTTAATTAATTCTTCGCAGCCCGTATTTTCAACAAAAAACTTGCGCGGAACTTCGTCTAAAATCCCGCTGGGCGGTCCGTGCGTGATTAAAATATCCGTATCGTCGGGAATTAATTTCCACTTTTCGGCTAATTCCCCGCCGCGCATCAGATTAAACGCCCAATCGAAAAAACGCGGCTGCCACGGGCTTCCGTAAATCTTCAAACCTTCGATTTCCGTAAAAGAATCCTGCAAATATGTAATATTAAAACCGGCGGTCAGAAGTCTGGCAAAATGATTACTTGTTTCATACAGCCAATCGTGATTGCCGGCAACGAAGATTTTGTGTTTATGCGGCAAGGAAGAAAACCATTGCAGAAATTCTTCAACTTCAAATTGAGTTCCCTGAATCGTTGCGTCGCCCGCGTGAATCAAAATATCGCCGTCGGGCACTTCGATTTGCGCGTTGCAATTATGCGTGTCGGAAATACAGACTATTTTCATTTTAAAAACGTACCGCCAGCGTCTCGCTGGCTGTCTTGGTGGCATCTTGCCGCCCGTGTCTTGAGTGCGAGACGCAACTCAAGGCAGCCGCCGAGACGGCAGCGTTACTTGTTTAATTCTTATAAACCCGGCTGACAAAATTGCCGCTCAAAAATTCATTCGCATTGATTTCGCTTTGCAACACAACGCCCTTGTATTTGTTTGAAGCGAGCATATCGGCGCATTGGACGAGCGGTGCGGCGGTCGTCGTCTGAATGGCGCGCAGGAATTGCCCGTTGATTTCCAGAGGCGTTACGTGAAAGGCTTTTTCGACCATTCGGCGCTTTCCATTTAGATCAAAACCTTCGACCGAAGAATGAACCAGCACAAAATCATCCTCGACGGAAGGCACTTTTTCAAGCATCACGTCTTCCAGATTCTGCGGAAGATTTTCATCAAACGGCAGTTTTTTAATCAATCCTTCGACCCATTTATAATGTCCGGCGTGGCGCAATGTTTTATAATCGAGATTTTTTGCCTTGCCTTCAAAAAAAGCCGGCAGATCCGCCGCGCCGCCGCTCGTCAGATCGGCTTCATAAACAAAGCCGTTGATAATGATTTTTTCGCGCTCGGAAAGTGCCGGACGCTCGACGCCCCGGTAATTGCGGACGACGTGCGCGTTTTTGACATATTCGGTCGCCACGCCGATCGGCGACCACGTAAACCCGTAAAAATGCGGCGCGTGCGCGTGAGTCGAAAGCGCGCCGACCTTCATCCCGATTCGCTCGACCTGCTCGTTTTCAAATTTTTCGACAAATTTTTTGTACAAAGACATCGCCAGAACATTGATAAATCCGGGCGCAAGTCCGGTTTGGACGATAAAACCCGTATCGGCATTTTTGGCAATTTCAATGACCGCATCGGTTTCGGCAACATATTCGGTCAGATTTGCGTAGTGCATTTTGAAATCTTTGGCAAACTGCGCCATTCGCGGAGCCTGGCTTCCGGGCGAACAATCGAGCAGAATCCCGCATTGTTCAAACGCCGTTTTCATCGGCTCATTGATGCCGTTCTTTGCCATCAAAACCTTTTCGACGCGGCTTGTCTGCTCCGACTTATGCGTAATAAACTTTTCGGCTTTGTGCAGATTTTCTTCGGAAATATCACCTAAAAAAACATCTACATCCGACTTTGACCATTCGCGCAGAAGCACCGCGACCGCATTGCCGATTCCGCCCGAACCGGCGATAAAAATTTTGTGATTCATAAGTTACAGATTTCAACACAAATTTGGAAAAGACTCAACTTACGGATTTCTCATTTTTTTAGAGTCAATCTTAAAGAAAGGTGTATTGGCAAAAAGAAGTACCGCCGCCGTCTCGCCGGCTGTTCCGCTGGCGGCTCGCCGGCGTTTCCTCAACTATCGAATTACTTGAATTTCAACGGGAAGCGGCGGCGAGATGCACACCGCGACAGCCAGCGAGACGCTGGCGGTACTTTTCAACGTTTTTTGTCAATACAAAAGGTGTTAGCTTGGATTTATTTTGAATTACAGGGTTTTCTCATAAAAAGCAGAAAATCCGAATCCCGCAAAATCGAATTCTTGACTTTTATGAGAAAGTCCTGTTTATGCACAGTAAAAAAGAGAATATCAATTGACATTCTCTTTCCACTAACTCATCTATTCCAAAAAGATTTATCTGACAAAAGCCGAAGAAACGGGCGCGTCATCGCCCAAACCGAACGAAACCGCTTGTGCCGCGCCGGATTGCGAACTTAAAATCCACCACACGCCGTTTCTGTAAACTGCCGCGTCCGCGCGTCCGTCGCCGTCGTAATCGGCGGGCGCGGGTGTGTCATTTGCAATTCCGAACTGAAACGCCGTAAATCCTTGTGCCGAGCGCAAAAGATACCAGATTCCGTCGCGGTAAACTGCCGGATCGGTTTTGCCGTCTCCGTCATAATCCGCCGGAATGATTTTGTCGTTTTCTAAACCGAACTGATAAGCAGAAAGCTGTCCGCTCGAACTGTTGAGAATGTACCAGATGCCGCTGCGGTAAACGGCAGCGTCCGTGCGTCCGTCGCCGTCAAAATCACCGACCACCGGTTTATCGTCGGAAATTCCCCACGCAATTGAACTGATATTGCCCTGCGGATTGCCCATCGAGCCGCGATAATAAAAAACGCTCTGCGCTCCCGGTCGGTAAACCGCCAAATCGGCTTTGCCGTCGCCGTCCCAATCACCGCCCGTCGGAATATCGCCCGCCAGACCGAAATTCTCGATCCGAACCGTGTTATTAAAGCTGTTCAGAATATAAAAATTGCCGTTCGAGGTGCGCCACACGGCAATATCGGTTTTCAGATCGCCGTCATAATCGGCGGGCGTCAGTACATCCGTTGAAAATCCCCATTGCAAAGATGTATAGCCCGTCTGCGAACGAAGCAGATGCCAAACACCATCCGACGGACGAAAAACCGAAACGTCCGAACGTCCGTCGCCGTCGAAATCTAACGAGGTCCTGGTTGTTAAAGGAATCGGCTGCCAATCAGCTACATCCATGAATGATTGAGAACCGGCAAATCTTTGCACGGAACTGCCGTCTGAATTTGCAATGAGAAGCTCATAAATTTGACCAGCCACCCCGAAAATGTTGGTGTACACAACCTTGGTTCCGTCGGGCGAATATGATCCCAATTGACCAAAGTTAAACGGCATGCGATCTGTGCCGTCCGCGTTCATTGTGTAAGTCTTCGGGGGATCGGAAATAAAGTCACTTGAATAGGTGAAAATGATCTTAGAACCGTCGGGCGAATAAGACGGACGATGGTATTGCTGACTCTGGACGGCGGGACCCGGAATTGGCTGCCGATTCGAGCCGTCGGTGTTCATAGTGAAGAGATTCAGCGGGTTAGAGGTGTTTTGCACACCGCTTACATAGACGATCTTTTGTCCGTCGGGCGAAAATGCAGGAAATCGCTGAGTTTCGGCATCGTTTGTTAGTCGAATTTGATTCGAGCCGTCGGCGTTCATTTTATAAATTTCATCGTTGCCGTCGCGGTCGCTGACAAAAACGATAGTTAAGCCATCAGGTGAATAGTACGGCGCATAATCCGTCGCCGCGTTGTTCGTCAAGCGCACGGGATTCGAGCCGTCAGCGTTCATTCGATAAATTTCGCGGTTGCCGTCGCGGTTCGTGGAAAAAGCGATCTTTAATCCATCGGGAGACCAGTTCGGGTCATTATCGTGCGCCGGTCCGCTGGCGATGCTCGTCCAATTTGTGCCGTCGGAATTTATCGTGAAAATATCGAAGTTGCGCGAAAAAGCGATCTTTCCGTTTCCCACGCATTTGCCGTTCTGACAAATTCCCGACATCTCGAAATTGCCGGAGTGATTCGATGACAGATCATTAAAAGAACGATTCGGCACCGTGGTCGCTTCGGAGCCGTCCGGATTGGAGGTTTGAATCCACCTGTCAGGACCCGGACCCACAGCCGATCTTGTAAACGCCAACCTGCCGTTCACGAGATTTTGACCGGCAGGCTTTTCGACAGCTTCCGTTTGGGCGGAAACATTAGCGAAAACATTAAAAAAATAAACGCCGCCGAAAACTACTAACAATAAGCCGCTCAAAATACTTGCCCGGAGCCGGAAAGAAAGAAACTGCCATTTGTAACTATTCATGAAGTTTGCTCCAAAAGGTTTGAAATTGTTTTTTTGAAATCAGTTTTATTATAATTCACAATTTTCCGAAATAACAAGATTTTTTGAAAACCGGCGCAAAATGCCCGAAGATGCAAAGCATTGAGCATCGAGAACAATAAGCGAAAAAGGTAAAAGGTAAAGGGTAAAAGGTAAAAGGTAAAAGGTAAAAGATAAAAGGTAAAAGGTAAAAGGTAAAAGGTAAAAGGTAAAAGATAAAAGGTAAAAGGTAAAAGGTAAAGGGTAAAAGGTAAAAGGTAAAGGGTAAAAGGTAAAAGGTAAA
>JBBRVS010000236.1:0-7988 GCA_038246645.1 Pyrinomonadales bacterium
ATCTGAACTTGAACCGTTTGCACCGAATTATTATTGGCGACCTTATCAGGGTGAAAACTGGGAGCCTTATCCAGATAAGAAACTCGATAAATAACGCGCCGCCCAACAAATCAATGGACGTGAGGGCGAAACAGCGACTTTGTTATCAACGTCGTCCGTTACCTTTTACGTTGTCGCTGGCGGTTTCGCCCCATGTCAACTCAATCGTTGGACGGTTTCCGTTGAAACCAACATCTGGTAATCTTACATCAGAGCAATTAAGGTTCTCATTTCAATTAAAGGAGCAATATGCAAAAGTTAAACTTAAAATTTCTATTTTTCACTATAACCATTCTCTTTCTCTGTGCCGGTCAAGGACTGGCGCAACAGGATATTTCCGCTGAAAAACAAGCTCTTATTCGAGAGTTTTTGGAAGTTATGGGCGGGCAGAAAAGCGCAAACGAAATGATGGATATGATGATTACCTTTCAGGAAAAGGAATCTCCAAAAATGATCTCGTCGCTTATCGAGCAAGACGACAACTTAACGTCCGCACAAAAACAAGAGTTACAACAAATGACGGCAGAATCGGCGAAGCGGGTCAGCAAACGCATTCGTGAGTTTCTGACCGAGCGACTGAACATCGGGCAAATGATCGAAGAAATCAGTTTTCCAATCTACGATAAAAACTATACGGAAAGCGAGTTGCGCGACATTATTGCGTTTTATCGAACGCCGACCGGACAAAAGACAATTGCGCTGGCACCTCAATTAATGATGGAAGCGATGATGGCTTTCAGCGAAAAGTTTACGCCGAAATTTCAAGAATTTATAAAAGAAACAACCGAAGCGGAACTGGTACATTTAACACAAAAGTTACAAAACGGCAGCGGTAAAAAAACAGGGCGTAAATCCTAATAACCGTTCGACAATTCTATAAATGTGAGGGCGCGGGCAACGACATTCTTATTTACATAGTCCGTTAAACTTTAATTGCGTGAATTAAGTTTCGCCCCACGTCATCTCAATCGTTCGCGGTGTTATCGGTATTTGTTTATATTTCGATGAAAAATTAAAATGTTTGACTATAAACTCTGGATTGAACGAGCCGCTTCATTTACTCATAATCTGACACAATTCGCGCCGCATTTTTGTAAATTGAAAAGCGAAGTTTTAGTTCAACCGCCATTAATAGAATCAGAACTGGCTGAAATCACTTCAAAAATTGATAAGTATGTTCCGTCGGAATTAAACCGATTTTGGATTGCCGGTTCTCGACATTGTGATTGTACTTATATTTGTGAAGACATAAATTCCGAAATCATTCCCAAAATTGAAAAAATCTTCGGAAGTTTTCAGGACATTTATGGCGGTGCATCGTTTATTAACGCGGCAGATTTATCCAGACATATTCTTAACTGTCGGGATTGGGCTGAAGAAACCTGGGTTGCCGAATATCCGCAAGACAAAGATTTTTGGCTTAACTCTGTGCCGTTTATAGAAATGAACAACGGAGATTATCTTGCTCTGTACATAGCGGAAGCGAAAGATAATCCAACTGTTGTGTATCTGGCGCACGACGAAAGTTTTATAATTTCTGAAAGTTTTACGGATTTTCTTTCGCATTGGGAACGTCTTTGTTATATCGGACCCGAGGTTTGGATGTTAGAGAATTTTCGCGGCGAAAATGGTTATATCAATTCAAACACAGATAAAGCAAAACTCTTGCGGAACTTGCTCGCTGGAAAAATATCTGAACAACCCTAACTTGACACGCTTTGAGGTAATCCTGTAAATTGCAGATTAGTTCTTTAAGTAACTTTCAAAATGTTTGAAAGCATAACAAGTGGCGATTTAAGATTGACTTGCTCCACTTCAAAAAAACTGCTAAACAACTGCGGAAGAGAATTTTTATAATCGGCTCTCGTGCTTTTATTTAGCACGGAAGCCGTTTTTATTTTGGATTTTAGATTTTGGATTTTGAATTTGGTTTGAAACTTAACCGACTTTAAACCACCCGCTACCGCAGGTGGTTCTGACAAAACGATGAGCGAATATTCGATAGATACAAAACTTGTACACGCGGGCGAGCGGCGCGATGCGCCAATCGGGAAAGCGGTTTCGACGCCGATCTATCCTTCCGTTACGTACACTTATGATTCGATGGCGGAGATGGACGCGGTTTTCTCGGGCGAAGGCGGCGATTATATTTACTCGCGCTACGGCAATCCGACTGTAAATGCGCTGGAAGAAGCGGTTGCGGAAATCGAGAATGGAAAATTCGCGGTCTGTTTCGCGTCGGGAATGGCGGCGATTCACGCGGCGCTTTTTGCCTCAGAACTCGTGCCGAATTCGGTCGTTTTGGCTTCGCAGGATTTATACGGCGCGTCGTTCGATCTGCTCAAAAAGATTTTCGGAAGCTACGGTGTGAAAACGAAAACGGCGGATTTTAATAATTTGGACGAATTGAAAACGCTGGTTGAAGAATTAAAACCGCGCGTTTTGCTGGCGGAAACGATTTCGAATCCGCTTTTGAAAATTTGCGATATCGAAGCGGTTGCTGAAATCGCTCATAAATCGGGCGCAAAATTGGTTGTTGACAATACTTTCGCCTCGCCTTATTTGTGCCAGCCACTCAATTTCGGCGCGGATTTTTCGGTGCATTCGGCGACGAAATATTTGAGCGGACACGCCGACGCGACGGGTGGAATCGTCGTTTCAAACGATGAATTCGACAAACCGACTTTGGACGGAATCAAAAAACTCGTCGGCGGGATTTTAAGCGTTTGGGAAGCGTATCAAATCTTGCGCGGAATAAAAACGCTCGGATTGAGAATTGAAAGACAATGCGCGAACGCACAGGTTTTAGCCGAATATTTGTCGAAAAATTCGGCGATAGAAAAAGTTTATTATCCGAATCTGGACGATAAAGAATTGGCGAAAAAGGTTTTGCGCAACGATTTCGGCGGCGCGCTCGTTTCGATAAAGTTAAAAAACGACACGCGCGAAGCTGCCTGGAAATTTATGGATTCGTTAAATCTTTGCGTCCGCGCGACGAGTCTTGGCGATGTTTACACGCTCGTTTCGCATTCGGCATCGAGTTCGCACCGCGAACTTTCACCGAAACGCCGCGCCGGTTTAGGAATTTCAGACAGTTTGGTGCGAATCTCGGTCGGAATCGAGAACGTGAAGGACATTATCGCGGATATTGAACAAGCACTTAATAATGGATAACGGATAATGGATAATGGATAATTAAAGAAATATTTTCCATTTTCCATTATCAATTAAAAATATGATTTCAATTAAAGAAGAGCATAAAAAAGCAATCGAAGCGCACGGCGAAGCGACCTATCCTTTTGAATGCGGCGGAATGTTGATCGGGCGTTTTGAGGCGGACGGGAAGAAAATTGTCGAGGAAACTTTTCCGCTTGAAAATTCGAGCGCGGAAGATCAAAAAAATAGAGTTTTGATTTTGCCGAAAGACGTGATGAAAGCCGAGCGTTATGCGCGTTCGCTTTCGCTGGATGTGATCGGTTATTACCATTCGCACCCGGAAGACGCGGCGATTCCGTCGCAATATGATCTCGATCACGCGCTTCCGGTTTGGTCTTACATCATCGTTTCGGTTTTGCAGGGAAATGCCGTTGACGTGCGTTCGTGGCAGATGGAAGACGACCGCTCAAAATTTAACGAAGAAGAAATTTGTGAATGATGAATGATGAATGTAAAACCGAAAATTCATCATTCAATAAGGAGAAATTTTATGGCAGTAACAATTGTAATTCCAACGCCGCTGCGCCAATTTGCGGGCGGACAGACGGAAATCGAAGTCGAAGCGGCAACTGCCGGCGAAGCATTAGAAAAATTGACGGCGCAGTTTGCGGATCTGAAAAAACATCTGTACAGCGACAGCGGAAGTTTGCGGAATTTCGTCAATGTTTACGTCGGCGATGAAGATATACGCGATCTGGATAATCTGGAAACCGCCGTTAAAAGCGGCGATGAAATTTTAATTGTTCCGTCAATCGCGGGTGGAAATTCGATTGCGGCGGCGCAAACCGAAAAAGAATTGCCGACGCTTTCAAATGAAGAAATCGCCCGTTATTCGCGGCATCTGATCTTGCCGGAAGTCGGTTTGGAAGGACAAAGGAAATTAAAAGCCGCGCGGGTTTTGATGATCGGCACGGGCGGTTTGGGTTCGCCGCTCGGTTTATATTTAGCGGCGGCGGGAATCGGGACGCTCGGTCTGGTTGATTTCGATGTCGTGGATGAATCGAATCTTCAACGCCAGATCATTCACGGCACAAAAGATGTCGGGCGACCGAAGATCGAATCGGCGAAAGACAGACTTTTAGACATCAATCCGAATACCAATATCGAAGCGTTCGAGACGCGTCTGACGGGCGAAAATGCTTTGGAATTATTTAAAGAATTCGACGTGATCGTTGACGGAACGGACAATTTTCCGACTCGTTATCTCGTTAATGACGCTTCGGTTTTGACGGGAAAACCGAATGTTTACGGCTCGATCTTTCGTTTTGAAGGACAGGCGAGCGTCTTTTGGGCGGAGAAGGGAGCGTGTTATCGCTGTCTTTATCCCGAACCGCCGCCGCCGGGACTTGTTCCCTCTTGCGCGGAAGGCGGAGTTTTGGGCGTTTTGCCCGGAATCGTCGGCACGATTCAGGCGAATGAAGTTATCAAAGTAATTTTAGGCGCGGAAGGAATTTTGCTCAATCGTCTGTTACTTTTCGACGCGTGGAAAATGAAATTCCGTGAACTGAAACTCAAGAAAAATCCCGATTGCCCGATCTGCGGCGAAAATGCGACGATCAAAGAATTAATTGATTACGAAGAATTTTGCGGTTTGAATATTCCGACCGAAGCACCTGTTTTGGAAGAAATTTCCGTAACGGAATTAAACGACCTGATAAAAACGAACAGCGAAGTCCAAGTAATTGATGTGCGCGAACCGTTTGAAGTTGAGATCGCTAAAATTCCGAACACGAAACTGATTCCACTCGGCGAAGTTGTTGGTCGTATGAAGGAAATTGACCAATCGCGAACGGCGATCATTCAATGCAAATCCGGCGGACGCAGCGCAAAAGCAATTGCCGCGCTTCAAGAAAACGGATACAAAGGAAAACTTTTGAATCTAAAAGGCGGCATTTTGGCTTGGGCTGATGAAGTTGATTCGAGCGTGGCGAAATATTAATGATGGGAGCGCGAGCATCTTGCTTGCGCGTATTTTGATGTTCAAAATTTATTTCTGATGCAAGCAGGGATGCTTGCTCTCCCAACTTAAAAACACTCTCGAACAGTTTCGAGAGCGTTTTTTCTTTGAACTTAATTCACAATCGGCGCGGCAAATGGCATAATTTTAATAAACGAATTATGCCTGATTACAAACTTTTTTACTCGCCTTATTATTACGCCGACATCGGCGAGGGACACGTTTTTCCGATCAAGAAATTCGAACTCGTCCGCGATATTTTATTAACGGAAGGAACTCTTCATTCGGAAGAAATCATCGAACCTCTTCCCGCTAAATTTGAAGATGTAACGCTCGTTCACACCAATGATTACATAACGCGTTTGAAAAACGGAACGCTCGATAAAAAGGAAATCCGACGTTTGGGTTTGCCGTGGTCTGAGTCGCTCGTTCGCCGGACTTTTCTGGCGGTTTCGGGAACGATCAGCGCGGCTTTTTCGGCTTTGGACGCGGGGATTTCGTCAAATCTCGCGGGCGGAACGCATCACGCTTTTCCCGACCGCGGCGAAGGCTTTTGCGTGATGAACGATGTCGCAATTGCGATCAGAGTTTTGCAGCGCGAGAATCTTGCCAAAAGATTTTTGATCGTTGACTGCGACGTTCATCAGGGCAACGGAACGGCTTTTATTTTCGCGGGTGAAGAAGAAGTTTTCACATTTTCGATGCACGGCGAGAAAAATTATCCGCTTTTCAAGGAAAAATCCAATCTCGACATCGAACTGCGCGACGGAACTTCGGACGCGGAATATCTCGAAATTTTAAGCGAAGCTCTGCCGCGCATTTTTCTGCACGACGCAGATATTGTTTTTTATTTAGGCGGCGCAGACCCGTTTGAACACGACAAACTCGGCAGACTCGGTCTGACTTTTGAAGGTTTGAAACAACGCGACGAGATGGTTTTGCGCTTTGCCAGAGATCATAATGTTCCAATCGTTACGACAATGAGCGGCGGTTATGCCAAAGACATCAAAGACACGGTCGAAATCCATTGCAACACAATCCGCGCCGTGAAAGATGTATTTTTTGAAAATGAACGATTAAAAGCGCATACTTTATTTGTAAGTTAGAAGTTTATCTCTTAAAATTTTCGCTAAAATTATGATTGAACGCATCATCATCGAAAACTTTAAATCAATCCGAAAACTTGATTTGGAACTCAAGCCGATAAATATTTTAGTCGGCGCGAATGGTGCTGGAAAAAGTAATTTTCTTGCTTTCTTCAAATTTACTAATCGCGTATATGAACATAGATTAGAACAACATATTGGAAATAATATTAATAGTTTTTTACGGTTCGGCAGAAAGAAGAGTGATTTTATTTACGGATTATTTGATTTTGACAATAAATATGCGGTTTCCTACAAAATATTTCCTACGACGAATAAAAACACAGGTTATAAAAACGGGGAAAACTTTCTTGAAAATCCAGATGCTAATTTAGAAAAAAATTATCAGAAATGGAAAGTTGTTTATATAAATAAGAATTCCGAAAGCAATTATAGGCTTTATGAAGCCGCAGATAGAGCATCGTGGCTGTTCTCATTTGCCTTACCTTATTTCAATTCTTTTAAGACATATCATTTTCAAGATACAGGAAAAGATTCTCCTTTAAAGGAGATAAATAAACTAGATGACAATGATTTTTTGCATGAAGATGGGGAAAATTTAGCGGCTTTTCTTTACTATTTGCAGGAAAAACACTCGAAGGACTTTACGAATATCGAAAATCAAATTCGTTCAGTGGCGCCTTTTTTCGATCGTTTTAATTTATCGCCAAGAAAACTCAATGAAGAAGAAATCAGACTGCGTTGGTTTGAAAAAGGCGCGGATACATATTTTGATGCTTTTGATCTTTCCGATGGAACTTTGCGGTTTATGGCTTTGACGACTTTGCTTTTACAGCCTGATTTGCCGAAAACTATTATTATTGACGAACCGGAACTCGGACTTCATCCGTTTGCGATTAACAAACTTGCCGCAATGATGAAGCAAGCCGCCGTAAAAGGTAGTCAGGTTATTGTTTCGACGCAATCGGTCGGGCTTATTGATAATTTCGAGCCGGAAGACATTATCACGGTTGACCGTGAAGATGAGCAATCGGTTTTTCGCCGCCTCAATTCGGAAGATTTGAAGGATTGGCTTGAAGATTACACGCTCGGCGAGCTGTGGAATAAAAATGTCATTGGAGCAAGACCGTGAAAACTCTCTTTTTTCTCGTCGAAGGCGATACCGAAGAACAATTCGTCAAAGATTTGATCGCGCCTCATTTTGAAAACAAATGTTATGTTCAGCCGATAAAACTCACGACTAATCCGAAACTTGGAAAACGAGGCGGTTTTAATAAATATCAGCAATTAAAAACCGATTCTGAAAATCTTATCAGGCAAAATCGCGAAAAGTTTATTACGACTTTTGTTGATTATTTCCGCCTTCCGAAAGACGTGCCGAATTATGACGATTGTCAAAAAATTTCTCTGATTGACGAGCGACTCAAATGTTTGGAAGATGCAATAAAAGCCGACATCGGAAGCGATATTTTTATTCCGTATATTCAAAAACACGAATTTGAAGCGTTACTGTTTTCATCAAATCGAGGCTTTGAATATTGCTTCGAGCCGAAAGAAGCAAAAGAAACCGCAAAAATCATAAATTCTTATCCGAATCCCGAAGAAATAAACGATTTACCCGATACTTCTCCTTCAAATCGGCTGAAAAAAATAAAAACCGGTTACGATAA
>JBBRVS010000237.1:0-7772 GCA_038246645.1 Pyrinomonadales bacterium
AAGAATCGCCCTGAGAAATCACGTATTCGATAATTTTCCAGATTTCTTCTTTATCTTTTTCTTCGTATTTTCTGATTAAAACCATTTTCTAAATATTAGTGAAATTATGAATTTATAAAGAGTTTGAGTATTTTGTTGCGCTGAGATAGCCAAATTCCTAAAGTAATACAACCCGCAACAATAGCCAAAAACATTATTCCTAACATTGCCAACATACCAAAAAATCCGTATGCGTCAGGGTCTTTTGTTTGTTCTCCGAAATATACCGACAAACAAAGAGCACTAAGTGCTATAACGAATAAAACTACACTCAGGCAAGTCCAAATTACAATGATTTTTCCTTTATTCATCTTAAATCCTTACAGTCTGCTTAAATTTCGCCGCCAATTTCGGAATAAATTCTTTCGGTGCATCAATCGCGCCTTTGATGTGGCGGTGATTCGTAAAATGTCCGGCGACGTAAACGCCCGCGACGTTTGTTTCAAAGGTTTCTTCCGAATAAACCGGAACTTCGCCGTATTTGCCGAATTCGCATTTTACGCCGAGATTTTTCAGCATCGTCAAATCCGCGTCCGAACCGATCAAAACGAAAACCACGTCGTTCGGCAAAACGCATTCTTTTCCTTCTTCGTCTTCCAAAATCACTTCTTTTTCGCGGATTTCCAAAACTTTGCCGAGGAAAAACAAATTCAAACAATGATTTTTAAGCTGTTCCTGCAACGGATCGCGCACCCAATATTTGATACAGCCTTGCTTCGGATCGGTGCTTTCCCAATCAGCACGAAAAATCGCCAGCGTCGTTTCCGCGCCTTCTTCCGCTAGAAAAAGCGCGGCTTCGCCGGCAGAATTTCCGCCGCCGACAATTAAAGCTTTCTTTTTCACCCACGGATAAGTTTCGCGAAAATGATCGTGAACCTTCGGCAAATCCTCGCCCGGAACATTTAATTTTCTGGGGAAATCCATCGCGCCGATGGCAAATAAAACATTGCTTGCTTCATATTCGCCCTTTGAAGATTTTACGACAAAATGGTTTTCGCCCCGCCTTTCGACCGCTAAAACTTCTTCTTCCCATTGAATATTCAGCTCGTTGTCCAAAACGAACCGAACATAATAAGAAAGCAATTCCTCCCGAGTCGGCTTTTCGCGGGCGGGTTTTAGATCGCCTTCGACAAATTCCAATTCATTCACGGTCGAAAAAACCGTCAACCCGACCGGATAATTGTAAATCGTATTCCCGATCAGAGCTTTCTCTAAAACAAGGTAATTTAATCCGCTTTTTTTCGCTTGATATGCGGCAGAAATCCCCGCCGGTCCCGCGCCGATAATGATTAAATCTTTCATAATGGATAATGTAAAATGGATAATGGATAATATTTTTTCTGAATTATCCGTTATCCACTAGCCGTTTTACATTTTATTCTTCGCTGTTTTGAGTGATGTTGTTAAATTTTTTTGCAGTTCGTTGCAATCAATGATTAAAGATTCCGCTTGTTTTTCCGTGATAAATTCTCCGTCGCGCAACAGGCAAAGCCAGTATTCAGTTTCAAAGGCTTCTTTATGAGCGATTGACATTTTATGAACAAAATCCGCTTTCGATTGCGCCTGATTTCCTTCAGTAATATTTGCGCCAATCGAAGTTCCCGAACGTAAAATTTGCTTTGATAAAACAAATTCTTTCTTGTTATATGCCAAATGCTTATAAAGCTTAACAACCCGTAAAGCAAACTTATAAGATTTATCTTTCAAAACATTCTCTTTATTATCCGTTATCCGTTATCCATTTCCTTCCCATTTTCCATTTTCTTAAGTTCTTCCGTAAATTTCTCGATCTGAATGCGCGTATTTTCGAGTTCGCGTTTTGATTCGAGATATTTTTCCCATTCATTCGTGTGCGTCAGAGCCTTGACGACATCTTCATCAAGAGCGTGCGACATCACGACGAGCAGATCGCTCAAAGCCTCTTGCGCCTGCAAAAGCGAGTTTATAATCGTGTAAGCGAGTTTTGCGTTCGGGTAATCTATGTCTAGATCGTCAGTGTTTATTTGTGCTGCATTCATATTATTTTAAGGCTTCGGCGGCTCTGCGCCTTCGGGAACGCGCCAGAATTGAGTTTTTATCTCATTGCCGTAACCGCCGTTTATAAAAGTGATTTCCCTCAAATTATTTACCTGGCGAAAGGATATATGACTTTTCATCATTCTTTCCCGCGCCGCAACTTCTCTTTTTGAACCGTAACTGATAATCAAGCCTTGAGAAGTCGGATTATTCTGTAATTGGACAATTAAATTATCCAGTCCCGCTTTAATATCACCGTTGGCAAGTCTTCCGAATTCATCAATAATCAAAGCTTCCGGCTTTTCCGGCGTTTGAGCAAAAGCGACCGAACTCATCAGGGCTAAAAGCAAAAATATCAGACTTAACTTTTTCATCAAAAATTCTCCGTATCTTCCTCAATTTCTTCAATCGGGCGATCTTCGGGTGTCGGAGTCGGGAACGCGCCGTTTTTCGGCATAATCCAGAAATCGGTTTCGACAGAACTTCGATAACCGCCGAAAACAATTTGGATTTTTGCGGGCGAAATTGACGCTTCTTTAGCAATTTTGCGCCGACCTTCGTCAATAAATGTTTGAAGTTTGGCAATATCGTAAACAGAATCGTCGGCATAAAAAATTATTACGCCGCTCGCATCTTTTTGATTTTTTATCCCGCAATCTTTTTACGCTGTCGGTTTTCGAGCGAAGTTCGATAACAAAATCGGGAACGATTCGGGCAAATCTCTGTTCGCGTTCTTTTTCCGGCAGAGCAAAGTATCTTTCCTTTGTAATCCAGAAAGCATCCGGCGCACGTTTCGCGCCGTTCGGCAAAGTGAACATTCCGTCCGATTCAAAAACTTCTCCGGTTTGGTCTTGGTCAGCCCAAGCCGTAAGCCGAAAATTTATTCTGTTGTTTTTTCTGCTTATTTCTAAAAAGGTTGGCGGCATAACAATAATTTTCCCTTCGACGTTCATTTCGAAACGATATTCCTGATTACGCTGACAAAATTCGTAAAAAGTTTCATCAGTCAGCTTAAACGGATAAATATCCAGAGTTATCGGAATCGCATCTGTTTGAGTCATTACGGACATATTTTTTTCACCTCTTTTCCAACATTTTAACCGAATTATTTCAAAAACGGTAAATTTTTCACCGTTGCCGTCGAATCACCGATTTTAAGCCGAGTTCCTTCTTCCAAAAACGCGTAGCGCACAAAGGCGAGTGCGATCTGTTTTTCGAGTTTCGGCGAATAGGCGACGGAAGTTATTTTTCCGGCGTTTTTGTCATCAAAAGATTTTATTTCTGCACCGATTAAACCGCCCGCTGACGCAGACGGTTCTGACAAATCTTCAAAGATCAAACCCGTCAATTGTTTTGCCACGCGACCGCGAAAATGGATGCGGGCGATGACTTCCTGACCGATATAACAGCCTTTGTTGTAGCTGATCAAATCCGGCAAATTTACTTCCGGCACAACGGTCGCGTCGTCCATATCAACGCCGTAAAGCGGCAATCCGGCTTCAATTCGCAAGACTTCAAACGCCTGATCGGAAACCGTTTTGATACCGAGTTCGTGCAAATATTCTTTAAAACTTTCCGCGACCGTTTGTTTAACGTAAAAATAAAAACCTTTTTCGCCGATGTCCGCGTGATTTAAAATAATCAATTTTTCGCCGTCAAAATCGGTTTCGATCATTTGTTTTTCTTCATTTGGAATTTCGAATCTGAAATCCGGAATTTCTTTGCCTTGAACCGAAAAACAGGCAAATTCCCCGCTCAAATCCGCGACCTTAAAATCTCCGGCGAGCGTAAATCTTTCGAGATTTTTCAAAACGGTTTCGTAAGTTTTGTCTTCCGTATCGAAATAAAATTTGCCGCCCGCTTTCCAGCATTTGACAACCGCCAGAAGCCGACCTTGGGCGTTCGGAAAAGCAGCGTTCAGCCAGATGTTTTCCGCCAGAGTTTTGACATCGTTCGTAATCAATCCGGTCAAAAACATCTCGCTTTCAGAGCCGGAGACTTCTACAAATCCGCGATTCGGAAATTCGATCAAACCCGCGCTGCGCTCGCGAACTTCTAAATACTCTGTAAAAACGTGTTCATTCATATATTTATAAAAATCAAAAAAGGATATACAAAAATAATAGAATATTTTTCGATTCTATTCATCTTGTATATCCTTTTAAGAATTAATTTGCCCGCTAAATACGCGAAAAACGCTAAACTATTTTTCAGTTTTTTTTTGCGTTTTTCGCGTATTTAGCGGGCAATAAAAATTTAATAACTTTCCGGCTCTTCAATTTCGCAAGAAATTCCTTTGACTGAAATCACCTGAATTTTATTCGTTTTCGTATTGGCACGCCACGCTTTTCTGACCTTGTAAGTTTTGCTTTTCGCCAGATAATCCGCCAAAACGATCAAATTCAAATCTTCCTCGTCATTGATCGTACAGGGAAACGTAAAACCCTGAAGAATTTCCTGATTCTTTTTGAGAACGGGCAAAGTCAAAACGTCTTTGACCTGCCATTTCGGAATTCCTTTGGCGTTGCGGCTCGTAATGTGCGCCAGCCAGAGCATTTCGGTTTTGCCTTTCTTCATCCGCGAAACGGCGTAATTATTATCTTCTAAAAGACTTCCGCCCAAATCCTTAACACCGTTCGGCAGGGTTTGATTATAACTTACGCCGACGTATTTGTAGCCGATATATTTATTTTTTTGTGCGAAAATTTGAGTCGGAATTGCCAGAACTGCGAGCAAAACCAAAAGTCTGAACTTCATAAAACCTTAACTCCCTTGTTCAAATTGTATATTTTTTTACGCGGTTTTGAAAGAGATTTCTCGAATCGCTCGGGCTAAAACTTTGTAATCTTCGAATTGTTCTTTTTCACGTCGGTGTGATGCGAGAACTTGCGGACTTGGATGATACAGCGGGACGAGAAGATGCGCGTTCCAGCGAAGAATTTTTCCAATATCCGTTTTCAACGAAAATTGATGATACTCCAATAATTTCAGAGCTTCAAGCGAAACCGCGCCCAATGTCACAATTATTTGCGGATTTATCAGTTCGAGGGTTCTTTTGAGAAAATTCGAGCAATTTTTTATCTCGCTTTTCTTCGGATTGCGGTTCGCGCCCGTAGGCTTTCGCGGACTGCAAAGCACGGCGTTGGTGATGAAAATTTCTTCGCGTTTGAGATTTATCGAGTCTAAAAATTTCTGAAAATTCGCGCCAGATTTGTCGCCCCAGAAAGGTTTTCTCGTTCGGTCCGCGCCCTGTCTGCCCGGAGCTTCGGCGATAAACATCACTTTTGCATTAATATTTCCGTTAAGCTCGCTCAAAACGGCGGTTTTATCGCGCATCGCATCGCAAATCAGACATTTTTGCGCTTCACTTGAGAGTTGCAGGAATAGCTTTTGTTTGGTTTGATTCATCGAAAACAATTCTAAATTATGTTAAATTCATTGTATGGGCAAGCGCGAAAAACTGATGGGGGAAAAATTTAATGACTGGAGCGCAAGCGTCCCCGCTTGCAACCGTCGCATACGCGGCGGAAAATCGTTCGATTAAAGTCAACTTTTTTCAAACCAAAAGGCTTTTTCGCGCTATCGCGCTTATTGCAACCGAGACGGATTGAGCTCCAGTCAAATAAATGCACAAATACGAAATTATAATTTTTCGGAGCGATGAAGACGACGTTTTTGTCGCCGAAGTTCCTGAATTAAAAGGCTGTATGGCACACGGGGAAACTCAATCTGAAGCAGTTGAAAATATTAATGAAGCAATTGAACTTTGGATAGAAACAGCAAAAGAATTCGGCGACGAAATTCCCCGACCGAAATCAAGACTGGCTTTAGTGTAAAAAATTTATAAAAAAAATATATGAATCAAATAACGGAAGAAAAAGTTTTAGAAAAATTAAAAAATATCATTGATCCCGATTTAAACAAGGATATTGTAACCTTGGGATTTATCAAAGATTTAGCCATCAGCGGCGGCGACGTTTCATTTCGGATCGTTTTAACGACTCCGGCGTGTCCGGTCAAAGAAGCCTTCGAAGCGGAAGCGCGCGAACTTGTCGGACAAATCGAAGGCGTTGAAAACATTAAAGTTATAATGGACGCGGAAGTTCCGAAAGGTCGCGGAATCGCCGGCAATATGCCTCTCCCGGATATTAAAAACATCATCGCCGTCTCAAGCGGAAAGGGCGGTGTCGGAAAATCAACGGTCGCGGTCAATTTAGCGGTTTCGCTCGCTCTGGACGGCGCGAAGGTGGGTCTGATGGACGCGGACGTTTACGGACCGAATGTGCCGCTGATGCTCGGTTTATCGCAAAAACAGCCTTCGGCTTTTAACGGAAAAATCGTTCCGCTCGAAGCCTTCGGCGTAAAAATGATCTCGATGGCGGTTCTCGCGCCGCCCGATAAACCGATGATCTTGAGAGGTCCGATGCTTCACGGCATCGTCCGGCAGTTTTTGACCGACGTAAATTGGGGCGAACTCGATTATTTAATTGTTGATATGCCGCCGGGAACGGGCGATGTGCAATTATCTCTGGCGCAACTTGTTCCGGTTCAAGGCGCGGTTTTGGTAACGACTCCGCAGATCGTGTCCTTGGCAGATGTTCGACGCGCTCTAAAAATGTTTGAAACGGTCGCCGTTCCGGTTCTCGGCGTGGTCGAAAATATGTCGTATTTCGTGCCGCCCGATATGCCCGAAAAACGCTACGATATTTTCGGCAAAGGCGGCGGCAGCGAGTTTGCCGACGAAATGGGCGTGCCGTTCTTGGGCGAAGTTCCGCTCGGCATCGAAGTACGCGAATCGGGCGATAAAGGAATTCCGGTCGTCATCAAACATCCCGAATCGCCGCAGGCAATCGCCTTTAAAAAAGTCGCCGAAGAAATTGCGCGGCAGGTTTCAATCGAAGCGATGAAACCGGATTTAGTGATTTTATCGCGGGCAAAATAAAATGTTTTGGGAAAGTAAAAAAGACGAAATTATAAATGAAAAATTCGACCAAAATCTGACGCAGTTTGTCGAAGATTTGAAAGATGTTTCGTGGCTGCGGAAAGTTCTTTACTTTACGCTAATCTTTCACGCGGTTTGTTGGATTTTTGTTTTATTTTTCTCGAATATCGGAATTTTTCTGGCTGATAAATTCGGCGGGCTTACCTCAAAGCCCGTTTTTCTTGCGTTGTCAATTCCCTTCTTTTTCGGATTTACAACCGTTTATTCGATTTTCCGTTTGAAATTTCCCGATATGGAAGAAAACAAACATTTGAATTCGGATTTGATGGCGAGTCTCGAATATCAAAATAATTCGAATAAACGCTGGATTTTATGGCTATGCGCGATTCTGGCAGGTTTATTTAATGTGGTTCTGCTGATTATCGTCAGCCTTATTTTGGCTAATAAAGGTTGGTATTTATTAGATTTTTGATTCTTTGCTGTCCGGGTAATGCCTCAACAGACAAAGTTTGCAGATGAAAGAGCGGTGGCAGAGCCGACCTTCCCAACCTGTTAATATATTAACTTGTCTTGATAAACTTTATCTTGCAATGGAGATGGAGTTTACAAATCAAATTAAAAAAGATTTCAGGTCAGGAAGGTTGGCTCTGCCACAATGGCATTAAGTTAAGGATTACTTCAATGCCGTCAATAGGTTACAGAAACAATAGTTAATGGCGGAAGCAACTTCTTGCCCCATTCAGCCTTTAAAATATAAGTAAACGCGACTTAGAGA
>JBBRVS010000238.1:0-7719 GCA_038246645.1 Pyrinomonadales bacterium
CGTTTGTATTGATTGACGATTTGCATTGTAGCATTTTCGGCAATCTGCGAGTAAAGATTATTTTTGTCGTTGGCGACTAGGAAAATGTCGTAATCTTCGGCTAAGAATCTTTTGCAATTATTAAGAACATTTGAAATTCCTTCGGCGTAATCGGCTTGCGCTTGTTTCGATTGACGTTTTTTCATTGAACCGATTTCTAGTTCGTCTTTGCGTTCAAAACCGAAAAGGTCATAAGCGTAAGCGTGTTGTTCGTGGTAATCAATCAAGCCCACATACGGCGGACTTGAGAAGATGCCGCGAATCTTTTGCTTTTTCGCTAATTCGGCGAGCGTTTTATTATTCCTTTCGAGTTCTGCCAGAATATCAATGGTTTCCGAATTGCCGTTTAAGCAAATTTGTTCGGTGTCGGTTCGCAAGTTGTCGAATTGCGCCAGACGTTTAACCGTATCATTTGAATATCTTTCCCACCACGAAACGATTGTGAACAGAGGTTTGCAGATTTTGCCGTGTTTCGCGCAGTAATACGTCGTCGTAACTGGTTCGACCAAAGTTGCAAGATCGGCGTGTGTCGTGGCGCGGCAACTGCGGATTGTCCGGCTCAAAATCACCGTTAAAACGTCGCGGATTTCTTGGCTTTCGATTTTTTCGATTGCTTTGGAAACAAAATCAATTTCTTCACGAATCGGTGCGACAAACCATATATCGAGAAATCTTTCGCTTTTGTCTTGTTTGAGTTTTACGTCATAAAGTTCGACGACTTCTCGATACTTCTTCAAAACAATTGCTTCGTGTTTTGCCGCGTAACTTTTATCGTCGAAATCTTTTTTTCTGGCACGTATTTTGAATTCGGGCGAAGGGAAATATTTATCGTTATATTTTTTGAGATAGTTGTTTAATTTTTCTTCAAATTCGACATTATATTGTTCATCGGTAAATGCTCGAAGCCATTGTGAAATGTCGTTTATACAAGTTTGCAATTCAACAAGATTTACCTTTTTGATTTTGATATTTGAAATCAGCGCGTTAAAAGCCGAAATATCAACGCCGATGGCGTGAATTCCGAGTTCATTTGCCTGAACCAGCGTTGTTCCGCTTCCGCAGAATGGATCAATCACAATGTCGCCTTTTTTGAAAAAGGTTTCGGTTTTGAATTTATCTGTATGCGAATCCAAAAAATATTCGACGAGTTGGGGAATGAATTTGCCTTTATACGGATGCAGACGGTGAACGTGCTTGGTCGTTTGTGATTCGGTGTATTGTTCAAATGATAAAGTCCAATTTAAATCGTTGCCGAGTTTTTCTGTCCAATCTTTTTCGCGTTTGTAAGATTTGTAATAATCCATGAGGTCTTTTTTGGCAACTAAAATAGTCCCGTTTTCTCCGCGTTTTTTAACTCTGCCGTAATTTATGAGATACGAGATATTTGAGGGCGTAACATTTTTGCCAATATATTTTGTCGCCCATGCGCTGGCTTCTTTGATGTTAAGGTTTTCTTTTGATTCAATCATTCATCTTATTATCTACCAAAATCGAATCTTTTCAAATTCATATTGGTTTTGCACCCTTGCTGACGCGCAGGTTTCTGCTTTTTTATTTGAGCGGTTTTGTCCATTTGCCTTTTGAGAAGATTGCATCGGGTTTGTGTTTTTCGGTCAAGTTCGGGTTTTTCCAGTTTATTTTGCGGCTTTTTTTGTAAAAGAGCAGTTCGGTATTCGAGCCGAGTTTGAGTTCGCCGCTTTTCGGGATCAGGTAATATTTTTTGACATCGAATTCCTGGAAACCGCCGTAGATCGAAAGGTCGCCGATCTCGCGGACGAAGCTCGAATCGGGTTCGCCCGTGCGGCGGCGTTCGATATTGATGCCGACATCCGCCGTGAACGGGGCGGCGAATTCTGCGGGTTTTTCGACGGTTGAAGCGTTTTCGGTTTGCATTTGTTCGGTTTTGGCAATATTTATGATATTTGCATCGCGGAAAATTATGTTAAAAAGTTTGCCCGAAGTGTTGAGCGGAATGTTTTCATAAATTGACGCATCGGCGATTTTTTCGCTTCCGTCAACCAGCGCGTTTAATGCCGTCAGATATGCGACGAAATTCAGTTTGACGAAAAACATCGGATCTTTGCCTTCCATTCCGCCGGTTTCGATGAGAATCGTCGGCGTTCCGCCCGCCGAAAACAGATCGCCGAAGGCAAGCGGATTAAAATCTTCGTCGTAGCGTCCGATGTGTCCTTCGATATATTCGTTGAGCGCGGTAATCATCAAGCCGCACAAGCGTTTGTTGCGGTCGTGTCCTTCGGGAATTCTGCCGAGCGAATTGCCGACGACCGCGAGCAGGGAAATCGTCGCCTGTTTTTTCGTTTCGCCGACGCTCAGCCACGGGTTTTGATTATGCAGATTAAAACCGATCTCGGGTTTCCATTCGTCGCGCAGTTTTTTTAAGAGTTTTCCTTCGGGTGTTTCGAGCGCGAGCGCGTCGCGGTTGATGTCAATTTGTTGCGCGTTGCGCCGCGTGAAAATCTCTGCGCCGTCGGGGTTGAGCATCGGCACGGCGCGGATCGTCAGAGTTTCTTCTAATTTTTTTACCCAATCTTTATCGCGGTTTTTTTGCAGATAATTAAACATATCAATCAGCGTGGTCGTCGCCGTCGGTTCATTGCCGTGCATCTGCGACCACATAAAAACCTTCATTTTGCCCGTGCCGAATTCCATCTGATAAATCTCGCGGTTTTCAAAACTGCGCCCGACTTCCTCGACCTTGATGCCGAGTTTTTTCAAACCGTCGAGATAAGATTTCAGATGCAGATGTTTGACCGAAGCCGGCGGCAGAATTGAAACGTGATTTTTCTCCCAGATTTCGCCCAATTCTTTGGCGGTCGTCTGCGAATATGTTTGACTCGTCATCAAAAAAACAAAAAGAACGGTAAAAATCGAAATTTTAAGTTTCATATAAAAATAAAATAAACTGCTTTTGCAATAACTTCAAATTTTGGCAGCGGGCTGGATTTAAATTTTTTATTTTATCCACAGATGAACACCGATAAACACAGATTTTTAAAGTTAATTTTAAATTACATTTTCAAAAATTATCCGTGTCCATCGGCAGATAATTTTTTCTTTTCTTATACCTTTTCTTAAATTAAAAACTACTGCAAAATTTTGTCGCAATCAACCCTTGAAATTGTCATATTCACACCGCACAAGAGTTAGATTTTGATGTTACGATAATACCGGGTTTTATCTATGAAACAAAATCTAAGGAGCAAAAAAAATATTATGACAGCAATAAATCCATATTTGGACTTTAACGGAAACGCGGAAGAAGCGTCTAATTTTTACAAATCGGTTTTCGGCGGTGAATTCGCAATGGTTTCGCGCCGGAAGGATATTCCGGCAAATACGGAAGGTTGTGAAGCAATGAGTTTGGCAGAAAATGAGCAAGAAAAAATAATCTGATTGACGAATATCATTTTGTCGTCAATCCGGTCGCCATCGGCACAGGAATGTCTATTTTCGGAGATTCGGAAGCAAGGTTAAAACTTCAAGTTGTAGAATCCGAAATATTTTCCAACGGCATTGTCGTGATATGCTACAAGCCGCAAAAAGCTTAAAGGAGATTTTTTAATGAAATATAATTCAATCGAACCGTTTATTCCGTCGGGCGCGGATTTTCAGGCATCGCGCCTACTTTTTTTAGAACTCGGATTCCAAATAAATTGGGAAACCGCCGATTATATAGGGTTTGAAAATAACGAATGCCGCTTTATTCTGCAAAAATATGATGACAAAGCCTTTGCCGAAAATCTGATGATGCGCGTTACGGTTGATGATTTAGACGAATTTTGGCAGAAGATCAGCAAAATGAATTTACCCGAAAAATTCGGCGTAAACCTGCGCGAACCGACCGATTTTCCGTGGGGCAGAGAAGTTAATTTGATTGACATCGCCGGAGTTTGCTGGCACTTTGCCAAAAAGGAATAACCGAATAAAGTAGATTCGGTTTGTTTAAATCGGCGTTTTGAGTAAACTAGCTGAACGTATGATAAGTTCGGAAAAAGTCAGAAAATTTATGTGGTTTAATTCTACTTTGTCAGATTAAAAATCAGCCGCGGATGAACGCGGATTTTTCTCGGATTTAATCAATTTCATTCGATTTATCCGCGTCCATCCGCGAAAATCTGCGGCTAATTTTCGTTGATTTTAAGTTTCAAACTTAATCTGACAAAGTAGAATTAAGTATTTTTATATTAAAATGCAACCGGCAATAAAATTTTAAAATGTAAAGAAAAAACTTCGTGTTATCTTCGTGTTCCTTTGTGGATAATCATTTCAAATAATCTCCAATAAATCTACAAATTCAAAATTCAAAAAAAATGAAAAAAATCTTTGTCGGCTTTGTTTTGCTTATTTTTCAACTAAACGCTTTGGCACAAAAAACGGAAAATTATATTCAGTACGTCAATCCTTTGATCGGCACGCAGAAAATGGGACATATGTATCCCGGCGCGACCGTGCCGTTCGGTTCGGTTCAGCTTTCGCCCGATACCGATCAGCAGCCGCATAATATCGGCGGAAAATCCCAAAAAGACGCATATAAATACTGCGCCGGTTACAATTACGACGACCGAGAAATCGTCGGATTTTCGCATACGCATTTTTCGGGAACGGGACATTCCGATCTCGGCGATTTTCTGATTATGCCGACGGTCGGCGAACTGCAATTAGAGCCGGGCGATAAAAATAATCCGAAAAGCGGTTTTCGTTTCGAGTTTTCGCACGCAACGATCAATATTCTCCGGGAAGTCCGGCGATCAAAACTGCCGTGCTGAAGCTCGAAAACGGCAAAACTTTAACAAAAGAGGCATAAAATCAATCGGATAAAAATGTGTATGTCGAAAAGGTTTTATTGAACGGAAAAGAGATAAATCGTCATTACATCACGCACGCGGAAATTATCAGCGGCGAACGCATTACTTTTTTGATGAGCGATAAATCGAAAGTTTAGAACCGGATATTGGTTTAAAAAGTAATGCTTTTTATTTTAACCGCGGATTAATGCCGATAAAAACGGATGATTTTTTGATGATGATTTATTTTTTTGACGATAATTTCTATCAAAAAAATCAGTATTTATCTGCGCCTATCTGTGGTTAATTCTTTTCAGCCTTATTTTTAAATAGGCGAAAGTTTAGAGTTATTTGAAGTGACTTCCTGTAAATCTTTTGATCAAAAACACGATCAGAAAAATAGAGTGGGCAAATCCGAGTAACAGATAAATCCCAAAAGTTCCTCCGTTGATCAAAGAATTAAATCCCTGATATGCCCAAAATGTCGGGAAAATTGCAAAAAAAAGGGAAAATGAAGCGGGAACATAGAAAGCCAGAATGGGCAGAAACAGCGGCAGATTGAAAAGTTTCTGCCAGGTCATCGCTTCGATCTTGTTTTTGGCGGTTGCGGCGACGAAAAGAATCATCAAAGGCGCGATGAGTCCGGCGAGTGCCGAAAAAACGAGATTTGAAGCCACAGACAAACCGTAAAAAGGCTCGACCAGCAGAAGCAAAAAGGTCGCCAAAGTCGCTAAAAGAAACGGCGGAATCAGACGAAACGCCACAAACCAAAATTTGGAAACGGGCAAAATCCCGTAAACTTTTGCCACACTCGTATCTTTTTCATCAATCAAAACCATCGAATAAATAAACCCGAAAGCCGTTGAACCCTGCATTGTCGCGAGCATTAAAATGACATTGATATAATCCTGCAAGCCTTCATAAATTCCCGCTATATACGGCACGGCGTAGCGGATGACAACGAGATTCATCAGCGGCAAGGCAATAAAAATTTTTAAGGAATTATCCCGAAAAACGAGTCTGAAATCATTAATGGCAACTTTGAAAAGTTTTTTCATATTTTGACGACTCTGGCGGTAAAAATCCGATAAACAAACCAATACAGCAGAGGAATCCAGACGGCAATTGAAATATAGCCGAAAATTATTTCCCCGAAATTCGGCGTGTCCGCGTAAGAATTAACCATTAGATTCAAACCGCCCTGAACGGGGAAAAGTTTTAAAAAACTCAAATCCGTCAATTCAAAGTAATTGAGGAGCGGCAGGCTCATAAAAATCAAAAGCGGAACGCCGCGCAGAATAAAATGCAAAACTTCTTGCGCGTAGCTGACGACGAAAATCCCCATCAAACAAAATAAAACGCAGGTCGAAAATGCTCCGACCGAAAAATGAAGGAAGTTAAAAGAAGTTCCTCTGGCGGTTAAAACCATCGCCAACGCGCCGAAAAAACCGATAGATGAGAGCGTAATTATCCGGGAAATCAAATAAATATGCTGATTGAGCGGCGTAACGAATAAAGCGGAGAGAACTTCCTGATCTTTTTCTAAAATTATTGAAATTCCGATAAAAATAAAACCGACCAGTGCCGGATCGTTATATATCAGAAGCGTGATGAATTTTTCGACACCCGCGAAATCTTTAATCAGGTAAATTATCAGAACGTAAAACGCCGTTATCCCGACGATCATAGAAATCAAATTATTTCGCTGAAAAATCAAAAACTGCCATTTTATCTGGTTGAAAATCGCGTTCATTCGAGTAATTTAGTGCCGGTGATTTTGATAAAAACTTCTTCCAGGGTCGCTTCCTGCGTATTGATTCGCAGGATTTCGGCTTGGTTGATAAACTCCGGAAATTGCGGATTATTTCCCAAATCTTTGACGGGAAACTCCGCCGTTTGCCCGTTTTCGAGTTCGACCTTGACCGTGTGTTTTCCGTGCGTGTTCTTTAAGATCGAAGGTTTTTCCGTCAGACGGATTTCGCCGCCCGCGATAAACGAAACGCGGTCGCAGAGTTCGTCGGCGGTCGTCATATCGTGCGTCGTGACAAAAATCGTTTTGCCTTCCGTTTTCAGCTTTTTGATATATTGCTTGATCTTTTGGGCGTTGACGGGATCGAGTCCGGAAGTCGGTTCGTCAAAAAAAAGAATATCGGGATCGTGCATAATTGCGCGGATGAAATTCAGGCGCATTTTCATTCCCTTGGAAAATTCTTCAACCCGCGTGTCGGCATCCGCTTCGAGCCCGAAGGTTTCAAAAAGCGTGTTGAAATCGAGCAGATTTTTTTCTTGATAAAATGAAGCGAAAAGTTTCAGATTCTCTTTCGCGGTCAGTTTAAGATAATGATTCGGGAGTTCGAAACCGACTCCGATCTTTTCAAAATACTCGTTTCCCCAATCCTTCAGAGGTTTATTTTTGATCGAAATTTCGCCCGAGAAATCATTAAGTATTTTATAGAGAACTTTTTGAGTCGTGCTTTTCCCTGCGCCGGAAGGTCCCAGAAAACCGAAGATTTCGCCCTGATTTACCTCGAAATTCAGATTCTTCAAGACACTTTTCGTTGATTTCGGATATGAATAGGAAAGATTTTCGACTGTAATCATTATTTTCGTAAAATAGATATTATTCCGAATTAAGTTTTGTTTCAACAACACAAATTCGATAAACGGCGGTAATTATAGAAACTGTGTTTAAACTCAAATATTGAAGAAAATTTGGACAAATCTATCAACTGTCAATCATCAACTTTTAAGCAGATAAGAAAATGTTTTACGGTGTAATAAAAGGCGCGAAAAGTTATAATCAACCTTAAATTTGCCGGTGTTTGATCGGATTTTTTATCTTTTACCTTTTACCTTTTACCTTTTACCTTTTACC
>JBBRVS010000239.1:0-7545 GCA_038246645.1 Pyrinomonadales bacterium
TGAGCAAAATCTGTGGCTGATTTGTTCGACTTGCAATAATTCCAAATACGACAAAACCGAAGTCTTTGATGCAAAAACCCGACGAAATATCCCGCTGTTCAATCCTCGTCTCCAAAATTGGCACGAACATTTCAAATGGAGTAATGACGCAACAGAAATAATCAGCAAAACGCCAATCGGCAGAGCAACCGTTACGGCTTTGAATTTGAACAGAGAAAGATTTATCAAAGTCCGCCGAAATTGGGTTTCGGCAGGTTGGCATCCGCCGAAAGATTAAGACGGTTTGGAAGAAAAGGTGTGCCGAAAGAAGATATTGTGCCGGCTTTTTACTCGCCCGAAAAACGTAATTGACCGAGTTCGCTGTTGCTTGAATTGAAGTAATTATGCCGCCGCCATTTCATATTGTGGTTCTTCATTCCATTCTTTTCCTAGAAGAATTCTGCCATTAGCCTTTTTGCTGCGTCTTTGACCGTCTGCGCCCCACGCGCCCCATTGTTTGAAGAAAAATGAAACGTCTTGTTGGTCGCATTGTTTTTGAATATCAATCGCCCATTCGGGTTTCATTGGTCTTGCTCCGTGTCCGCTTTCTCCGCCGACAATTACCCAATGAATATCGGTCAAATCAACTTTGCCAATACTTTCAAGCAACGGTTCGATTGAAAGAAAACGAGTTTTTGCGTCAATGTTTCGCAACACATCAATCCGATTTTTTTTACTTTTGATTTCGACTGTTACACCTAACCAAACATTATCGGGAACGGTTCTGTTTTGAAAATAATCCTCTAAAACTTTTTCCCGTTTAGTTAAAATTTGATAAGTATGTTGCGGCGAGTTGCGAATTGTTTCAAAAACTTTGTCTAAAAACTCGAACGGCATTTCTTCGTGAAACAAATCGCTCATTGAATTTACAAAAAACTTTGTCGGCTTTTTCACTTTGAGCGGTGATTCAAGACGATTAGGCATAATTTTGAATTTAAACGCATCTTCATAACCGGGCGATTTCATTGCCTGAAGTCTTTTCGCCATCACTTCGGCGTAGCAATGCTTGCATCCGGCGGAGATTTTGTCGCAACCGATTGACGGATTCCAAGTCGCTTCTGTCCATTCGATTTTGCTGTGTTTCATCTTTTATAGAATAGTATAATTTACCTTTTTTTTCACCTTATAAACTTTTTCGTAAGTTACCAAAGGCGAAATGCCTTCATAAGTTATTTCTTTATTCGTCTTCATTTTCTTGAGAATATCAGCAACGTGTTTTCCCAAATGACCTTCATTCAAAGCATAATCAAATGCTTGAAAATTATTTGTAATTTCACCTGCTAAGACCTTTTCCTTTACGCTTTTCTGAAACGCTTCAATTTTTTTTAGTGGTGGATTGCCAAACAATAAACCTTGATCTTTCAGTTCATCATCATCTATATCAAAGTTTGCATCGCCATTTATCGGACTACGTTTCCATGCAATTGATAAAAATTTGTCAACGGCTCTCGGATGTGAAGCACCGAAAATAATCCCATAAATATTTGCTCCTTTTCTTATTGAAAACGGATAAAGTTTTAAATTTGTATCAGCAGGTAATTTTTCTCTTAACTGTTTTATTATACTGCGATGAATAAATTTATAAGGATTTTTTTTAGCCTCTTCCATATCAATGTTCAAATGGATTTTAAATTCTTCGACATTTCCAAAACGCCAAAAGTATGAGGTTGAAACAAAATACAAAAAGTCTGTTTGCTTCGTTTTTTCGAGTTCCAAAAAATATTTTTCTGATAGAAACTTGATTCCATTTTGGTCAAGATAAACTAAAGATGGAAAATCTTTAATTAAAGGTAAAAGTTTTGGAAACAAAACTTCAAAATCTTCATTGAAATACTCAATTTCAATTGCTTGGTTTAAATCTTGATTTTCTTCAAGATAGTCTTCACAAGATTTTTTCAATAACTCAAACTTTTTCTTCTTAAATTCATTAAGATAGACTTTTATTTTTACGTTTTTTTGAGAAATTTTAGCTATAAACTCTTTAACTTTTTCAAGAATACGAATTGGACTTCCTGCTACTCCATTTTTGTCATAACCGGTTCCTGCAAAGAAATCAAAAATGCAAATAGTCGGACTTCCTTGCATAACAAACGTCGGAATCCACGCTTGAGCATAATCCTCAAATATTTCAAGTTTCGCAATCGTGCTTCCGTCGAAAGGTTTATCGTGTAAGTTTTTTATTGACATAATAATTAAACTTAGATTTTATCGTTTTCCAAATAAAAAGTTTCCTCAATCGGCTTTTTACTCGCCTGAAAAACGTAAATTGACCGAATTTGTCATAACCTAAATTTATTGAATAATGTCCTCTAGTATAGTTACTGCTTTGAGACAATACTTGTAGTAATTTTTCACAGTAACATATCCTATCCCTGTTCTTTTACCGTGTGCAATAAGGTGTCTAGTTGCGATTATACTGTCTAAGCTATCTTTAATTTCTTTGTCAATTGGACTTTCATCGTTAATTCGGGTTTGAAATGTTTCTGCCCAATCAACATCAAAATCAGTTAAAACTTCTATTATTTTTTCAGTCTTACAATTTGTTATATATTTAACTTTCTTTTCAACAAACCTCTGAATTTTTGGTGCAGATTTTTGCTTTGCATATTCAAACAATAGAACTCTTAACGATTCTTCAATGAAACCAGCAGTTAAAACACAAAGATATTTTGACCATTCGCTTTGTTGTGATGGGTCAAGTTGTCTTACTTTTTCAAATAAGTTATCAAGTATTTGTTTATGTGAATAAATATTTCTATTCATTATTAGAGATTGTTCAAAAGTTGCTCTGCAAGTTTGAGTCGTTCAGTGAGTTTTTTTGTTCCTGTTGTTGAACTTCTTGATGATTTCCAAAATTCATTACTAGACGTAAGTTTTTCGTAAAAACTCGTAGCCTTTTCACAAGAAGAAATAATTTCAGGATTCTTAGCAATAGTTAATGAAAGTGTTTCAAACAAAACTTTATTAAATTGTTTTTTATTGTAAAAAGCTGTATTCCCCAAACAATCAAAGATAAAATCAAAAGTTTTGTTAAATATGCTATAGAAATCAGCTTTTGGAATTTTAGAAAAATCTCTATTTTCAAGCATAAAATCATTCAAAAATTTTGTGAGATTTCCACTATATTGGTCAATATCAAAATATAGTGCAAAAAATCTAAGTATTAATTCTTGATCTTCAAGTCTATTTTCTTCTTTATTGTAAAGTCTTTTCCATTTTTCAGTTGAAGCTAAATCAAACAGAAATTTAGTAAACTCACCGTGAAATAAACCATTTCTAATTTCTTGTGCGTTAAGAGGAGTTCCAGTTGTATTTAATCTTTCAAAAAGATAGAAAATAGCATTGGAGTCTTCATTCTCAGCAATAATAGTGCAATGAATTGTTGTATTATCCAAATTTCTTCTGTCTTCCGAGTACAAATCTTTGTAAGTTAAGCCATTATAATGGGGAGAAACATTCGTCAATTTAAATGGTTTCATATCCTCAAATTCACCACGATAAAAATACTCCAATGTTTTAAGTCGTTGTTGTCCATCAATTACAATTAAATGTTGAGAAAACTTATCTTTTGATAAAAATATTGATGGGACTGGAAGTCCTAAAAGTAATGACTCAATAAATTTTGAAGCTTCATCAATTTTCCATACAAATTGTCTTTGAAAATTCGGTATAATGAAATCTTTCTCAATCATACGTTTTACTAGTGAATCTACAGTATAATCCGCACCATAATAGTTTAAATTAAATCTTAAATCATAAACTGAATCTGTTTTGTTGTTATTCATAAATAATCTATTGTCCTACTTAGAATTTGGTTATCTATCTAAATAAAAAGTTTCTTCAACCGGACGAAGCGGACGATTCATCCACAGCGGACGGCGCAAACCGTTTGGTCCCGGCGCGGGGCGTGTTAGTTTTAGCCATTCTTTGTAGATCGCGAATGATTTTTCCGTGTCAACGAAAACGTCGCCGTATTTGTCTTCGTCGTGCGCTTTTTCGATGGAGACTTTTTGATGCCAGCAGTGCATTCCCGAGATCGGGTCGGGATGGACGGGGAATGTGATGTTTTGGTGAACGCCGCCGTCCGACCAGAAGATTCGGGCGGTGTCGGGATCACTCGATTTTGACGGGCGGATGCCGTCAACGACGCGCATTTTCCATTTGCCTTTTTCCTCTTCCGTGATCGAAACCTGATTCATCGCCCAGCGGTTGTTTGCCGCGTCCTGCGCTCTTCGCCATCTGCCCAAATGGTGCGAACAGGCGACAACGCCGGGTTTCATTCCTTCCGTAACCCACGCTTTATTTATAAAATAACCGATGTCCGTATTTATTCTGACCAGATCGCCGGTTTTAATATCCCAATTGCGTGCGTCTTCGACCGACATCCAGAGCGGATTGCGGTTCGAGATTTCGGCAAGCCATTTGGCATTTCCCGAACGCGAATGAATCAGCGTCGGCAGGCGAAAAGTCGGCACGAGCGTGATTTCATTTTTCGATTTGTCGAAGGTTTCGGGGTGAACGTGGCTTTTGATATAGACGGGCGTTTTGTATTCTTCCCAGCCCCAATCCTTCAAGGTTTCCGAATAAAATTCCTGTTTGCGCGATGGCGAAGGAAAACCCGTCCGCGCCGCGCCGTCAACAATTACGCCGATATTTTTGCCATTTTTGCGGACTTCGCCCGATGCTTCGTCAATTTCCGCGCCGCTTAATTCATCGTCGGAAAGCGGCGTGTGATGTTTGTTGTAGGAAGTCTGCTCGACCTCGAACGCGCCGTATTTCCGCATATATTCGAGCGGCGTTAAATTTTCAAGCGCGGCTTTTTCCGGCAGTCCGACGGTATTTTCAAAAATGAATTGATAATATTCGTCAATCGTAATTTTCTCTCCCGGACGATACGGCGAGATGAAATGTTCGCGGATTCCCAAACTTCCGTCAGGATCAATGCGCCACGAAAGTTCAAACCAGAATTCGTCTTCTTCCCAGACTTCGCCGGGATTTGTCTCAAAAGTAAATTCGACTTCCTTGCCTTGTCTTCGCGCCGCTTCGCGCAGGATCGGTTGGCGAAAAGCGATCCACAAACCCGAATGAGTTTCGTAGGAAACAAGATCGTGGCGTTCGGAGGCGTGTCCCATCGGCAGAACGTAATCGGCAAAATACGCGGTTTCGTTCCACGTCGGTGTCAGCGCAATGTGCATTCCGATCTTCGATTCGTCCGAAAGAGCCTCGATCCACATAAAACCGTCGGGTAGAGTCCAGACCGGATTGAAAACTCTCGTAAAATAAACCGAAAGTTTGCCGCGATTTTCCTTCAAAAAATGCGGCAGCAGAAAACACATTTCGTAATGCGCGAGCGGATATTCATTCGGAAAATGGAGTTCGTTCCAGAATTTCTGCGCGGGCGGAGTCGAAAAACCCTTCGGCTTGAATTTGTTCCAGGCAGACGGCGAAGTTCCGCCGACGGTGCCGACGCTGCCCGTCAAAACATTCAAGAAATGCAGACACCGCGCAACTGCCCAGCCGCCCAAGTTTCCCGAACCCGCACTGCGCCAGTTATGCGCCGCAAAACGCGTCCCGGCAGCGCCGATCTTGCGGGCGATCTCGACGATCATTTCCGCCTTCGCGCCCGATTCTTTTTCAGCAAATTCGGGCGTGTATTCGGCGTAGAGTTTTTTTAATTCCTCAATGAAATCCTCGAATCTCAGGTCAGAACCGTCTGCGGTAGCGGATGGTTTTTGTTTATTATCCGGGTTGTCCGATTTCAGGTCAGAACCGTCTGCGGTAGCGGATGGTTTTTGTTTATTATCCGGGTTGTCCGATTCCGACGTTAAACCGCCCGCTACCGCAGACGGTTCTGACTCGCGTTTCAATTCCAGCAAATAATCGCGCCAATTTACCCAATCTTTCAGAAATTTTTCATTGTAAAGATTTTCGTCCAAAAGAATTTTCGCCATCGCCAGCAAAACGGCGGCTTCGCTTCCGGGCTGTGTCGGCATCCAGTAATCCGCCATCGAAGCCGTGTTTGAAAGACGCGGATCCATCACCGCCAGCTTTGCGCCGTTCATCATTCCTTCGATAATTCTTTGCGCGTGCGGGTTAAAATAATGTCCCGATTCGAGATGCGCGCTAATTAAAAGGATAAACCGCGCATTGGCGTGATCGGGTGAAGGTCGGTCGTAATTCTGCCAGATCGCATAACCGAAACGCGCGCCCGACGAACAAATATTCGTGTGCGAATTATGCCCGTCAACGCCCCACGCCTGCAAAATCCTGTCCATAAAGCCTTCGTGTCCCGGTCGCCCGACGTGATAAACGACCTCGTTGCGCCGTTCGTCGAGCAACGCCTCGCGAATCTTTCCGGCAATGTCGTCTAAAACTTCATCCCACGAAACTCTTTCCCATTCACCCGCACCGCGTTTTCCCGTGCGTTTGAGCGGATACAAAATGCGGTCAACATCCGTGATCTGATTGATCGTCGCCGGACCTTTCGCGCAATTTCGCCCCCGACTGCCCGGATGATACGGATTGCCTTCAAATTTGCGAACCTGCATCGTGTCTTTTTCGATATAACTAAGCAAACCGCAGCCCGATTCGCAGTTAAAACACACTGTCGGCACGATCATATAATTCTTCTTCTCGCGCCGCTGCCCGCTTGTCGCTTCATATTCCGTCCAATCATCCCATTTTTCCGGCGGCGGATAATTTGACAGTTCGCCCGGCTCGTTCATCCGCGGAAGTTCAAACTCTTCTGTTTGCGGATGCAGATTTTCGATCAAGCCGAGCTTTTCGGCGATGCTCTCGATGAATGACGGTTTGTGTTTCATAAGAATTTTTTTTGCCCACGAATAGCACGAATCAACACGAATAAGAAAATATTAAAACGAATAAATCAGAATATATCTATATAAAAATTGCCCTAAAAATAGATTAAAAAAGTATTCGTGTTGATTCGTGCTATTAGTGGGCAAAACCTATTTTGTCCAACTTTCAATTTCTTTCTTTAAGCTAATATCTTCAAGTTTTCTATTGGCAATTCGTTTGTAAATCAGCTTTGGATATTCTCCAAAATTGACAAGCAAAGCCAAATCAAATTTTGTTGCATTCAAATAATTTAATGTTTGAGAAATATGTGCATCAGTCAAACTTGAAACCGATTTAATTTCAACAATGATTTTCTCAAAGCAAATAAAATCCGGTTTGAAAAACTGATCTAAAATCCTTTCTTTGTCATATAAATGAATTTCAGGCTGTGCAACAAAAGGAATTTTCTGCATCTCAAATTCTATTTCTAAACATTATTCTTGATAAACCGGCTCGGTAAAATCGAATCCTTGTTGATTATATACTTCATAACACGCCCCGATTATCTTATAGCTTTCCTCTTTGTAGATTCAGTAGATCCAAATTTTGAAAAAATGCTTTATTAACAAGTATTTGAAAACAAGGCTTCGTTGCCCGAATCAGCCAATTTTTCAAGAATCTAAAAGAAAACTTGTCAAATTTTCCAAA
>JBBRVS010000240.1:0-7445 GCA_038246645.1 Pyrinomonadales bacterium
CATCGAAAACCAACAGGTTATTGAATGACAACGTGCGAAGAAACAATCGCTTGAAAGCGCGATTGTGTGGAACGCCTTACATCTCCATCCAAATCCCAAAGCGGATTATGGATGGAGAATTAGGCTAAATCCGGTTAAAAGTCTTGCGCTTTTTGAATTGAGTTCGCAATTTTACCCGACTGCTAAAACATTTTCTGATAGGGCTTATAGGTTTTCTACTTAGAAACTATACACAAAAGGTTAGAACCCGCAGGAAAAGCGAATGGGGGGCTCAAGATTAAATTTCACCAAGTCGCTACCGCTCTCGCGCTCAAGCGTTCCCAAAGCACCCGATTTTACGTCGTGCGCGGGTGGCTGGAACTGCCCGATATGACCATTTTAGTAATTGCCGGTCCTTAGGTATAATCAACAGGATATTCCAGAGAATACGTTCAACGACTTCAGCGAGAGCAGCCGCTTTATCTTGACTACGAGATGGATTCGAATCAAATAATGAATAATTAAGTTCGGTTGACTATTACGAATCGGCAATTCCGGTTGACTCAAATTATCGTGTTACAAATTCGGCTTGTGATTTCGCTTTTGTTAAAGTAAAATTGAAATTAAAGTAAAGATTCAATTTGAATCTTGGGAAATTTATTAATTTAGGAGAAAATAATATTATGTCAGCAGTTGCAGCACCAAATGTAGAAATTAATTTATCGGCGAATGCGGCGGTAGAAATCAAAAAGTTTTTGGCAAGCGAAGATGATTTACCGGAAACGGCGGGACTTCGCGTAAGAGTAGTTCCGGGCGGATGTTCGGGATTTCAGTACAGTTTGAATATCGAAGAAGAATCGCGTCAGGGCGATTTTATCGTTGACCAGCACAATGTAAAACTTTTCGTTGATATGTTCAGCGTACAGTATTTAAACGGCGTGACGGTTGACTACACATCGAATATGATGGGTTCGGGATTTACGTTTGAAAATCCGAATGCAACCGGCGGATGCGGATGCGGAACATCTTTTTCAGCTTAAATCCAACTTCGGTAGAAATCTTTTTATCCTTTGTTTTCAACAGCTTAGAAAACAAAGGATATTTTTTTTGAAAATTATCAGGATTTTTTGGAATATCTCATTTATTAAACCTTTACTTTAAGTATTCAAAGACAACACAGGAACGCGGAAGAGATAAACGGAGAAGAGGCGGGCAAAGGCAAATATCTCTCGAACGAGGGATATTTGCGTCTTCTCGAAAGAGTCTTTTTCAAACTTTCTTCACAAAAGACTTGCCAAAACATACAGCCTTCGGGTTAAAATAGTTTTGGGATTTGCAATTCCGATTCTTTAAAGCGAAAATTTATTTCGTCTTAAGCTAAAACAATCATTAACAATTTAATAGATTCGATTCCTAAACTTATTGGAGCATTTTTGGGAAATCACTTTGTTTTAGTCATATTTTTAAATTAGGGGATATAGAACCCGAACTTCCAAGCAGGCATTTCATAGCTAAAAAAAATAAAAATTCAGGAGTTTCTTTTTGATGTCTTTAAGAAAATTATTGTGTATTTCTTCGTGTATCGTTTTTTGTCTTTCGGTTTTAACAACTAACTCATTTTCGCAGGAACGCCAGCGAATTGTTCAAGAAAATACAACCAGAACAACCGAAACACAGCCAACTACCCGAAGCACACAAAGACCGACTCTGACCAACCAAATCGTCGTTCAAAATCCGCCGCCATTAGTTAAAAATACCGGTTCTTCCAAACCGACCGCGCCCGCCTCAAATTCCGCCGCCGTTTCAAAAAATACCGCAGGTCTGACCGCAGTTCTCAAATCGAAAATGCTGAATTCGATGCAGTCAAAATTAGGAATTCCGTATCTTTACGGCTCGACCGGACCGAACCGCTATGATTGTTCGGGACTTGTCTGGACGATCTTTAAGGAATCGGGAATAGATTTCGGTCGCGGCAGCGCGCGAACTTTATGGTCGCAATTCGACGCGGTCGAAGGCGATGAACGCTATCGCTTCGGAACGCTCGTTTTCTTCAACGGTTTGGGACATATGGGCATCGTCGTTGACGATCAAGGTTTTTATCACGCCTCGACCAGCAAAGGCGTAATGTATTCGAAATTTGAAGGTTACTGGGCAAAACGCATCGTCGGATATAGAAGAGTTCCGATTGAAAAATATATCTTCGCCGATCTGAAACCGGAAGCGAAATAAAGTTTTGAGTTCAATTTAGCAAAAGTTTTAAAATATTATCCTAAAACTCTTTTTTCAATTAAATGGCTAACTGATAATGTAAGAATTCTTACATTATCAGTTAGCCATTTTTCATTTTTCATCGGCGCTGATCTATTTCAAACCTTTTAATAAAACAGCATCGTGCCGCCAGCTGCCTTGAATATAAATCAGCGATTTGCCGTCCGGCGAAACGGTAAAACCGGACGATTCGGAGATTTCTTCGTTTCCGAGATCGGCGATTTTTTGCGGCGGCTTGCCGGTTAGAATTTGCCGCCATAGCGTGTAATTTGCGAAATTTCCGTCCACCTGTATATAAAACAGACCTGTGCCGTCGTGCATCCAGGCGATTTCCGGCATTTTCTGATCTTTAATGGCGGGCTGAATAACTTCCAGTAAACTTTTGTCAGCGGTCGAAATAATCTTTAAAACTCTCCCATCGCCTTTTTTTTCGACGAACGCAGCTTTCGTTGCATCCGGCGAAACAGCAAAACGATACGCCGGATTGCCCCAAATAATCTGTTCATTAGTGCCGTCTTTCAAAATGCGTCGCAGCGTTTTGTCCAACCCGTGCTGATAATAAATCCACTCTCCGTCGGGCGAAACGAGAATCGGATAACCGCCGTCTTTGTTGGTAATTTTCATCTGGTTCGAGCCGTCGAAATTCATTCGCCAGAGTTGGATCGCGCCCGTGCGGTTCGAGGCAAAATAAATCGAATTATCAAATGGCGAAACAACCGGTTTTATATCGTCGGCGGAATCGTTTGTCAACTGTTTTTGCCCGTTGCCGTCGGCGTTCGTGCTCCAAATTTCCTCGTTGCCCGACTTATTGGATGAAAAAACTATTTTTCCGTCCGGCGCGAAAGCTGAGGTCGAAGCGTCATCCAAAACTCGGAACTGTGAAGGATCTTCGATATTCAAAAGATGTATGCGAAAATCTTCTCTGATGTTCGTCGAAACAAGCCGGCTCGCCGCTTTATCGAGGCTTAAAACCGAATAAGTCTGCGAATCGTTCGTCAGCGGTTTGGCTGCGCCCGAAGAATCGGAAATCTGCCAAATCAGGAAATTTTTATTCGGAATCCGCGCTGCCGTTATCAGCAAACCGCTTTTGTCGGGAAGCCAGATCAGGCTTTTGATGTCGAAAAATTTTTCTTCGGTTATCTGTCGCTCAAGCCCCGTTTCCAGATCAACTTCCGCCAGCGAAAATTCATTTGCCGCGTTTTCCGACTGACCGACGGCAAACGCCACGGATTTGCCGTCGGGAGAAAATGTATTATCGGCAATTCTGAACGGGCGCGGGCGCGTCGCGATTTTTCTCTCGTTTTTCCCGTCCGCACTGTCGGCAATCCAAAGCGAACAATATTCGTTTTCGAAATAAAAACAGCGTATGTAAGAAAGTTTCTCCCCGTCCGGCGAAACGTCAACCCAGCCTTGTGTTGCCTCGGCTATTTTGTTCGGAATGCCGCCGAAAATCGAAACGCGGTAAACGTCCAATTGCGGCTTCGTACTCGGCGATGTGCGGCTGAAATATAAAAAATTCCCGTCCGGCGAAACGGCGATGCCGCCGTAAAAACCATCAATAGGGGGAATTATCTCAACATTGTTGTATGAATCCAACTGCCTGATCCAAACGCTTTGTTTTTCGCCGTTGGCAGTGATATAAATTACGTTTTTTCCGTCCGGCGTGATGACGGCGTGATAAACCTTTCCGTTAGTGGAAATTTTTTCGGAGTTGAAGGAATTGTTTAAGACGCTCAAATTCTCGATTCCGTCTTTACTCTGCACATACCACGCCCCGACGATGATCGTCCCGAGCAGCAAAATGCCAAGCGTTACTGCCAAAATCGGAGTAAAAATTTCTTTTCTTTTTTTTCCGGCTTTTGAACCATTTGCAACTGTCGGAATTTTATCTTTCTCCCCGCCACCATTGCCGATTTCCGAAGCCGCTTCGACCTCGGCGATAAAACGATAACCGCGACGCGGAACGGTTTCGATAAAACTCGGATTTTGTGCAGTATCGCCGAGCGTCTTGCGAAGCTGCCGGATGGTAAATGTCAGATTGCTTTCTTCGACAAAACTATCTGCCCAGACCTCATTCATCAGTGTTTTCTTTTCGATAATATGCCCGCCGCCTAAAATTAAAACACGCAACAGTTCGAAAGACTTCGGTGTCAACGCGACCGGCTTGCCGCCGCGCATCAAAATCCTTTCTTCAACATCCAGAATAAAATCTCCGAATCGGTATAAGTGCTTATTATCAGGCAACATCGCAAAACTCTAGGAATTTTTTAGGAACTTTCTCACAAGTTTCTCAAGACTTTTTTACAGTAAAACCTTAAATATTTAACCCGTCAGTAAAAAATATTAGCACGAAATCAATTTGTGCCGAAATAAAAATTTTCGCGCAAGTTGAAACAAAAACTAATGAAGAAAACAGCGTACGTAAAATTTTCAGCAATCGGCTTTACGATATGTTTCATATTTTACGGTTGCGGCGGTTTATCGAAAAGTTATCCGGCGGTTTCCATTGATCGAAATATCGCGTTTTCGCCCGCAAAAGCCGCAGACCCGCTAAGACTCGTGGTTGAAATTAAGGAAAACGGTGAGTTGCTTTTGAACAGAATCGAAACGGGAACGATTAATGACCCGAACGTATTGTCCGCAAAAATCAAAGTTGTTTTCGATGACCGCGAAAAAAACGAAATTTCTGAAAAAGAAATTCTGATCGAGCGAACCGGCGTAGTTAGAAACGAAGATTTGGACAAATTAATCGAAATCCTGACAAATCTCAGAGCATCGCCGATTCGAATTATTCAGGAAAAATAAAATCAAAAAAAGGTAAAAATAATTTTATGAAAAAACAATTTACGGCAGTTTCAATACTCTTTCTCGTTTCAATCCTGCTTTCCGCTTGCGGATGGAAACCGGAAGTCGCAGCCGTGCCGCTTACCGCGCCGTGGAGCACGATGAATCTGCCGGTCAAGGAAAACGCCGTCGTCTGGAAAAGCGAGCCGAACGAATTTCGCGCCGTTCATAAAGACGATAAAAAAACCGTAACGAAAAATTACACCGACACGCTCAAAACACAGGGTTGGGAGTTAGGTAAGTTTGACGAAAGCGGAGACCGATATTATCTGGAAATGAGCAAAGGCTCGGAAAAAATTGATGTGGAATTTTATGATTTTGACAATACGGGAGTCGTTATCAGGAAAAAATAAACCAAATAAAAAATTATGAAAAAAATTACAAATCTATTTTTCGCGGCATTTGCTTTAGCAGTCGTTCTATTCGTCAACCTGGCGTGCAGTTCTTTATCAACGTCGAAAACGGCTGAAGATACTGCAAAACCGACTAATTCCGCAACTCAAGTCGAAACGCCGACCGGAACCGCGCCGGAACCCGAAACGCCGAAAATCGAAAAAGCCGATTTTACGATGACGAGCGAAGAATACGACAAAGAGTTTAACCGCGAAGGCGTAACGGACAAGGATCTGGAAAAATACGCGAGCAAAAATATACGGGTTACGGGCAGAGTTACCTTACTTTCATTGGAAAAGAAAGGAACAACGCAGCCCTGGGTAACGCTGTTTGCGCCCGGACTCGGCAATGGTGTGAGCTGTTATTTCGACGACGACCATCTCGACCGGATGAAAAAACTGAAAATGGACAAAGTCGTTACCGTTCAAGGATTTCAAGGCACTCTGCTTGTGCCGAAAGTATCGCCGATGCTCGATCACTGCATTGTCATCAAAACCGATTAAAACAAATTACAGGAAGGAAAATTAATGAAAAAGGGATTTATTTTAACATTCGCGTTTTCGATTATAATCGCGTTCGGCTCAATAACGGTTTCAGCGCAGGATGCCGAATCTAATCCGAACGCGCCGCAGACTTACGACGCGAATTTGAAAACGGGCGATTTGGCGGTCGCCGTCACTTCGGGTGTATATCTTGAAACCGTTCGCATCGTCAGCAAGTCGAGCAATGTTTATAAGGTCATTGACCAGGACGACGGCGAAACGCTTTATTTTCAGGCGAACGCGGTTTACCCGTTTTTCGATGTGCCGCAATTCGGGAAAATTATTGATCAGGGCAAAAATTACATCTCGCCTTACTTGGAATGCTACGCCCAAAAACACAACCTGGATTTCGATAAAGTAAAAGGCAACAGCTACAGCAAGCCGTATTTCGCAAACGTTCAACTGATGGAAAAACAGTTGCAGGAAGAATTGCCGAATCTCGCCGAAACGGAAAATCTTTTGAAAACTCTCGCGGCGCGTCCCGACACTTTCGCCCCGTTCGTCAGCAATCCCGCCGTTTGGGTCGAAATCGCTTCAAAACGCGCCGAGTATTTCCAATGCGCCGTCGGCGAAAGGGAAACGCGTGATATTAAAGACAGCCCCTGGCTTTCGATTCACAAACAAGACATCGCCAAAACGCTCAAGCGCGTTAACGATTATGACCCGGCGACGAAAATCTCGATGGGCAGCGACACCGAATACGCACTTTATGCTGTTTCGCTGAAAAAGCGCGATGAATGGCTGCGCGGCGCAAACGCCCTTGTTTTCAAAGAACCGCTCGACATCGCGCTCAAACCGCTTGCCGAAGCGTTGGCGAAAAAACTGCCGACCTACTTTCCGAAAATGGAAAAATACTCCGTTCGTAATGCCGGCGAGGAAGCCTTAATGAAACGCGCTTTAGAAAATCCGGCGCGTTACAAAATCTTCAAAGTCGGCTTGATGCAGAGCGCGTGGCAGATTGACCAGGGTGTTTTGGGGATTCCGAACGCACGTTACAAAAACGGCTTGATCTATCTGCGCGACACCGAAGCCGATCACCCGTATTGCTACGCGACTTATGTCAATGTCATTCAGGATTATGCAGGTGGCGGCAGGTATGCGGCGAGCCGTTCTAAATTGGTTTTGGATGAACTCGTCGGATGTCCGGCGGGAGCGAAGTAGTTTATAAAATTAAAAAATAAAAATGAGGAGGAGAATTAAACAAATGAGTGAAAATAAAAAAACAGCTTTTGAAGAAGTATTCTACGCATTCTTAAAAAGAGCGATGAACAATCCTTCTTTATTACTCACCTTGTATCTTGAAAGTTAGTTGATAAACTCCAAACAAGGACGCTGTTTGGAGAGGAGAAGATGAGTCCGAAACTCACCTTAGACCACGAGTCTGTGCGTAAGATAAGACCTCTTCTCCATCGCTTGTTC
>JBBRVS010000241.1:0-7444 GCA_038246645.1 Pyrinomonadales bacterium
ACTTGACAGGTTGATTTTTTTTAAGCAATAAGTATTCTAAAAGAACCGGATAAATAAAAATGGGCTTTTCACTCTTTATCTTCAAGAATTTGCTCCAAAAATATGGAGAATTCAAAAAATAATAGATATTTTTGGTAATTACTCAATAAAAAATCTTGGGCAAGATTAGGCAAGACCATTAATTTTGCAAATTATCAAAATTAAAAACTTGAGGCTTTCATTTTGATAATTGAAGCAAAATTTACCCTCTTTCAAGTGAAAATAGAAACTTACGCACCAATGCAAAATGAAAAACGGATAATGGAAAATATCAGAAAACTTCTAAATAATGTCGAGTCTGAAAGTTACGGAAGTTTTTAGAAGTTTCATAATATCTTAAAAGTTTTACCCACCTGCTTAGTAGTTTGAATTTTGATAAAAATCAGTCAGGTATTTCTGTTTGCTACTAAACCATAAATACTCTCTATCGCTTTTCTGACAAAAAGTCATAATATCTTTTCAAGCGAAATCCGGCAAAATACCATATTCTTCTTCCCGCTTTTTTGATTCTTGTCCACTTTTCTTCAATTTCTTGCCGCATATTTTACCGGAAGCCATCTCAAAAATGATATATTTGGTTAAGCGAGCCGTCTTTAAACCTGCGGTTTCGGTTTCTCAAAATTTTGATATACTGATAATCTATTCCGAAGATTTTTCTTTTTTAATTTAGTAATTTTTGATACTGAAAATTCGTGTAAATTTGTGTTAATCCGTTGTTTTTAATATAAAGTTCTTTTATTAAAGTTTTATTAATGCACTTGCAGTTAAAGTATTAAAATGAGCGAACAAAAACTCGTACTTGATGCGGTCAAGCAAAAAGAGGTTTCAAAAAAACAGAGCGTTTTGCAGAAACTTTTCGCCGTTTGGTTTGATGCGTTCGTTTATAACCAGATTTGGGAAGACCCGCGGGTTGATTTGCAGGCGCTAGAATTGGATGCGCATTCAAACGTCATCACGATTTCTTCCGGCGGCTGTAATGCGCTGAATTATCTGCTCGAAAATCCGAATTCCGTCACGGCGGTTGATCTGAATCGGCATCATATTTATCTCTTGAACCTAAAGATCGCCGCGCTCGAATTTTTGCCCGGTTTTGAAGATTTCTTCGCGTTTTTCGGTTTCGGCAAAAGCGCGGAAAACACTTCAAATTACGAAAAATTCATCTCACCCAAGCTCGACGCGGACACGCGCAAATTCTGGGAATCGAATTCTGGATTGAGCAAGATCACGCACGGCAAGCGCATCAATTTCTTCCGTAAAGGCGGACTTTACGAGCATTCGCGCAACGGTTATTTTTTGCGCTTTTTTCATAAATTCTCGCACCTGCTCGGCTTAAAACCCGAAGAGGTCTTAAAGGCAAAAACGCCGGAAGAACAACTTAAACTTTACGATCAATATATTGATCCTTTTTTCGACACGTTTTTTATCAAAACGGTCGGCAAACTTCCCGTCACGATGTTCGGTCTGGGAATTCCGCCGCAGCAGTACGACGAACTGAAAAAAGATTTGGGCGAAGGCGGAAATATTATTGACGTTTACCGTTTGCGGGCAAAAAAGCTCGCGGTTGATTATCCGATCTACGAAAATTATTTCGCGTGGCAGGCGTTTGCGCGAAAATACGACACCGAAAACCGGCAGGCAGTTCCCGAATATTTAAAGGCGGAAAATTACGAACAATTAAAATCAAACGCCGGAAAACTGCGGACAAAAATCGGTTCGATCACCGACGAAATCAAAAATCAGCCGGAAAATACTTTTAATCGTTTCATTTTTCTCGACGCGCAGGATTGGATGAACAGCGAGGTCATGACCGATCTCTGGCAAACAATCGCCGACAGAGGCGCAGAAAATTCACGCATAATTTTCCGAACCGCCGGCGCGAGTTCGCCGATTGAAACGAATCTGCCGAAAGATTTGCGCGAAAAATTTGTTTATGAAGAAGATTTGTCCCGGGAGCTTTTCAAACAAGACCGCGCTTCGATCTACGGCGGATTTCATCTGTATATTTTGAAATGAGCAGAAAAAAAAATTATTAACCACAGATGCACACGGATTTACACAGATGATTTTCGGGATTAAATTTTGATTTTATCTTTTTTATCTGTGTGCATCTGTGGTTAAATTTCTTATGGAAAACGAACAAATCATCCAAACATTTTACGAATCTTTCGCCCGAAACGACTCTGCCGGAATGATCTCGTGTTATCACGCCGATATAGAATTTTCCGATCCGGCGTTCGGCGTGTTAAAAGGCGCGGACGCGAAAAATATGTGGCGGATGCTCGTCGAGCGCGGCAAAGGCGAGATAAAGATCGAATTTTCCAATATTGCGGCAGATGAAAAAACCGGTTCGGCGGATTGGACGGCGGATTATCTTTTCAGCAAAACGAATCGAAAAGTTCACAACGAAATCCACGCCGAATTTGAATTTAAGGACGGGGAAATCTATCGCCATACGGACACCTTCGACATCTGGAAATGGTCAAAACAGGCACTCGGTTTGCCCGGAATGCTACTCGGCTGGTCATCGTTTATGCAAAACAAAATCCGCCAAACGGCGATAGACTCTTTGCGCGAATACAGCGAAAAACAGTAAAACCCGTGAGTTCAAAGAAAATCCAAAATCCAAAATCCAAAATCCAAAATCCGCCTGATGCCTTCGAAAAAATGGATAAAATGTATCGCCATCAGCGGTATTTTTACGATCTGACGCGGAAATATTATCTTCTGGGGCGCGACCGTTTGATTAAGGAAATGAAAATTTCCGAAAACGAAAATATTCTGGAAATCGGCTGCGGAACGGCGCGGAATTTAATTATTCTGGCGCGAAAATATCCGAAAATAAACTTTTTCGGACTCGATGCTTCATCGGAAATGTTAAAAACCGCGCAAACGAAAATTGACGCGAAAAATATCAAAAATATCACACTTCAAACCGCACTTGCCGATGATTTCACGTTTGATAAAACTTTTGAATTACGCGAAAAATTCGACTGCGCGTTTTTCAGCTACGCCGTTTCGATCATTCCGCCGTGGCGCGAATCAATCGAAAATGCGCTCGAAAATCTGAAACCGGGAAAAACGCTCTATATCGTGGATTTCTACGATCAAGCCGATCTGCCCGCCGGATTTCAAAAAATTTTAAAAGGCTGGCTCAAGCAGTTTCACGTAAAATATCCGAAGGAATTACTGCCGTTTTTGGAAGATTTGGAACAAAAAGGCGTTGGAAAATTAACCGTCAAACCGCTTTATAAAAGATATTCGCTGATCGCCGAATTTAAGAAAAATTAACCGCGAAACACGCTGAAAACGCGAAAAACATAAAAACTATTCGTTATTCACTTTTAGCTATTCGCTCTTTTTTAATTGAAAATTCAGTTAATAGCCAATAGCTGACAGCGAACAACGAAGTATTCCAATTAAGAATGAAATAAATTAATTTAGCGTATTTTGCGTATTTCGCGGTTTAACCTATTTCTTCCCCAAACTGCCATCGCGATTCCGCCCAAGATCAAGCCGCTTGCCAGTATTAATCGGAGCGAAAGAGTTTCCGCTAAAAAAACTGCGCCGCCGACCGCCGCGATTGCCGGAACTGCAAGCTGCAAGATCGCCGCCCGCGTCGCCGTATGAAATTTCAGCGCGGCATACCAAACCGAATAACCGATTCCCGAAGCAATCGCGCCCGATAAAACTGCCAATAAAACGCCTTTTGCCGACAAATTTACTCGATAAATAAACGGCAGAAATGCCGGAATAATAAAAGGAATCGTGCGGATAAAATTTCCGGTCGTATCGGCGAGCGCATTCTTGCTTCCCTTTCCCCGCAAAGTGTAAAATCCCCACGAAATTCCCGCGCAGCTCATCAGAATCGAAAAAAAGAGCGGCGGCGCACTCAAGCCCGGAAAAACGAGATAGATCAACCCTGCGACGGCAATCAAAAATCCGAGCCATTCCAGAATCTTTGGTCGCTCACCGGAAATGACAGCGGAAATCAGCATTGTCATCTGCACCGAACCGAACAAAACAAGTGCGCCGGTCGCCGTTGTTAAACTGATATATGCGAACGAAAAACAAATGGCATACGCAAAAAGAAAAAAGGCGGAAATCCAATTTCCTTTTTTAGTTTCAGCGTCTTTTTTGCCGAAAATTAAATATATCAGCGCCAGCGTAACCGCCCCTGAGAGAAGTCTGACGGCGGTAAAACTCGCCGCATCAATCAATTGCGTGCCGAGCGCAAGACGGCAAAGAATCGAATTAAGCGCGAAACAAACGAGCGCGAATGCGGTTAAAAAGAATATTTTCATTCGTCGTCTTTTTCGATAATTTCCCCGATTTCTTCCTGCAAAGTTTTGCGCCGGACGAGCAGACGCAGAAAGAGCGCGCGCTGGCGGAAAAGCAGCCACGCCGATTTTATCCAGACATTTAAATCAATCAGCGTTTCCGACGAACGAAGCGCGATATATCCGCACAAGATCGTGACCGGAATTGCAATTAAAGCAATCTGCCAGCCGAAAAAAAAGAGCATAATAAGCGCGGTAATCAGCCACGTCAGCGGCATAAAAATCATCGCGGCGATTATTTTCGATGAAGAACCGGCAGCATCTACGTCGTGCGTCGTAACGGTGCGCCCCAGAAGGTTTGAAAAAAGATACGCGGGCGAATGAATGATCGCGCCGATGACGGCAAGCGGCGCGAGAATCAGCAGAAACAACACGCGCAGAATTAAATAGCGAAACACGTAAAAGGTCGGATGATAAAGAACCGAAAGACTCTCCGCCGTTACGCCGCTCGTTTTCAGAGCGTTTTCGTAGCGCGAAACTTTTTCGCCGAGTTCGCGCATTTTCTGCGGATCGTTTTTTTCCAGCAGCGCGTATTTTTCGGCAAGCGATTGCAGACGGTTAAAACTCTGCGTCAAAGTGTCTTTGAATAAAAGATTTTCATAAACGGACGAAAACAACGCTTCGGCTTTGAGAACGGTGTCGAGTTCGCTCTGCGATTCGAGATTGAGCGTTACTTTTCTCAGAGCATCTTCGATCTTCGCGTTCAGCGCATAGACGGCTTCGCGCGGCGGTTCGCCGTTTTCATCGAGTTCGACAGGCTCGACTTCGATCAAATCGCCGTAGCGAATCAACGCCTCGCTCCGAAACGATGTTTTTGAAGTGTAATAAAGTCCGACCGCCATAATTTTTAATTTCAGATTTCGGATTTCGGATTTCGGATTTATTTCGTCATTTGTCTTTTGTCCTTCGTCATTTGTTTCTTTATTTTCTGAAATTTGAAATTCTAAATCTGAAATTTGAGAGTTTTCTTTTTCTTCCTTAAATCCGAGTGCGCCGAGCGCGATTCGTGCCGCGCCGGTTTTGAGCGGTTGGAGTTTTGTTTCGTTGTGCGAAATTCCTTCGGGAAAAATGGCAATGCAGCGATCTTGGGCGAGAAGTTCGTAGCAATTTTGAAAGGTCATCCGGTTTTTCGACATATCGCCCGAAGAATCAACGCGCCGCGCAACGGGCAGAATCTCGAATGTTCTGAGCAGAAATCCGGCGACCGGAATATCGAACAGCGTGGATTTGGCAAGAAAGGAAACGCGCCGGATGAGCGAAACAAAAACGAGCGCGGGATCAACCAAGCCGTTCGGATGATTGAGCACGAAAATAATCGCGCCGTCTTGCGGCACGTTTTCGGCGTTGACCGCTTCGATTCGCCGGAAAAACAAACGCAAAGCAATGCTGATAATCGCGTGAATGACTTGGCGGACAAGCGTTCCCTTGCCGAGAAAGATCATCCGCCAGAGCCGCAAGACGCGCACATTTTCGATTTTTTCGCTTTTCTCAACCATTAGTAAAATCAATATATCGTTAAGCAGACCGCTCTCAAGACCGCCGATCTCGATTATATCAAATCAACGGCGGTCAAAGACCGCCTGCCTAACGATGGAGATTTTCTTATTTATTCCTGAAAAAAAAGGCAAAATGCCCGAACCGTAATCCGAACTTTTGCCTTGATATTTTTTTTTCGCTTTTTATTTATTCTTCTTCATCGTCATAAACGCCGACTTCGCCGAATTCCCAGCCGTCGTAAGTGAAAATTCCGTGTTCGGCGGCGAGTTTTGTAAATTCGATATTTCTTTCCGCCAGCGTTTGCGGCGTGTGTTTTTCTTCCTTGTCTATGTGCAAAAGATATTCGCCCGTAGATTCGTCGGTTTCCTCATCGCCGAGTTCGAAAATGTCTATAAATTCGAAACCTTTTTCTTCGAGAAAATGCCCGAAACTTTCGAGTTTTTCGATATTCGTATCAACGAAGTAATAGCTGTAAAGCATATCTTCATCTAAATTCCAATTATCTTCGCGCTTGGCGTCGGCAAAGATTTCTTCGATTCCTTCGATCTGCGATTCCGTATCTGTAAAATTCATTATTTTCCCTCTTTTCAAAAATTTAAAATGTTTAAAATTTTATAAATATTTGCTTTTCTCTGCGTTCTCTGCGTTTAAATAAGAATTTTTAACGCAGAGAACGCAGAGAACGCAAAGTTTTTTTCAGATTTCTTTTTAATCTCAATTAATCTTCCTCGATATGTGCAACGCCGTCTTTGATCGTCGAACCGTCCTGCACCGCGCCGACTCCTTCGTCCGGCATTGTTTCCTCGTAATTTTCGAGCGAATGATCTTGTCCGGTCGGTTTGTCGTCCGAGTCGCCCGAAGCCTTGTCCAAATCTTCATCGGAAACCGCGCCGCCGCGATTCGGTAAATTGCGTTCGCTGGCGTTTTTTTCCTGTTCCGTCATTTCGTCTTGTTCTTTGGCTATCTGTCCCATAGTTTTCCCTCCCTGTAAATTAAATTTTAAGTTTTATTTTTCTCGTTTTTCGATCTGATTTTCCGTTTTTTCAGCTTCTTCCTCACTCACTTTCTCTAATTTAGAGATCGGTCGCATATGCGGAAATAATATTACATCACGAATCGAATGTTTGTTTGTCAGCAACATCACCAAGCGATCAATTCCGATGCCGATTCCTGCCGCCGGCGGCATTCCGTAAGCGAGGGCGCGGATGTAATCTTCATCTAAAACCATCGCTTCGTGATCGCCCGATTCGCGCTCTTTCATCTGGTCAATAAATCTCGCATACTGTTCCTGCGGATCGTTGAGTTCCGAAAAACCGTTGGCGCATTCCATCCCGTTGATAAACAATTCAAACCGCTCGGCAATGTTCGGATTCTCCGGCGACGCTTTCGACAAAGGCGAAATTGATTTCGGGTAATCTATGATGAATGTCGGTTGAATTAAATATTCTTCAACTTTAGAATCAAATATTTCAACAATTGCCTTTGCATAATCATTATCTGTTACGTTTTCTTTGTTCGAAAAAGCTCTGTTCCAAATTTGCCTGTCAATTGATTCGTCTGTTTCAGGTAAA
>JBBRVS010000242.1:0-7345 GCA_038246645.1 Pyrinomonadales bacterium
AATATCAATGACGATCATCAACTTTTTTTCCGGGGTAATTATCAATGGGATAACATCGCCGGTGAGTCAGCTTTTCCCGATACTCCGGCAACTTCTTTGTGGAGCCATCCATACGGATTTGTCGCGGGGCATACGTGGAGTATCAGCGACAACAAGATCAATAATTTCCGTTATGGACTGACCCGTCAGGCATTCAGCACTCAAGGAGATTCATCGGACAATAACATTAGTTTTCGTTTTGTCTATTCTCCTCTATTTTATGCCAGAACCTTAAGCCGCGTAACTCCGGTAACGAATATCACCGATGATTTTACGTGGATTAAAGGACAGCACACCATACAGATCGGTGCTAATGTTCGTATTATTCGTAATCAAAGAGATTCATTCGCCAATGCTTACGATAACGCGGTAACGAATCCGTCATTTTACAATCTGTCAGGCGCGGTTGTTACAAACGCCATACGAGATGCCGGATACACACTTGCCGGTGGAGAAACTGCAACTGTTCAAGCGGCGGCAACGGCTTTGATCGGTCGCTTTTCGCAATATTCGGGTAATTTTACCTTTGATATTGACGGCAGCGTTCTGCCTGCCGGAACTCCGACCAGCAGAAATTTTGCAACCGAAGAATATGATGTCTATGGACAGGATATTTGGAAAATCAAACGCAATTTAACGCTGACGTTCGGATTGCGATATGCTTACAGCCGTCCGGTTTACGAGCAAAACGGTTTTCAGGTTGTTCCTTCGACAAGATTAGGCGAATTCTTTGATCGCCGCGTGGCAAGTGCCGCTCAGGGGATTCCCTACAATGAACTGATTAATTTTGAATTAGCCGGACCTGCCAATAACGGACAGGGCTTTTACAGTTCGGATTGGAATAATTTTCAGCCGAGAGTTGCGGTTGCGTGGTCGCCGAATTTTGAAAATAAATTCCTCAAGGGAATTTTCGGAAATGAAGGCGATTCGACCATTCGCGGCGGATTCTCGATTACAAACGATTATTTCGGCGGTCAATTAGCCGTTTCATTTGACGGTTTATCGAGCATCGGTTTTACCAGCAGTAGCACGACTCCTGCTAATACGTATGACATAACAGGATGTAATGTCCCGCCGCCGCCGGGTGGAACACCGCCGTGCGCTCCGCCGTTCACCGGATTTAATCAGAACATCCGCGCTCTTCCGGGAATTCCGGCACCTGCCCAACGTTTTAGCACTCCGTCAGATGAAGGAACCCGTATCGAATCATCCTTAGACGGAACGATTGTTTCGCCGACGCATTACAGTTGGAATGTTTCCTTCGGAAGAAGTTTGCCGAAAGGTTTGTATTTTGAAGCATCGTATGTCGGTCGGTCGGCAAGAAACCTTTTTGCCACCCGCGACATTATGGCGTTAAACAATCTGGTGGATCAGGCATCAGGAATGGATTGGTACACCGCTGCCGGAATTCTCCATGATGCACGTGCCGCGAATACCCCGATTACGAGCGTTGCCGCAATTCCTTATTTCGAGAATCTTTTTCCGAATGCCAGAGTTGCGCTTTCCGTTTTCGGACTTCCTGCCAATAATAATACGCAGGCAATCTATAGTTTGATAGCGAGAAGCGGCTTCGATATTCTCGACTGGACATTTGTTCAATTGATTATTGACGATGCAACGGAATTCGGACTCCCTGTTAATCCCGGTCGTTTTCCGAATATGTTCTTCCATCCGCAATACGCCGCATTTTCATCTTTCGGAACAACGGCATCTTCCGATTATCACGGCGGATCATTCAGTTTGCGTCAAAGACTCGGTAAAACTCTGAGTTATGACATCAACTACACATTGTCAAAATCAATGGATAATGCTTCCGGTTTGCAAACCGACGGTTCGTATGGCGGACAGTTTATCCTGAATTCGCTTCGTCCCGAGGATAATCGGGCGGTTTCGGATTTTGATACAAAACACGTGGTAAATGCCAATTTTCTTTTTGAACTTCCGATCGGAAGAGGCAAATCGTATTTTAGCGATATGAACCGGATTGCCGATGCCTTTTTCGGCGGATGGGCATTAAATGGAATTTACCGCTGGAATTCGGGACAGCCGATTTCATCGCCGTTCGATCAGGCGCAATGGGCGACAAACTGGAATGTTCAATCGAATTCAACCCGCATCAGACCGGTTGATTTGGGTGTGGTCAGAAATACGCAAAATGTTTTTGCTAATCCGCAGCAGGCATTTCAATCATTCCGCAATGCCCGACCGGGTGAAACGGGAGAACGAAATACATTTCGTCTGCCCGGTTTTCAAACATTGGATTTAGGTTTGTCCAAGTCATTTAATATGCCCTGGAGCGAAAACCATAAATTCCAATTCCGTTTTGAAGCATTTAATGTCACAAACATTCAATACTTTGCTGCCGGAGGCGCAACGCGTTCGAGCTATGGATTACCGCAAGATCCTGAAACAGGTACAGCACCTTCCGATTTCGGAAAGCTCTACACCGATATTCAGGGTGACACGCGTCGCGTTCAATTCGGACTCCGTTATTCATTCTAATTTGAATATTACGAAAATAAACTTGAAGGCTGGAATTTAAAATTTCAGCCTTTTTTTCCTTTAAAGATTTTGAATATTCAGCGGGCGGCAAAAGCATCATTGCCGGAGATTTCATTCAAATGGCGCGTGTCGTTGATCGCCATGACGCGGATATTCCGGCGACCGCGAATTTCGAAGCGGTTGATTCCGCAGTTTGACGTTACGAGCCACGGCGTTGTCTGGGTTTTGCGGTGAATTGCGCCGATCAGATGCAGAGTCAGAAAACAGATCGCGCCGGTGTGCGAGAAAATTACAACTCGTTCGCCCTGATGGATTTGCAGAATTTCGCGCAGAGTTCCGGTGGCGCGGCGCAGAAGCTGGCGATAACTTTCGCCGCCGGTGATGACGTGCGAGACATTCCGGTTGATTAAAGCGTAATAATCCTTCGGATGTTTTTCTTTCGATTCGTCAAAGGTCAAGCCTTCCAAAACGCCGACTTTTCTTTCGCGAAAGGCGGATGTTTTGATGATCGGCAGATCGAGAGCTTTGGCAAGCGGTTCGGCGGTTTGCACGGCGCGCAGCAGATCGCTCGAATAAATCGTATTGATTCTTTCTCTGGAAAGCGCGGCGGCGGTGATTTCGGCTTGTTCTTTGCCGAGTTCGGACAGCGGAGTCGGCGAATGTCCGCCGAACCGCCCTTCGGCATTTCCGGCAGATTGTCCGTGTCGAACCAGGTAAAGTCTTGTCACCATAAAGTTTGTCGAGTCTATCGAGTTCGGCGAGTTTAGCGAGTTTAGCGAGTCAAAAGTTATTCAAATCCGACAAACTCAATAAACTCGGCAAACTCGGCAAACTCGGCAAACTGCCCTACGCCGTAACTGTTTCGGCTTTTAGTTTTTCGGTTTGATAATGAGTAGTCAAAGCATTGATAAATTCGTCCAAATCGCCTTCCATTACTGATTCGAGTTGGTGAGAGGTTAAACCGATGCGATGGTCTGAAACGCGGTTTTCCTTAAAATTATATGTCCGGATTTTTTCCGAACGGTCACCGCTTCCGACCTGTGATTTTCTTTCCGAAGCGAGCGCGTCGTGCTGTTTTTGTTCTTCGATTTCTTGAAGACGCGCACGCAGAATTCTCATCGCTTTTTCCTTGTTTTTGATCTGCGATTTTTCGTCCTGCATCGAAACGACAACATTTGTCGGCAGATGCGTCAAACGAACTGCCGAATAAGTCGTATTGACCGATTGCCCGCCCGGACCTGATGAGCAAAAATAATCAACCCGCAGATCATTCGGATCAACTTTGACATCAACTTCTTCGGCTTCCGGCAAAACCGCGACCGTGATCGCCGATGTATGAATTCGACCGGAAGTTTCGGTCTGCGGCACCCGCTGAACGCGGTGAACGCCCGATTCATAACGCATTTTCGAATAGACATTATCGCCCTCGATCATCGCAAAAGCGTCTTTAATTCCGCCGACTCCGGTATCGGACATATCCATAATTTCCATTTTCCAGCCCTGCCGCTCGGCATAACGCGCATACATTCTCAAGATTTCCGCCGCAAAAAGCGTCGCTTCATCGCCGCCCGTTCCGGCGCGGATTTCCAAGATCACGTTTTTCTCGTCATTCGGGTCTTTCGGAATCAGCAGAAATTTCAGATTTTCTTCGGCTTTTTCCAGATTTTCTTCGATCTCTTCGATTTCGAGTTCGGCAAGTTCGCGCATTTCCGCGTCTTCGGTTTCGGCAACCAATTCCTTTGCGCCGACGAGCTCTTCATTCATTTTCTTGACTTCGCGGTATTTCGACACGATTTCGCCCAGGGAAGCGTGCTGTTTCATCAATTTCGTATAAGCCGAAATATCCGAAGTTACATCCGGCAGGGAAAGTTGATGATTCAGTTCTTCGTAATTTTCCTCAATTTGTGCAAGTTTTTTCAACATAATAATTTACCCGTTTTGATCGTTTAACCGTTTTTTGATTTCTTAGAGAATATTTATCGCAAATTGTTAAAATCAAAAACGCTAAACGACGACTTCCAGTTCACGTTCGGATGCCGGCACAAAACTCGCTTCAATCGGTTCGAATTTCAGAGATTCCTTTAAGGCTTCAATCGCCACTTCGAGTTGTTCGCTGTCCGGCTCCTGCGTCGTAATATTTTGCAGCCAGAGACCGGGAAGCGTCATTAATTTGAAAACCGCGCTCGATTCTTTTTTCGCCGCATAACGGATAATTTCATAAGAAAGTCCGGCAACGAGCGGCATTAAAATAATTCGCACGACCAAATTGAGCCAGGTTGCTTCAAAAGCGATAACCGAAAACAGGACAATTGAAACAAGCATCACGACCATCAAAAACGAAGTTCCGCAGCGCGGATGCTGACGTTTTTGGACGTGCGCGTTTTCCGGCGTGAGTTCCGCGCCTTTCTCCCACGTAAAAACCGTTTTATGTTCCGCACCGTGATATTCGAAAACGCGGCGAATGTCCTTCAAATAAGACATTGAAAAGATCATCAGCACGAAAAAGATCATTCGAATAATGCCGTCAATCAAATTAAAACCGACCCACAAACCGAATGTGTCGAGTTTGATTTCGCTGATATAAGCCATCGAATACTGCCACCAACCGGCATTTTCGGCAAGCACCGGTTGACCTGCCCAGCCGAGCACGATGAATAAAATGTTGGTCAAAAGAAGCGGCGCGACGACGAAAAGCAAGATGTTAAAACCGAGCGCGAAAATGATCGAACCGACCGCGCCCGCCGCTTGCGAACTCTTTTTCTTTTCTTCCTTTTTCTCCGGCATAATCACTGTGACCGGAGCTTTCGTGAAACTTTCGTCAAAAGTGCCTTCCGCTAAAACGGGTGCGGTTTGCAGTTCTTTGGCTTTTTCGCGGGCTTCCTGCTCTTCCATATCATCGTGCGCGACCTGCGCCGAAAAATTCAGAGCCTTGATGCCGAGAGCCATTGATTGAATCAGGATCGCCCCGCCGCGCAGAACAGGAATGTCGAGCCATTTGTATTTATCGTTCCATTTCGGCAGTTTGTCCGCCGTCTTGACAATCGTGCCGTCGGATTTGCGACAGGCGATTGCATACGCGCTCGGCGTACGCATCATCACGCCTTCCATAACGGCTTGTCCGCCGACGATCAGATCACGCTGCATACTGAAAAGCGTGTGCAAAAGACTAATTTTTCGTGCAGATATTTTCTTGTTCATATTGTTTTATTTTGATTTCAACTCAATGATTAAAGATGTCCAATTCAATCCGAATTCAAATAAAAAAATAACGCCGAAGTTTTTTTCTTGTGCGTTTTCTCCGATAGATTTTACACTACGAGGGAACGGCGCGAAAAAAGCGTCGGCGTTAGATTTTCTAAGGCTAATATCGGTTTATAAAAAGATTCACCGTTTTTAGATTATTCGGATGCTTTCGCAGTTGCGGTACTGCGGGCATAACGCTTGTTAAAGCGGTCAACGCGTCCGGCGGTATCAACCAATTTTTGTTTTCCGGTAAAAAACGGATGACATTCCGAACAAATTTCAATCTGTAAATCTTCACCCATTGTCGAGCGTGTTTGAAAACTGTGTCCGCACGCGCAGGAAACGGTAATTTCGTCGTATTTAGGATGTATTTCTGGTTTCATTGTTTTAATTTGCCCCCTTGTTTATTATATTCGCATAAAATGCAAACCATCATCATACTTGCATATCTAAGAAGCGTCAAGCAAAAATAAGGTTTGCCGTAATAATTGAAATTATATTTATCCAAAATCGCTACTTCTTACTTCGCGTCAAAGGTACGATAAATACCGGACAAGGTGTTTGTTGAACAACTCTGTCGGTTACGCTTCCTAAATGAATGTCGGCTCTTTCGATTCCGCCGCGACCGTGCGAAGTCATCATAATCAGATCAACTTTTTCTTCTTCGCTCAGAGCGACGATGGTTCGCGCCGGACCTGAACCTGCGACGAGCGTAACTACGTTAAAACCTTCTTCCTTCAAACCTTCGGCGATGTCGTCCAAATATTGTTTGATCGTTTCGCCGTAACTTTCCGATTCCGAACCTTCGGGAACTGAAAAGAGCAAAACCTTGCTGTCGAATTGATTGGTAAATGCGCGAATATACGGCAGAACGACTTCCGAAGATTCCGAGCCGTCGAGCGCGACCAGAATTTTTTTGAATTTCGAGCGACGACTGCGCCAATTGTCCGTCGGGCGAATCAAAAGCGTCGGTGTCAGAGTTTTTTTGACGACTCTCTGCGCGATGCTGTCGGAATTTATTATATTGTCAACCGAAAATTTTCCGCGCGTCGTCATTACGATCAGATCGGCTTCGATTTCTGCGGCATAAGCGTCAATTTCGGTCGCCGGATCGCCTTTTCTGATCGAAAAGTCTGCGTGCAAACCGTCGTCTTTGATGAGATTCGCGACCATTTCCAGATATTCGGTTTGTTCGGATTCTTCATTTTTTTCATTAATCGCAATCAGACTGAGATCGGCATCGTAGGAACGTGCAAATGAACGGGCGGTTGCCAAAACCTGTTCGGCGAGAGAAGTTCCGTTCAACGGAACGACGATTTTCTTGAACGAAATTTCTCTGGAAGAGTCCTGCAAAACAAGAGGCAAATAACGCTGTTCGGAAATGACAGAACCGAGACGATCTTCGACCGAAGGCGGAGCACCGAGTTTGTTTCTAAAATATGTGAAGCCGAAATAAAGCAGCGGAACTAAAATCAGATATGACCACGCGCCTTCGAAAAATCTTTCTTCAAAAATAATTATCGTTGCAAATGATGTGAGCAAAGCGGCAACGGCAGTTCCG
>JBBRVS010000243.1:0-7305 GCA_038246645.1 Pyrinomonadales bacterium
CAAATTATCGAATCGAATTTTCTGGTTTATCAATCGGAGCGCGACGCTTCCGTCGTTTCCGAATTCAGAAATGTAACGAAAGTTGACGGCAAACCTATTTCCGAAAAGAATAGAACGCCGGACGAATTTTTCTCGCAAATTCCGAAAACGGGTTCGCTTGAAAGCGAACTGGAAAAAGTGCAAAAGGAAAGTCTGCGGTTTGATAAAACTCTGGAAATTTACGGTTTAACGCTTGTGCAGGCTCCGGTTTTATCGGACAATTTTCGCCCGTTTTTCGAGTTTGTGTTGACCGGAAATGAAACGGTTCTCGGCAGGGAAGTTTATGTTGTCGCTTACCAACAAACGCGAAAAAGTCCGTATATTTTGATCAATGAAAAGGGAAGATCGAATGAATTGAGTCTGAGTTTCGATCTGAATTTGCCCGGTTCGATAAAAAAATCGGATGTGTTTTTAAGCGGCAAACTCTGGATTGACGCGGAAAACTTTCAGCTCTGGCGCGAGGAAAGAAATCTATCGGCTAGAGGCGAGAATCCCGTTCTTTTGATGAAAACCGATTTTGAATATCAGCCGAGCGAATACGGATTTTTAGTGCCGAAACAAATCTCGCTCGTCCGGTTCAACGCAAAAAATTATAAAAAGAATCCTTCCGCACGGTTGAAAGATATGCAGGTAATTTTTGATTATTCGGCATTTACAAAAACCAATGTCGAAGTCGAGATTTTAGACGAAGAAGAAACGCCGCAAATATAAAAGCAGAAAACTAACAGGGATTTTCAGGATTAGCAGGGATAATTTTTATAATATCCCTGCTAATCCTGAAAATCCCTGTCAATTCGTATTTTACGCTTCCAGAATTTCGACTTTCGTTTCGATCAAACTTTTGGGAATCAGAGCCGGAAAATACGCCATAATTTCCTCGACCTTCGGGCGACCGCCGGCAAAACCCGTAACTCCGGGCGGACCTGTTAAAATTAACGGCGCGATTTCCTTTGTAAATCTTTCGACATCTTCTTTTGCCTGTCCGCGAACGCCGACGCGCAGTTGAATTTCGGGCATATCTTTGGGCGGTTCGCCCGCGAGATGCCCGTGAGTTGCGCTCCAGCCGACGAATTCGGTTAAAACCGTGTCGAAGTTTAATCCCAATTTATCGAGCCGCGAACGCAGAATCAGATCGGCGGCTTTGGCTTTTTCAAAAGCGTCCGGGTAGGAATAAACGAGCGTTCCGACCGATTTCCAGCCTCCCGAATAAGCAATCGAAACTTTGTAAAATTCGGTGTTCGGTTTGCCTTTGATGCCGAAAACCTTGACGCGATTTTCGCCATCCTCGGCTAAATTTATCGTCGTAAAATCAGCGACGACATCGGGCGTAATATATCCGTGCGGATCGCCCATTTCATAAAGAAGCTGTTCTTTGACCGAAGGAATATTGACACGTCCGCCCGTGCCTTCGTGTTTCGTGATGACAAAATCGCCGTTCGGATACGCTTCGACAATCGGAAAACCGATATTTGCCATATCGGGAATCGTCTGCCAATCGAACTGGCAATTTCCGCCCGAACACTGCGCTCCGCATTCGATAATATGTCCGGCAATCGTTCCGGTCGCAACTTTGTTCCAATCTTCAAAACTCCAGCCGAATTCATACATCAGGGGCGCAAGCGTCAAACCCGTGTCGGTCAGCCGTCCGCCGACAATGATCTGCGCGCCTTTTTCCAAGGCTTCGACAAGCGGCTGTGCGCCTAAGTAAACATTCGCGCTCTGCACCTTGTCTAAAATATCGGCGAGCGGTTCGCCCGTGTCCATATTGTTGATTTCAATGCCTTTATCGAGGAATTCCTGAAGGCGCGGCAAAACATCGTCGCCCGTTACAACGCCGATCTTTACTTTTCCCGCCAGTCCTAAATCTTGCGCGACCTGTTTTATGGCATCCGCGCAGCCCGTCACGTTTACGCCGCCCGCGTTTGATAAAACTTTGATATCTTTTTCAACGCAATCGGGCAGAATTTCCTGCATCAGCGCGATAAAATCACGCGCGTAACCCGCTTCCGCATTACGCATTCGCTGTTTTTGCAAAATGCTCATCGTAACTTCCGCCAGATAATCGAGCATTAAATAATCAATCGGACCATTGCGAACCTGTTCGACGGGCGCGGTCAGCAGATCGCCCCAAAAACCTTGTCCGCCGGCAACTCTAACTTTTTCTTTCATAGCTATTTATTAAAAAACAAAAAAATGAGGCGGTCAACAAACGAATTTATAAATGTCGTTTGTTGACCGCCCGAAAAGCTCGTAAATCAAGCGAAATTAATTAATTACTTCTTCTGTTTTGTCAGCCGTTTTCTTGGCAGCTTTCTTGGTGGCGAACCAGGTTCTTTTAGAAACCCATTTTGTTCCGTCCCAGGTTTGCACCATATAATACTTGCCTTCTTCCTCTGTTCTACCGACAATGTCTTCGGTTACTTCAACGGTTTTATTACCGAAATTTTTTGTTGATTTGACCGCTGCTTTTGTTCCGTCAACGGTTGCATCCTTCGTTCCTTCGGCAATGTTTCCGGTAACTTCAGCAGTTTTCTTCGCGCCTTTAACGGTTGCGTCTTTTGTTGCTCCGGCGATGTCTTTGGTAACTTCAACGGTTTTCTTCGCCGCGTCAACCGTTACATCTTTTGTTTTTTCGGCGGCATCTTTTACTGCATCTACAACCTGTGCATTAATTGCGCCGTATGAAACCAATACGAATGAAAAAACCAGCATTAATTGACCTAAACTCTTTATTCTCATAACTATTCTCCTTATTTAATGAAAAAATTAATTTTCAAGTTTATGTTTGAAATTATAAAACGCACATAGCGTGCCAGAGTTTTGGCAAAGAGAATTTAATGAAGAAAAAGCGTTTATTTTGTATTGAAATACAAAATAAACGCTTTTCTAAAAAAAACTATTGAATTCGCTTAATTGACGATTTTCTTTGTTCGGCTGACAACGGCTCTCGAACCTTGATAGGTTTTCTTGCCGACATATTTGCCGCCTTTGGCAGTTTTTTTGCCGACATAAACCGCACCTTTCGCAGTTTTGCGATAGACGTAAACTACGCCGTTCTTACCTTTACGGTAAATATATTTACTGCCGCGAACGGTTTGCGAAGCGATTCCGCGTTTTTTGCGCTTGACCGAAACATTTCCCTTTCTGGTCTGCGCCTGAACGGAAAACGGACTGTTTGAAGAAATTGCTTCGCTGATAAAAACGACCGAAAGAATCATGGCGAAGGCGAAAAATATACCAAAAATCTTTTTCATAAAATTAATCCTCGATTTAAAATAAAAAATATTCGGGTGAAATCAAAACATTCATTTGTGAATTGTTTTAATTCACTCTTTAGAACTGAAATTAGACACGGCAATTTTGATTCCACTTCAAATAATGCGAATCAAGAGTAGAAAATGACAAAAACTTTACGCAAAGAACGCAAAGGAAAACCTTTTTTATGGCATTTATTTCTACTATAAAAATTTTTGACTTATGACTTAAGACTCCTTACTTAAGATTTTGCTGCTTAGTTATTGCTTCTCACGTTTTCATTGATGAATTTGACAATATCTTCGGTCGAGGTTCCGGGCAGAAAAACCTCGGAAACGCCCAGTTCCTTGAGCTTCGGTACGTCTTCCTGCGGCACGATGCCGCCGACGAGGATGAGCGTGTCGTCCATTCCGTTTTCGCGCAAAAGGTTGATAATGCGCGGGCAAAGTGTATTATGTGCGCCGCTCAGGATCGAGATTCCGACCGCGTCAACGTCTTCCTGCAAAGCCGCCGCTGCGATCATTTCGGGCGTTTGCCGCAAGCCCGTATAAATTACTTCCATTCCCGCATCGCGCAACGCCCGCGCAATAATCTTCGCCCCGCGGTCGTGTCCGTCGAGTCCGGGTTTTGCCACTAAAACTCTTATTTTTCTTTCGCTCATTTTTTTTATTATTCGTGATAAATTTGCTCAAGTGATTATAGAATAAATATTTGTTAAGGCAAAATAACGATTTGTCGAGAAATCAGTATAACGAGCGGTAGCGAGTATCATTGATTAAATTCAACTTGAATTACTATTGAGGTACTCGCTACCGCTCGTTATACTGATAAATGTTTAGAACTATATTATAAAAGAGAACAATTTGAGGTTTTTGAAAATATGTTCTCAAGCCGGAACAGACTAACATTTCTGTTCTAACAAGAATCAAGAGTAGAAAATGACAAAAACTTTGCGCCCTTTGCGCCTGCTTTGCGTCCTTTGCGGTTATGGCAAACTTTTTACCGCAAAGGACGCAAAGTTTTTCGCAAAGTGCGCCAGGAAAATTCTTAACCAATTATTTTATTGATATTTCGTAAGTAGAATTTTTTCTTCAAAATCCATATCGGGTGCGCCGTAGATGCAGCGCAATTTTCCCGAAAGAGTTTTTTTTGTTTTCATCGCCGACCACATTTCCGCCCAGCCGTGCGAATTTATCCAGAACCAATTATAGCTTTTCAAAGGAGTTAAAATGCCGTAACGGACTTTTTCTTCTTCGGCGATGAAAGTACCGAACATTCTGTCCCAAATCATAAAAATGCCCGCGTAATTTTTGTCTAAATACTGATCGTTCACGCCGTGATGAACTCTGTGATGCGACGGCGTATTGAGAAAGTATTCAACGGGGCGCGGCAATTTATCAACGAGTTCGGTATGAATCCAGAATTGATAGATCAGATTAAACCCGTGCATCGCCGCATAAGCCCAGAGCGGAAAACCCAAAAGTGCGAGCGGCAGATAGAAAACCCAATGCGCGATGCCGCTAAACCAGCTCTGGCGCACCGCCACGCTCAAATTGTATTTACTCGACGAATGATGGACGACGTGAAAATTCCAGAAAAACCGCGATTCGTGGCTGATGCGGTGAAACCAGTAATAACAAAAATCATCGGCAAAAAGCAGAATCAGCCACGCCCACCACATATTCATCGGCATCTGAAACGGCGCATTTTCATAAATCCAAATATATGTCAGACCATTAAACAATCCGAAAATCAAGCCGAAACCGACACTCCCGAAACCGAGCGCAATATTCGTCCAGGTGTCTTTGCGGTCAATTTCCGTCTGATTTTGCCGATAGATCAGCCACGCTTCAATCGCAATCAAAAGCGCGAAAATCGGAATCGAAAGATATTGCGGTTTCAACATAAGCAACAATGGATAATGGAAAATATCAGAAAACGTCTAAACTCTGCTGAATCTATTATTTAAAGGAGCTTTCAGAATCTTACATTATATCTTAAAACTTCCTTCTTACCTGCTTATTAAAGATTATAAACCATATCGAAGAAATAAAATGCTAAAAATGTGATAATTTTCCAACTCTCACACCGGATTATTATCTGATTCAATCAAGTTCAAGAAAGATTGCCGTAAATCGAAATTTTGTAGTTAAGAAAATTAAACCGCGAAAAACGCTAAATACGCGAAAATTATTTCTTTATCTTTTTCGCGTATTTAGCGTTTTTCGCGGTTATTAATTAACGTGAAGCGCGACATAGGAAAATTTCTTACCCTGAGGTGATCTCGTGCTTTGCGTTCTTTGCGCCCGTTTTTCTTTGCGTTCTTTGCGGTAAAAAAAAAAAAGAAGAGTTTAACTGCAAAAGGCGCAAAGAACGCAAAGCATCGTGATTGAATCGAACAATCTTCATTTGCAGTCAAACTTTTTATATCGAATTGACATTAATTAAATTTATTTTTCTTGAGCCGTCTATTCAATTATTTTTCGCATACAAACGCTGTTTTCCACGCCGGCATACTGCCCGTAATTCGGAATCGTTTCGTAGCCGCTTTTCCGGTAAAGTCTGATCGCTTCGGGCTGTTTCAAACCGGTTTCCAGAATACATTCCGAAAAAATTAATTCCTTCGCCCAAGCTTCGAGTTCGTTCAAAATTTTTCCGGCGATTCCGCGACCGCGCATATTTTCCCGAACATACATTCGCTTGATCTCCGCAACGCCCGGCGAGTATTCCTTAAACGCGCCGCAACCGACCGCCCTGTCGTTTTTGTAAGCGACGACCGTTTCGCGGATTTTGTCAATTTTATTATACTGCGCGTAAAAGCCGTGTTCCGCGCCGTCGCGAATTGCCAAATCCGCATCGAGCAACGCGACCAGTTCCCGAAAATCCGCATTGTCCGAATCGGTTCTCAAAAGTTTTATCGTCATCAGCCTTTATAAAACGTCATTCAAATTTTTTCGTTATTGTCGCTTGCCGCCATCAATTTTTCAAGCCGACTCCGGCGCGTCGCTTCCTGTTTCGCCGTCATCACCCAATTTATCATCTGTTTTTTTTACCAATTCGCCTGTTTTTGGAAAAATTCCCAAGCCTTTTCGTTCGCCTTAAACTCTTTTTCAAACTCGTCGAAAAATTGTTTCAACTCGTTTTCATAAGCATAAACGGCAGATTTTTCTTCTTTACGCTTTTCAAACGCGGCGATTCCGGCGGTCATCATCAAACCTTTTTCAGTTACAACTCTGACCTTTTCGATATTGACCGCGCTCCAATTGCTTGTCGGACGGCGCGGCGTAAAACGATTCGAATAACTCTCCGCATCAACCTTGCGCCGCACGCCGTCAATCCAACCGAAACACAACGCCTGATCCACCGCTTCCGACCACGTCATCGAGCGTTTACCGGATTTTACGTTATAAAATCCGACGACAATTTCAGTTTCCTTTTCGTGATTTTCTTCAAGCCAACGGCGAAAATCTGTCTGTGTTGTAAAGAATTTCGGTTTCATTGTATGGACAAAGGCAGAAACCCGCGTATCAGCAAGGGTGCAGAATTATCAGGTTGAACACCCTTGCTCACGCGCGGGGTTTCTGCCGTTTCTTATGAATCGCGTAAGCCATCTTCAGCGCGTTCGATGTTTCCGTCGGCTAAATCAAACCAACGCTGATACCCTGATTTTGCCAAAAGCCACGCGTTTGTTCCGAAAACTTTAATAATCAATTCGCGGATTTTATCCCGATTAACCAAATCTTTTTCACGCAAAAGATAAACTGCATCTTCCTGGTCTTTGAATCGTCCGGCGATGAATTTCAAAACCACCAACCATTCCGGCGTGAGAATCGGTATTCCGTCAATCATCACCGCATCTTTCAAAGCCTCTTGATAAAAAACCTTAAAATCGTCATTTCGCAAAATCCAATCAATCGGAACTTCACGCGTTTCGGTTTCAACAATAAAATGTTCGCCGCCTTGTTTAAGCTGTCCGATAATTCTTTCTTTATCGAGCGGCAGACGTTTTGA
>JBBRVS010000244.1:0-7296 GCA_038246645.1 Pyrinomonadales bacterium
AGCGCGATGTCAAAACTCGAAGAGCGCAAGCCCTTTAATTGCCGACGCGCATTAATCATCATTTTTCCGAGCTTTTCCTTGCGGCGCAGAGATTTCGTGTCAACTTCGATCAAATTATCCAAAAGCGCGTTATTTTGCAGAATTGCCGCCGAACCGCGTTCGACCACCCAGGAGATTTCCGCTTCGGGCAAAGCGCGGCGAATTGCCGCCAGAGTCGGCAGAGTATGCACGACATCGCCGATACTGCTCAGTTTGACAATCAGAATTTTCATCCTTTTAGATAGTAAATGCTGAAAGGGAATTGGTGAAGTCGGGAAGTTTGCAAAATTCTAATTCTCGATGGTTTTTATCATTTAAGCCGACTCGTTTTTCGCTAAAAAAGGTGTGGCGAATTTTACTTGAAATAGTTTATTGTATAAATTAAGGGTTTTAGAAAAAGCCTGTAAAACCTTTTCATATATGAACAAACCAAAACGTGATTTGCGACCGGCGTTAGTTTCTCTTAACGGTGATTTGATTGCCGTTCCGATTCTGCTTGAACGCGAAGAAGTTACGTTGGGACGCGCTCTCGAAGCCGATGTTCGCATTAACGATTTCAGAGTTTCCCGGCAACACGCGCAAATTATTACCGTTCACAATTCGGAAGACGGTTCTGAAAATTATCTGCTCAGAGATCTGCATTCGAGAAACGGCACGATTCTGAACGGGCTGAAAGTCGTGCAGGAATTTTTGCAGAACGGCGATAAAATCATGATCGGCGAACAGATCTTTCGCTTCGACCTGATGGACGAAATCGATCACGAATATCAGAGGCAAATTCGCCGTCTGCTCTCGCACGACGATCTGACCGGACTGCTTTCGAGCCGTTCGTTTTTTTCCGAACTTCGCCGCGAAGCCGCCCGCGCCGCGCACGAAAAAAAGCCTTTTTGTGTTTTGATGATGGACATTGATTACTTTAAAACCGTTAATGACACTTACGGGCATCTGACAGGCAGTAAAACTCTGGAAGAAATTGGCAGTTGTATCACGCAAAACCTCCGAACGGGCGACGTTGCCGCGCGTTTCGGCGGCGAGGAATTCGCCGCATTTCTGCTCGATGCCGAACCCGCGCAAGGGATTGTCGCGGCGGAAAGATTTCGCCGCGCAATTGAACAATGTGAATTTACCGTAATCAAAAGAGGACAATTTCCCGGAATTCATCACGTGACGATGAGCGTCGGAATGGCTTCGTTTCCCAACGATTCACACGATCCGATCGAGCTGATCGAAATGGCGGATTCCGCACTTTATCACGCCAAACGTGAAGGCAGAAACCGCGTCTGCACGTATCAGGAAGTTCATCCCGAAGAACTGGACAAAACCCTGCCGCCGCGCGCATTTTAAATTTTTGCAACTTTTAGTTTCGCTCAAACGTGAAAAGAGCAAGACGGGATAAATAGAATAGTAATTTCCCTCCTGAAGTTGTTTAAGACAAGTGTGTCTGAGGAAAGATACATCTTTTATCAATTCTTAAACATCTTCCTAAAACAAGGCTGAGAGATTTTATATTTCAGGCAATTATATAGATAGGCACGAAACACTGGGGACAATTCCTTTGTTTCGTGCTAAAATCCCAAGAGTTTTGGATTTTGAGTTTTTGAATTTTCACTTAAAACTTATGAATTCAAGACTTTAATAATCCAATTATTTGATTTAAAACCTGTGATTACCAAACTAAATCTTGCCAGCAATCCTTTTCGCAACCGGACACTGCCGTACGTGACGGCTCTGATTCTGCTTGCCCTCGCCGTCGCCGGAGCCGTTCTCAGTTTTAGCAAACTCAGTAATATTAATGCTGAAAGCGACATCGTTAAAACAGATATTGACGCGATGCAAAAAGAGGTTACGGCTTTAAGGGAAGAAGGCGCAAAAGTCCGGCAAGCTCTAACGCCCGAACAACAGGCACTCTTGATTGCTTCGCATAAACTCGTTGCCAGTAAATCGTTCGGCTGGTCGCGTCTTTTTGCCGATCTGGAAGCCGTTTTACCGGGCAGCGTGAGTGCCTCGCGTATCAGCGTTCAGAATATTTTCAAGGACGGCGACCGCATCAAAGCCGAACTGGATTTCAGCGTTTTGAGCCGCGATTATCAGAGCGTTATGGCGTTGATCGCCAATATGAACAATTCCGGCATTTTCAAAGCCGAACTGCGCGGGCAGAATTTGCAGAAAACCGACCGCATCACTTTTACGGAATACAATCTGCATATCATCTATTCGCCGCGCACCTATCTGCCGACAAACACTAATCCGACGGATTTAACGCGGAATAATCAAGGAGGAACGCAGTAAATGGCAGAGAATTTAAAACCCGAAGAACAAAACGAAAATTCCGAAGAATCCAAAAAACAAGCGGAAATTACCGTCAATGATTACGGCGCAACAAAAGATTCGACCGTGGTTATCGAAGAAGAAGACCGCACGGTGATGCTCACCGAAGATGAAACCATCATCATCGAAAAAACGCCGAAAGCGTGGGGCATTGTTCCGAAAAATCGTCCGCGAAAGGTTTACGGCGGAATGTGGGGACAGGCGGAAATCGCCACCGTCGGTTTGAGCGTTCTGGCACTTCTGGCGGTTTTTGTGCTTTATATGTTTTTTGTTCTGCCGGCGCAGAAGGAACTCGAAACCGCTAAAGCCCGGCGCGATCAGATTGAAGCCGAGTTCAAATCGGCAGAAAGCAAATACGGCTCGATCACCAGTACCCAAACGCAGGTTTCCAAAATCGTTGACAGCATTAATGAATTTGAAACGAGATTTCTGCCGGCGGAAACTTCCGGCAAATCCGCGCTTTACGAGCGGCTCAACGGCTTGATCGGTGCTTACGGGCTGGTTAATTCGAGCGGACCCGATTATGTGCCGCTTGAAATTATTGATCCGCAACGCCGCCAGCAGACGGAAAACGAACGCGGCAGAGATAAATTAATGAGTCTTTTTCCGGGCGTTTTCGTCTCCGTTACGGTCGAAGGCTCGTATCAGAATTTGCGCCGCTTTATCAAAGACATTGAAATGAGCAACCAGTTTATCATGGTCAGCGCGGTCGAATTCGTTCCGGCGGACAAGCAAACCGACAAGCCTCCGGCGCAGCAAACTCAGCAAATCAGTCAGGACGGACAGCCTCCGGCGAATAATCTGCAAAGACTGGACGAAATTTACCGGGCGAAAGTGCGCGGGGAAATCGTCAGCTTGAAACTAGAAATGGCGGCATATTTCCGCCGCCCGAACTATACACCGTTTACGACCGAAGTCAGTGCCAGATAGTTTTTTTTGGAAAGATTTACGAGAAGATGAAAATTTTTGAAGGCAAAAGCCCGGAAGAAAGAAACAAAATTATTGCGGCAATCGTGCTTGGCGTGCTGGCGGTGCTTGCTCTGACTTATACGTTTTCGGGGATGTTTTTTCCGAGCCGGAAAACCAATGTTACCGTTAATGTTTCGCCGACTCCGACTCCGGCGATTCGAAACGCTTCGCAAAATCCGAATCTGCCGAGTCAGCAGGATATGGATTTCGCTTATACGACCACGCCCGTCGTTTATAATCCGGGAAATTTTAACGCGCCGGACGCGGGCAGAAATATCTTCGCCTTTGTCGAAGCCGGAAAACCGACTCCGTATAGCCCGACCCCGACCCCGCCGTTGCCGCCGCAAACGCCGACACCGACACCGCCGCCGCCGGATATATTTCTTGCTTATGCTACTCCGCAGAGCGTCTATGCGGGTTCAAAAGGCTTTCCTCTGCAAATCAGCGGCGACAGATTTACGCCCGATTCGCTGATTTTGTTTAACGGAAGTCAGCTGCCGACGACTTACATCAGTCCGCAGAGTCTTTCTACGCAGATTGCCGACGGTTTGATCGTCTTTCCGGGAACGCGAAATATCACGGTTATTACGCCTGACGGAAAATTTTCAAATATGATCACGCTCAACGTGCAGGAGCCGCCGAAACCGCAATTTAAATATATCGGAATGATCGCCCGCAAACTCAGTAATAATGATATGGCGTATTTTGAAGAACCCGGCAAGGAAACGCCTTTCGGAGCGCGGCTTAATGATGTGGTCTTGACTCGTTTTCGCCTGCGAAGCATCTCGGCGGAAGAGGTTATTTTTGAAGATACGACTTTAGGATTTCGGCACAAACTCCCGCTGACCCGCCCGACTGCCGGACAAACTGCTTCGTCAATAGGTTCGCCGAATCCGCGCGGCGGCGGCAATTTTCCTATTACTACTCAACCGCCAATCGGTATTCAACAACCGACCAATCCGTGCGTTCCGGGAATTCCGTGTGATCTTCAGCGTTATAATCCGACACCGCGACCAACGCCGCCGGATTCCGATCTGGATGTTGATGATGATGAGGATGGAAATGAGAAAAAACCGTAAAGTGCAAAATCGGGGATTGCGGATTTTTAAATCGAATACGCAATCCGAAGCCGGAATGTCTATGCTGGCGGTCATGGCGGCAATGGTTATTTTTGCGATTGCGCTGCTGGCGGTTGCGCCGACCATTCAGCAGGGAGTTCAACGCGAAAAGGAACTCGAATCTATTCGCCGCGGCGAGGAAGTTGCCAATGCGATCCGGCAGTATGTCGAGTTTCATCGCGGCACGAAATTGCCGAATTCGATTGACGAACTTCTCGAAGGTCTGCCGCAAGGCACGAAAAAACGCCAGATTTTGCGAGCTTCGGCGGTGGTTGATCCGCTCAGCGAAGACGGCAAATGGCGGCTTGTCCAGCCCCAAAGTCAGGCTTTCCTGAATTTCGGAAGGCGTGTCCAAACTTATAATAACGGTCTTCTGCCGTCGAGTCCGAGTCAGGTTTTTGACCGCTACGCGCTTCCGCTCGTCAACATTCTAAATACCGGAAGTGAAGAAGATACCAAAGAGGCGGACGACGCGGAATTTGATGAAATAACCGATAATGTCCCGTTTATCGGCGTTGCCAGCCAGAGCAAAAATAAATCTATCATTGCCTATTACGGCATCGAAAATCACAGCAAATGGATTTTTACGCCGATGTTTCGCGGAACCGGCGTGAGCGGTATAAACACCCGGAAAAATGCGACCAATAATCAAAGGATTGATGAAAATTAATCTCAATAAAAAAAACGGCTTGAAAATTTTTCAAGCCGTTTTTTTATTGAGATTTATAAATCTTCCTTCTTGTAATCTGAAGATAAATCTACATTATCTTCGTTTTTTATAATCACCGGATTTGTCGGATAAAGATCAATTTTAGCTTCTCTTAGTTCCCGGTTTATGCCCATCGCCACTTCATCAAACACCTTGAGCGGACTGTTTTTGTCGGTATCAACCCAGAAATAAACCGAAAGATTTATGCCTTCGGCGACCAGATCGGTGACATAAACAGTTGGATTCGGCTCGGCAACGATTGTTTCCAGATTTTCTAAAACTCTTAAAATAACAGCTTTAGCTTCCTGAACCTTCGATTCGTAACCGATGATGATCTTCAGACGCATTCTCCGGTGCGAGCCAGCACTGCGGATGACCAGCGCATTCGAATACATTTCGCCGTTCGGAATCAGAATCTGTTCGCCGTCGTCCATTCCGAGCCGCGTGTGGCGCGAACGCCGATGTATTTTACCGAGCCTTGTTTATCTTTGATAAAAATATAATCGCCGATATGAAACGGCTGTTTCCATAAAATTAAAACGCCTGACAGCAGATTATTCAAAATATCCTTCGTTGCAAAACCGACGATAAATGACGTAAAACCCAAACCTGCAATAAGTTGACCGAAACTGAAATTCGGAATGACAATCGTTAGAGCGGTGAAAAAACCCAAAACAAAGATCGTTATGGTAATTAAACGGCTGACCAGAATCCGCAGACGATTATCGAGCCTCGTGCGTTTTGATGTTGATAAAAAGATCGCTTTGAAAATTTTGCCGAGCAGCCAGAAAAATGACAGTACGATAATTCCGGCGGCAACTAAAGGCAATTGCTGAATTATTTGATTTATCAGATTATCAATCGAACTGTAGGCGACATTCGTAACTTCCGAGGCATTTTCGATTATTTTCCCCGATGTGTTTGTATTCGTATTTTGTAAAAACATATTTCTCTGTATAAAAAGTTAAAAAGTTATTGTTATAATCAAAACTACTATTTTATCGCGTTAACGGCGAAATTCAAAAAATGGCGGTTTTAAAGTGTTTTGAGGGCTTGACTTTTGACCAATTTAGAATTAGAATAGTTCTAAATAGATTGGAGAAAAATTATATATGCACGATACGAAAATTGATATTAAAAAAGAAACAAGAGAACAGATGATCGAACTTTTAAACGCGCGGCTTGCCGATGCGATTGATCTGAAATCACAGGCAAAACAGGCGCATTGGAACGTAAAGGGAATGAGCTTTATCGCTCTGCACGAGCTTTTCGATCAGGTGGCGACTGAGGTTGACACGCATTCCGACACGATTGCCGAAAGAGTTACGATTTTGGGCGGAACGGCGGAAGGAACGGTTCGCGTGGCGGCGGAAAAATCATCTCTGAGCCAGTATCCGATGGAAATCACCGACGGACGCGACCACGTTGACGCACTTTCGAGCGCGCTTGCCGAATTCGGTAAAAGAGTGCGCGCCAATATTGACGACGCGGACGAAGCCGGAGACAAAGACACGGCGGATTTATTTACGGGAGTTTCACGCGAGATTGATAAATTGCTGTGGTTTGTCGAAGCGCATATTCAAGCGTAGAAAGTGAAAAAGGGTAAAATATGAAAAGTGAAAAAGTTTGATCGAATTCGATCAAACTTTTTCACTTTTACACTTTAGCGAAACTCTCGAAGTTGTAAAAAAAAAATGTGTAAATCCATTTTACCGTAAATTTTAACTTCCGGTTAAATACGTTACAACTCAAAATTTAGGCGGATAAGGCGAAAATCTGCAAGTTGTGATTACACAGAAAATTGCCCCCCAAATTTCCAAATCAGTTTCATTATCGCGTTCATACGAGGTTATGAACGCGCAATTCAAGATTTCTTATTAAATCGGTTTTCGCTCCGCATCACGTTTTCCAATTTCAAAGAACGGCAGCTAAAGAAAGAAGCCTTTTTCGCAACTTCAATTATATCATTCACTCGCCGCGCTCTCGACAAACGTCAAGATGATTGATTATTACGAACGGCGGGCGGTCAATCCGGCACTCGAAGTCGTGCAGGCGTGTGCCAAAGTGTTGAACGTTTCCGCCTCCTACCTGGTCGGCGCGGACGACGAGCCGACACCGAAGAAGAAAAGAAGC
>JBBRVS010000245.1:0-7296 GCA_038246645.1 Pyrinomonadales bacterium
AATAGCTTTAACAGTCGGCAACCAGACAGTTAAAGCTATTTCTAACTTCTAAAGCGGAATATTTCCGTGTTTTTTCGGCGGATTCGTATCGCGTTTGTTTTGCAAAAGTGATAATGCCCTGATCAATTTCGGTCTGGTTTGTGAAGGTTCGATAACTTCGTCAATAAATCCGCGTTCAGCGGCGATATACGGATTGGCAAATTTTTCTTCAAATTCAGCGATTTTTTCCCGGCGTAAGATTTCAGCATCGGTCGCGTCATTAAAATCATTTCTATAAAGAATCCCGACTGCGCCGCCGGCTCCCATAACAGCGATCTCAGCCGTCGGATATGCAAAATTTATATCGGTTCTGATGTGTTTTGAAGCCATCACGCAATATGCGCCGCCGTAGGCTTTTCGCGTGATCACGGTGATTTTCGGCACGGTTGCCTCGGCAAACGCATAGAGAAGTTTTGCGCCGTGCCGGATTATTCCGCCGTGTTCCTGGTTGATACCCGGCAAAAAGCCCGGAACATCTTCAAAAGTTATCAGCGGAATATTGAAACAATCGCAAAAACGGACAAATCGGGCGGCTTTAACGGAAGCATCTATATCCAAAACTCCGGCTAAAAAAGCCGGCTGATTGGCAACAATGCCGACTGAAAAACCGCCTAGTCTGGCAAAACCGATAACGATATTTGGGGCAAAATGCTCCTGAACTTCAAAAAAATAGTTTTCATCGGCAATCGTGTGAATAATGTCGCGGATGTCATATGGCTGGGTTGAAACCTCCGGCACGATCGAATTCAATTTAATATCGGTACGAGTTGGAGAATCACCTGTTGAAACAAATGGCGGATTTTCCAGATTGTTTGACGGCATAAATGAGAGCAATTCTCTGGTTATCCGCAAAGCGTGTTCATCGGAATCCGCCGCAAAATGAGCCACGCCGGAGATTGAATTATGCGTCATTGCGCCGCCTAGTTCGTCTTTCGTTACGTCCTCGTGCGTTACTGTTTTAATCACATCCGGTCCGGTGATGAACATATATGAGGTATCTTTGACCATCACGTTAAAATCAGTAATTGCGGGCGAATATACCGCGCCGCCGGCGCATGGACCGAGAATACAACTAATTTGTGGAACAACTCCGCTTGCCAGCGTATTTCGCAGAAAAATATCGGCATAACCGCCCAAACTTACCACGCCTTCCTGAATTCTCGCGCCGCCGGAATCATTCAAACCGACAATCGGCGCACCGACTTTCATTGCAAAATCCATTACTTTACAGATTTTCTTCGCGTGGGTTTCGCTTAAAGAACCGCCGAAAACCGTAAAATCCTGGGCAAAAACAAAAACTTCGCGCCCTTCCACCAAGCCGTGTCCGGTAACTACGCCATCTCCCAAGTATTTTTGTTTGTCAAGACCGAAATCGGTCGAACGGTGTACGACGAATTTATCAAATTCTTCAAATGTTCCGTCGTCGAGGAAAAATTCGATGCGTTCCCGCGCGGTCATTTTTCCGAGAGATTTTTGTTTTTCGATGCGAACCGCTCCGCCGCCTTCTTCGGCTTTGAGAGATTTTTCCCGCAATAATTCAAGTTTATTCATTGATTTAAGTTCACTTTTGGGTTGCATAAGTAGATAGTTTAGCGGGTTTCAATTGTTTTGCAAATACCTATAAATCTCTTATTTCTCTTTCGATTGCCGGAAAAATTCTCTGTCTGATTCTTCTGAGAAATTGTTCGGTTTCCCGAATTTCATTATTGGTTTCATTCAGCGAATTTTGAATTTCAAAAATTATTGTGGTTAATTCGGTTTTTTCCTTATTCAAAGCCTGCCTTCGACCTTCACGAAGTTCTTCGGCTTTTGTCGTCCCGCGAAAAGCGACGCTGCGGTCAACACTTTCGGGTCGTAATTGTTCTTCGATGTCGGAAACCTGCAAGCGGAGGGAAGTTTGTTTTTCGGCAAGTTCGATTTTCAATTTTTGCAATGTCGCAAGTCTTTGTTCGGCGCGGTTGAGAAATTCAAAAGCGGCAAGGATCGTTTGCTGGTTTTCCGATAATTTTAATCCCTGATTGCTTGAAAATGTCTCTGAAAACTTTACAAGCTTTTCATTCAGAGTATTTAGGGATCTGCTGATTTCAGTCAGTTTTTCCGAAATATTTTCAACTTGAATTGCCTGAACTTGATTTTCAGTTTGTGCGGAAGTATTGATACTCAGGCAAAATATAGAAATCAACAGAAATATTATTTTCTTTTTCATTTTGAAATCTCCTTTTATAGTTGAATTTTTGGGCACCGAATTAATTTTCGTTTGAAGCAAATTCTACAACTATTTTGAGACAAATGACAAAGTTTTTTTTGTTTTGTTTCAATGAAATCCTAAACAACCATTCTTTTTCGGACACTTCGCAACGCCCATTCGAGAAGGATAAATGAAATTAACAGCAGATAAATAGTTTCGTAAATATGACGCATAAAGAATGTGCCGGTCAAGAATGCCCGGGTCAGGTCAATGACGGAAGTTGTCGGCACGATATACGCGATCACTTGCAGCCATTGTGGTAAAAGTTCGACCGGAAACCACGCTCCGCACAAGAAAATCGTTGAGAAAAAGAAAGCGAAGAAGACATTAAAATGATCAATTTCAAAAATATGCGCCGTCAAACCTAAACCCAGACTTGCCAGATAAATACAGCCGATGAACAAGGGAAGAATTGCCAGAGGGGTCATCAAAGAAGTTGCCGAACCGAAAATTATCAAAAGCGGCAGGATAAATATCGAATCAACGACACCTTTTGTTAAAGCCCAGATAATTTCACCGAATGCCAGAGATTCGGCGTTGACCGGAGTTGCCAAAATCGCGTCGTAAGTTGATTGATAAACCATACGGAAATATGCGCCGTAGGTCATTTCAAAAACAACGCGCATTAAGACCGTAAACGCCAAAACTCCCGCGCCGACAAATGAAAGGTAACTCAAACCCTCAATTGACGAAGCAACCAAAGCGCCGACTCCGAAACCGAAGGCGAAAAATGTAAAAATCGGCTCGATGATCGGGGCGATCAATTCCGTTTTCCAAAGCCGCAGATAAACACGCGAATTTCTCCGCCAAACGGCAAGAGCGTCCGTTAAATCAACTTTTGAAAGTGCTAAACTCAATTTTGTAAATCTTTTAGATCAAATGGAAAGTTTCTCTTTCGGATTAATTCAATTATTTCTGCCAGACTCGAATGAGCTTTTTTTTGCAACTGGTCGGAGTATTTATATTTCAAAATACTCTCTTCAAATTCATCCATATCGAGAATTTCAAACGAAAAATCCTGCCAGACCAAAACGTCTAAGTCTAAATCAATATAATCCAAAATATCGTTTTTCAAAACGGGCGGCTGATTGATATTACAGTAAAAATTCCGCAGATTTCCTTCCGGTTCGTGAAAACGGAAAATATTAAACCATTTATTTTTCCAGTAATATTCATAACTTACCGTGTTACGTCTGATAACGCCGAGTTTTGGATGTTTTACTTCCGAATCAAAAACGCCGACAAATATATAAAGTTCTGATGTTTCTTCGACTAATTCCGCTTTCCAGCTTCGATGAATTTCGCCGTCAAATTTGCGCGAATTAATTGTGATTAATTTTTTGTCGGACATTTTTTTTTATATTTCCGAAAGAAAATCCAAAAGAGAAGTATTGAATTGGAAGGGTTGTTCGAGATTTGAATAATGTCCGGCGTTTTTTATGACAAACAAATAAGAGTTTGGAATTTCAGCGTGCATTTTTTCGGCGGTTTCCAGATTAGTAACTTTATCTTCCTCGCCGAAAATCAAAGCTGTCGGAACTTTGATTTCGCTTAAAAGTTCCGAATGATCTTTGCGCTCAGCCATTCCGCGAAGAGCGGCAATCGCGGCTTTCGGTTCTACTTCCGAGAACGTTTTTTCCAAATCCTTTATAAGATTCGGATTATTTTGTTTAGTAAATTCGCCGGTTAAATTCGGCAGCATATTTTCAATCAAGGCTTGCGAACCGTCTTGTTCAATCTTTTCGATCAGTCCGAAACGCCCGAGTCGTTTTTCATCTGTATCCGCCGCAAAGCTCGTATCGCAAAAAATGAGCGAGACAACTTTTTCCGGAAATAAACGGAAAAAATTAAACAACACATAACCGCCCATCGAAAGTCCGCCAAATACGGCTTTTTCGATGTCTAAATTCTCAAGAAGTTCGGCAACATCTTTTGCCATATCTTCCATTGAATTTATATCGGCAAAATTATGACTTTCACCAAAACCGCGCAAATCCGGCATAATTACGCTATATCCGGCTTCAACCAGAGTTTCAATCTGCGGTTTCCACATCTTTCCGAAAAGCGGAAAGGCGTGAAGCAATACAAGTGCTTTGCCGTTTCCTGTCCGTTCAAAATTTAATTTCATAATTTATTCTTTCGGGATTCTGACAACTAAAACCGAACACGGAGCGTGATGCACGACCGAATCCGAAACCGAACCGAGAAGCAGTCTTTCCCAGCGATTATAGCCGTGTGAGCCGACAATTATCAAATCGGCTACCATGTCCTCGGCAGTTTCGACAATCCGGCTTTCGGGCGAACCGACAAGTAATTCATGTGAAATTGCAACTTGTTTGCCGGCGGTCATTTCCAGAATTTTTTTGCACGTATCATCTAAAATTCGCTCGGCATTTTCACGTAAATTTTTCTCGATTTCGGGCGTTGAAGGCAGATAACCGGCATACATATCAATCGCCATCGGAACCGCCATATCTACAACCGATACGACTTTGATCTGATCGCCTTCGGCAAAATTGAAGTTTTTGATATATCCGAGGGCAAATTCACTGTGTTTTGTTCCGTCCGTAGCTAACAAAATCTTCATATAAATTTCTCCATACTTTGAAATACTTGAAAACTAGATAAAGGTATTTTCATTTACTATAACGCTTAAACGCGAATTTTAATAATAAATTAACCTTTATTTGTTCAAAAGCAAGAGAAAAACGTCTTCCAGATTTGAAGGTCGAAGAAGCATCGGGCGCGCTTCGTAGTATTGCATTAAAGGTGTCAGTTCATCGGGATTTTCTGCAAAATATAAATGGCTGTTTCCGCGATTTGCAGCTAAAATTCTGCCGTTTTGTTGCTGTAGCTCCAAAGTATTCGCTTCTCTGATTTCGAGCGCATATTTTTTTACACGTTCATTTATCAGTTCACGCGGAACGCCTTCGGCAACAATTTTCCCGTGCGCCATGACGATCAAACGCTGAGAGAGTTTTTCTGCTTCATCCATATAATGTGTTGACAAAACTATAGTTAAATTCTCTGTCCGGCGCAGCTCTTCGAGTTTGTCCCAGATTTCCTGCCGGACATTCGGATCGAGTCCGGTCGTCGGTTCATCGAGCAGCAGAATCTTCGGTCGGTGCAGAAGGGAACGCGCAATAATCAAACGGCGTTTCATACCGCCCGAAAGCGAATCAACCTTTGCCGTTCTTTTTTCGTTAAGTCTTATAAAATCAAGCAGTTCTTCGCTTCTTTCGAGGGCTTCGGCTTTCGGAATTCGGAAATATCTGGAATAAACCAGAAGGTTTTCGATGACATTTAAATCGGGATCGAGATTATTTTCCTGCGGAACGATCCCTAAAACCTGGCGAATTGTTCGTTCATCTAAACGAACGCTGTATTTATTCACAAAAAGTTCTCCGCCGGACAAAGGGGAACGGCACGCGATCATTCGCATCGTGGTAGATTTACCCGCGCCGTTTTCACCCAAAATCGCATAAGTTTCACCGCTCTTGACCGAAAAACTTATTTCATCAACCGCACGAAACTCGCCGAAATATTTGGAAATTTGTTTTGCCTCGATTGCTGCCATATTGTATTTATTAAGTTTTTACTTTCCGAAATCCGACTTTAATTTTTCCAATAATTGAAAGAGTACGAGTTTTTCGGTAATTGTTAAAGAAGAAAAAAAGTCTTCTTCGAATTGCAGCCACTTTCGTTTGATTTCCTCTTGAAGTTCGATTGCTTGCGGCATTAAAAATACACGCATTACGCGTCCGTCCTTTTTGCATTTTCTGCTTTTTACAAACGAATTGTTTTGCAGACTCTTGACCATATTGTTAATCGTCGGCGGCGTGTTATTTAATTTCAGAGCCAGTTCGATCTGGCTCTGTCCGTCCTCGATATAAAGCAATTGTAATATAAAAACTTGTCCGCCGTGTAATCCCAATTCGACCATAGTTTTCTCGAAACCCGTTCGATACAAGTTTGTAACTTCTGCAAATAAATAAGATGTTGTTTCGTTAATATTCATAATTGTATTCCTTAGCAAGCTAATAATATATACTTAGCTGCCTTACCATAAGCAAGCTAAGTATATATTATTAGCTTGCTAAGAAACAAGCCAGACGATGCAAAATTGAAAAAATAAAAAAGGCTTGTCCGAAAACAAACCTTTTCAAAATTAAATTTTAATTGTTGAATTTTATGAACGTCCGCTTTTTTTCCAATCATCCAAAAAGGCATCGAGACCTTTATCGGTCAGCGGATGTTTGATAATCTGCGTCAGAACCTTGAAGGGAACCGTGACAACGTCCGCGCCGGCGAGAGCCGATTCGACAATATGCATCGGATGCCGAATACTTGCCGCTAATACCTGGGTAGTAAAACCGTAATTGCCGTAAATTTGGACAATATCCCAGATCAATTGCATTCCGTTTTCCGAAATATCATCAAGCCGACCGATAAACGGGCTGATATAAGTCGCTCCGGCTTTAGCCGCTAAAATCGCTTGTGTTGCCGAAAAGCAGAGCGTGACATTTACCTTGATTCCTTCCGAACTCAGGGTTTTCGTTGTTTTTAAACCATCCCAGGTCAGAGGGCATTTGACGACGACATTATCGGCAATTTTCGCCAGAACTCGACCTTCAGCGAGCATTCCGGCAGTGTCCAGCGCCGTAACTTCGGCGGAGACATCTCCTTCGACAATCTTGCAAATCGTGGCGATATGTTCCTTAAAATCTATATCTCCTTCCTTGGCGACAAGCGACGGGTTGGTCGTTACCCCGTCAATCAGACCGAGTTCGGCGGCTTCTTTAATTTCATCTAAATTTGCTGTATCTATAAAAAATTTCATTTTTTTCTCCTATTTATTAATAATTAGTACTCCGTAAATTAAATTTTCGAGTGTTTGGAGTCCTGCCTTTAGGCGGCTTTTTCCGCCGCGCTTCGCTGGCGGATGCCGCGTAAACGCGGGACTCCAAACTTTTTTCAAACGCCTTAAAATTTAATTTACAGACTACTTA
>JBBRVS010000246.1:0-7272 GCA_038246645.1 Pyrinomonadales bacterium
CAGAATCATCAATCCGGTGTAAAAGAGCGCGACCGCCAGTTTTGCCCAAACGTCTTCTTCCGGCGCACGGCTCATTTCAATAAAATTGACGGTCAGCAGGCGCATCAAAAAAATGCTCAAAACGAAAACGCAGATGTCGAGCAGAATGCCGCGATTCATCCGGGCGAAAAGGCTTTTCAAAAGTTTTACGAAAGATTCTTTCATTCGGAAATTCCCGGCGCGGCTGATTTCAACATTTGCCCGATCCCGCTGATCAGCAGAACCAGCGAAATCAAAACCACCACCGGACCGGCGATGAGCATTATGTAAAGCGTCTTTCTCGACACCGGGACGAGAAAAGATTCGGACGGGTTTTCGGGATTGTAATAAACCGTCAAATCGTCGGGAAAAGAGTTGGCTCTTGTTTGCGCCCATTCGACGGTGCTGTGTTCGGGAAGCTGAATATGTTTCGGCAAAATCGCGTCGCTGGTAAATTTCTGTTCGCCCACTTGATAAAAATACTTGACGAGCGGCGCGTGTTGCAGAGCGGGCGATCTCATACTGGTATAAGTCACGCGAAAAGTTCCGCGTTCGATAACTTTTCCGTTTGTAGTCTTCCAAGAATTCAGCCGCGAGACGTTTCCTACTTGGACAAACGAATTCCAAATAATGACGCTTGCCATCACCAACCCGAAAAGACCGCCGATTATACTTTCCATCAGACCCTCCTGGAATTTGTTTAAAAACTATTTTTTCCCGCGCGGACGAAAGATTTGAAATTTCAAAATAATTTATCGAGAGTTGGTTTGCTCCGCCTCTAAAACGAAGCATTCGCCCAAAGACGGCAATACTCCAGCCATCATAGATCCGTTGGGCGTTCCCTGCATCGTCACGATTTTGCCCTTGCTGATTTTTCCTTTTCCTTCTGCATCTCCCGCATCGCCGAGATAACAGGCTACGACGCGTTCGGTTCCGGTCGCGGAGAGCGCGGAGAGAAAGACAAACGGCGGCGCGTCCGGCTCGAATGAAAACATCGTCACGCGCCCGGTGACGGCGATATTTTTACCGGCGTATTTCTTTTTCAAGTCTTCCGACGTTGCGCCTTCGCGCATAAACTCATCAACCAACTCTTCAACCGTCATCGTAAAATCAGCTTTTTCGATCTTCGGCGTTTCGGTTTGCGCCGGAGATGCGGTCGGTATTTTGTTCTCTTTCATAGAATATTTCGTTTCCGTCGTGTTTTCGCTGTTCGTGAAATTGGAAGGATTACCGCACGCCGAAAGGAATAAACAGCAAATTGACGTTAAAACCACATTAAAAAATAAATTTATCTTCATACTTTTCTCCACACTATATTTTCGGCGGCAATCTTCAAGTTCCGCCGTTTTCAACCGCCGCTTTATACTCTCCGTTTTTTATAGACCGATGCCAACTTAAAACGCTGGTTACGCAAATCACGCAGACGAATAGAAAAATCGGTATTCCGCACACAAAAACGCTGGTATCAGCACTTATCATATATTCTTTTCTGAGAGTCGAATTTTGCGGGTTCGCCGGATCGAAAAACACTTCCGTGTGCCGATTTCTTCCCGCTTGAGCTTTAATGACTTCTATCCTGTCCTTGAGTTTCAGACTGGTGTCATCTTTGAACTCGCCGAACGGTTCGAGCAATCTCAAGGCTTCCTCTCTGGTGTCGAACTTCGGTCTTTTGAGGGAAAAAAGAATTCTGTTGCTGCGGTATTGAACATCGCCGACTTGGTAGGAATATACGACGAGCGGCGCGAACGACTTTGTGCCGCGTTCATCAATGAATGATTCGACAATGTAACCCTGCGTCGCCTGCCAGTTTTGACTTCTTTTCGATTTGGCGTATGTTTGCTGTTCCTCGGAAACAAGGATATATGCCATCAAAAAAGCAAAAGGTAAAAGAACTAAAATAAACAAACTGCTGGCGACGAAATGCAGCCACCACCGCCACGGCGCAACGCCGCGCGGCGGCGGAAAAGGTGAAAATCCCCACATCTTTTATTTCTCCCGTCTAAAACAAGCGAATGAAAACCGACTTTTCTCGTAGGTCTGATTCAAGGTGAGACAAATCCTGTTAACAAATTGCCGTAAAATACGTCGGTTTTCCGTGCCGCCGATTTCTCATCTCTCGCGGCTGTAATTTTGATTAGAACCAAAAATAGTTTATTTCGCGCCCGCCGGACAGCCGACGAGTTCTTCGGCAACCAGCGCGGAACGGCTTGCAGCGTAAGTTCCGCCACCGGAATAATTCTGAATAATGTTGACGTAAGTGGCGTGACAATACGGGTGATCGGCTTCAGTGTCGCGCAGGTAAATCACGCCGTTTTTATAACGCGCGTTCGGGATGCCGAGCGAGTTTTTATCAATCTGCCACGCGCTTTGCATCAAGCCGCTTTTAAAGATTTTGTAACGCGCCGGATTTTTCAAGGCTCGTTTCAACAGCGCGAAATCCGCTGCCGTGCCGGACGGATATTTGTCCATTTGCGGAAAATATGTCGGCAGTTTTTTCGCCAGGGCATCGGCGAGCGGCTGGAGAAGTTTGTCAATCGCGTCCTTGAAATCGAGTGCGCTCGCGCTCTTCAACCAGGCATTGCGGGCTTTTGGAGAAACGGCGTAGAGCGCGACATTCATATCGCTCCGCATCGAGATTTTCGTCGCCGGATCATATTCGTTAACCGCCTTCAGAGCTTTCTTGATGTCATCGCGGTGCGCCATCAGCCAAACGCTGTCATCGAATTTACTTGATTCTTTTCTATCAATGACGCATTGTTCGTATTCCTCGCGGTTGGTTACAATCTCGTCCAAAATGGCGGGATTTCTCTCAATCTGATGGTAGGTGTTGGGGCGCACCGGAAATTGGCTTTTCAGATCGCGTTCCAACTGCACCATTTTCGCCGTTCCGAGTTGTAATCTTTCTTTGATTTCTTCAACCGTCATCCCGTCGTGCCGCCAACCGAAATCACCTACAAGTTCAGGATATATGTTGTGTTTTTTCGCGTAACAATCGAGAAACGGCGAAAGAACTTCATCGTTATCGCGCACCAGATTTTCATACTTATTGGCATCGAAATACGGATAAACGGCATTGGCGCGAAAATAGGCGACATTATTGTTGGCATAAACCACTTTGTAGATGTTGCCGGATTTAGCAGCCACGCGAACCTTCTGAAATCCTATCATATAAACAATCGCCATATCGTTCTGCTTAAATTTAGCGTCGTAATCCTTCGGAGCGTGGCGGTTAGTTTCAACCTGGCTCGGCGAAATGGCAAATGCCGCCTGTTCGAACGGCTCTTGCGCCGAAATCGCCGTCGAACCGAGTGCGATAAATATTCCCAACGCGCACGTTAAAATCAAATGTGTTTTCATAATGTTCTCCTTAATTTTTTCCTGATTAAACTCACGGCGCAACAAATCCGGTCAACGGATTGCCGTAAAAAGCCTCGGTTTTCCACGCCGTTGCGTTGTATTTATCGAGCGTTCCCATAATTTTTACGGGAATGACCGCTTTTAATCTGTCCAAAGGAATATGGCTGGCGTAAGCGTTCGGCGCGAGATAACCGTTTTCTTGGACGGTGAATTTCGTTTCGCGCACCTGCGTTCCTTTGTAGAAAATCTTGACGGTATATTCGCCGGGTTTGTCTTTGGTGTAAACCGCGTTCGGTTCTTTGCGGACGTAGCCCGAACTCAATTTATGTTCGACCGGATCGAAACTTTCGACGCGGAAATTTTTCCACTTAAAATTCCAAAGCGTGTAGCGGCAGACTTCCGTGTTTTCAAAACAACTGTCGGGATTGCGCTTTTCGGCAAAAGTGCTGCCGTCTGTAATTATCCCGCCGTCGTCGGTCGAGGTAACTTGCTGATTGTTGAAAAACAGTCGCGCTTCAAAATCTTCACGTTTCAGATCACCTTTGAACCACAGATAAACCGTCGGACTCGGATCGTAATCCCACGAATCGTTCCAATCGAATCCGACGTAGCCGACAGGCAAACTCCAATCGTTGTCAACATAAAACATCGCCTGATTTTTATAACGCGGCTCGCCCGGATTGAACATTATTTTGCCGACTTTGAATTTCCCCTGAAAAACAACTTCCTTAGTTTTTGAATTGACCAGCCGCACACCGTAAATTCCGGCGGCATCGGTTGCTTGCGTATTAGCAATCTCGCTCGTATAACGGGTTTGCCGGTCTTCAACCGGTTGGCTGAACCAGAGCGAACCGTCCGGCTTGAGCCACTCGACCTTATGGTGAATCTTTTCGCTTTCATCGTAAAAAAGCCCGAACTGAATCCGCGGCATCCAACTTGAATGATTCTGTTCATTCGGAGTTTTCCAATAGTTATTGCTGGTAGTAACCATGATGTTAATCGAATCCTTGAGCAAAACCGGCACATTCGTCGGTCTCGGTTTCGCCATAAAACCTGCCGAATCTTTCGATCTCATTCCCGAATTTTGATTCGCACCGGAATTACCTTCGTTCGTTTTCGGCTGTTCGGTTTTCGGTTTATTGATTTTCGGAATTTTAATATTAAACTGCGCCGAAATACTCGACACTCCGAATGCAATAAAAAACACTATTGTTATAAACGTAAATTTGTTCATTTTCATTTTCTCCATTTCTTAAATTTTTAATTTTTACGGTGCGACAAAACCTTTCAGCAAATTGCCGTAAAACGCATCCGTTTTCCACGAAGCCGCGTTGTATTTATCCGCCATTCCCATAATTTGCACGGGAACGATGACGCGGTAATCCTTCAGATAAATCTGTTCGGAAAAAGCGTTGCGGGCAATTCTTCCTTTTGCGTTAATCGTAAATTTTGCTTCGCGCACCTGATCGCCGTTGTAGTAAATCTTGATCGTGTATTCGCCCGGATGATCGTTGGTAAAATATCCGTTCGGATTGTTTTGTCTGGCTGACGGCGCATTATCAACAACGAAATTTTCCCACTCGAAACTGATTAAACTGTGAGCGCAGGTATCGCGTGCGAGAAAGCATTTTTCGCCGCGTTCCGCCAGTTTGTTAATATTGCCGCCTTTGTCGGTCGTGGCGACGCGTTGATTGTTCAAATAAAGTTCGGCTTCCATCTGCCCCGTGTCGGGAATGCCTTTGAACCAGAAAAAGGCTCTCGGGCGCGTGTGAATTTCGTAATCGGTATAGTTTTTCGCAAATCCGACGTAACCGATTGGCAGATTCCAATCGTTTTCGACATAAAACAAATTTTTGTTTTTCAATTTCGGATCGGGCAACATTTTTTTGACATTGAATTTACCCTGAAAAACCGTCTGACTCGTTTTCGTGTCCGTGATTTTCAAGCCGTAAGTTCCGACGGCGATTATGGCTTTCGGATTGATGTCAACGCTTTCATACGGGCTTCTGAAATTCGGAAAATCGCCTGAACTATTAAATTCAAGCGGCTCGCTAAACCAGAGCGAACCGTCCGGGTTAAACCATTCCGCCACGTAACGTAGTTTCGGCGAACCGGCGGCATACATAATGTCGAAACTGACTTGCGGAATCCAACTCGAATAATCATTCTGCGTCGGTGCTTTCACATATTTCCATTCGTTGTGAGCCTTGATTTCCAGCGTTTCGAGCAGGAATTGCGGAGTTTTCGGAAATTCCGGGTCGGTCAAATAATCGGTCTGTGCCGAGCGATTTTCGTTCTGTTTCGCGTTGTTAGACGTAGGCGAATTTGTATTCGGTTTATCAGTTTTCGGCTGTTCGGTTTTCGGTTTGTTGATTTTCGGAATTTTGATATTAAACTGCGCCGAAACGCTTTGAAATCCGAAACCGGAAACAAGCAAAAATGCAAATATCAAAATAAATTTCTTTTTCATAATTTTCTCCTGCTTTGTTATTATAACTACCCGGCTTTATTTATATTTACTGAATACTTATTACGCCCGCATTTTCGCTACGCCTTACATCGGGCATCGTGAAATAGTTTTTCGTCACGACGAGCAGAATTTTGCCCATTGCAAAAGCAAGAGCGGTTCCAACCTAGAAAAAGATAAAGCCGGAAAATCCCTTTCCATAGAAAATCTCCTTCGTCGCTATTGCGGCAGTTATTAAAAAAACGGGCAAACATAGAATCCGAATATCTAGCAAAACTATAAATTTCGGTCGCTCCGAAACTGCTTTTTGCAAAAGAAAGGATTCAGTTCGATTTATTTTTATCGGATCAAGATGTGAGGTTGCGCCGAGCTGTGCGCCACAAATTTCACAAAGATCTGCCAAATATTCATTCCGAGCTAAACATGAAAAACAAACTAAGATGTCTTGCTCGGAATTTGTCATAAATACCTCATTTAAGTTTTGTTTCATCAATTTAAGTCAACTAATTCATCAAATTAGTTTCATCTTCCACATTGATAAGACAATTCGGAAAAAACATTTCAGATTATTTTCGCGCCAAAAAAAGAGGGTCGGGATAAGCTGATATGGTCAAGTTTAAATAGACAAAAAACTCTCTGTCTTTCCTCCATTTTTAATTTTCAATTCTGCTTCAAATTCCATTGGAACACAGCCTTGACGAGTGTTAATTTTGCCAGAGGAATGGCTCATCAAGCAGAGATCAAAGAAGGGATCAAAAAACCATTTTCAATGAAAACTATCAAATTAGACTTTGGACGAAAATCATATTTGACAAATCATTGAAATCCCTGTCTTTCAAATACGGGCACAGCAAATAAGGTTGCTTCTCCCATAAATATGTATCCGATGGCATCAAAGTTTCAAAAGAGGGAGTGCGGAGTTTGTTTGAGAATTTGAATTTCGTCGGCAGTTCCTTTGAGTGTCATCGGAATTACGGTTGCCAATTGAACAACATAATTAGCGGTCACGAATGCGACATACAAAACCGTAAAGATAAGAGCCGCGTGACTCCAAAACTTTTTCTCCTCCGGTGTTAAATGGTAAAGCGCAAGCATTTCAACCAAAAAAGGGATAACTATGCAAAGAGAAAATCCATAAATCAAAATTTCGTCCAATTGATAACCCAAAACACCAAAAACCTGCAGCATCTGAACGATAACGAAGGCAATCGTTGAAACAAATGCCATAAGTAAATGAAATTAAATAAGATGCTCCACAATAAATTTAATTCTTAGTCGGTGAAACCGCCGGTATTATTCCCCGCTTCGCCGCCCACGTTTTGCATCGTGGGCGGCGAAGCGGGGAATAATATCGCCGTTTCGGGCGGCTAAACCGAAATATTGCAAATTGGGGCATGTTATTTAATCTTTTTTACTAAGTCCTGACCATA
>JBBRVS010000247.1:0-7253 GCA_038246645.1 Pyrinomonadales bacterium
CGTTGATCTTCGGGAAAGACGCGACGATTCAAAGTATTCTTCCCGCTTACAAAGCCGAAGCGATGGTGCGAATCAAAAACCTAGACCGCTGGGATGACCGTCTGACGCTTCGCACGAATTTGATTGACACTTATCTGAAACTCAAAGGTTTTATCAACAAACATCTGCCCGAAAAATTCTATCTCGAAGGCGACCAAAGAATTGATCTACGCGACAAAATCTTCCGCGAAGTCGTCGGCAACGTCATCGTCCACCGCGAATATACGAGCGCACTTTCTACCGATCTGATAATCGGCGCAACGGAAGTAACGATCACCAATCCGAACAAACCGCTGTTTCACGGGCTGATTGACCCGAAAAGTTTTAATCCGTTCCCGAAAAACCCGAACATCCGTAAATTTTTCACCGCGTTCGGCTGGACTGACGAAATCGGTTCGGGCGTCCGCAACACAAACAAATTTCTGCCGCTCTACGTCCCGGGCGCAAAACCGCTGTTTGTCGAAAACGAAACATTCAAAACCATTATTCCGCTTCAATGGAAAACGCTCGGAGATTTTGCCGAAACATTTCAAAAATGGCTCGATCTGCCTGATGAAACATTGCCGCATCTGCAAAAAGGTTTGGCTTCGGTTGCTCTGCCGTCTGCTTTGTCTGATGCCTCGTGGGAAGACCTGATTTTGCATTTGGTGTCAAGCTGGCACCAAAAAGGTGTCAACCTCGCGGAGTTACAAGTCCCGCAAAATCAGGTATTTGAAGATTCCGAAATAAAAAAGGTGTCAAGCTGGGCTGAAAAAGGTGTCAACCTCCTCCAGAAAAAGTATTGGTATTTAATAGGCATTTTGAGCCTGACGACAAAGCCGGCGACAATGAAAGAATTATTAGGATGGTTAAGTTACAAAAATCGAACTACATTTACTGATAACTATATTAAACCATTAAGACAAACCGGATTGATTGCTTTTACGAACCCGGAAACACCGAATGATCCCGACAATAAATATGTGATAACCGAAGCCGGAAAAGCCTTTCTCGCCGGAATGTAAAAAAAAAAGATGACAGATAATTGGTTTATACAAGACGTTGAAAAACTCCTCGCGCACCGCAACCGCATCGTGATCGTTGATCCGTCGGCGCAGTGCGGTTTTTTGGTTTCTCTGCTCGAAGACAAAGACATTACAGTGCTGAAAACAGACGGCGATCTCAAAGAACGCTGGCAGCAGGTCAAAGAAGAATTATTTCTGCGTTACGAAGCCGAAACCGAACACGCCGCCAAGCCGGTCGTTTTCTACGCGACGCGCCCGCCGGAAAAACTTTCGTTTCTGTTTGATTACTGCTACACGCACGGCACTCTCGATCTGACAAATCCGGGCGAATGGCTCAAGAAAAAACTGTTCACGCACACGAATCTGCAAGTCAGTTTCGACAATCCGATGCTTTTGACCGCCGCCAAATTAGGAATCGGCAAAGATTTGGCGTGGTGGAAAAAGGTTCTGCAAAATTTGGAAGACCTTGTAAATCTGGAAGATGAACTGCTGCCGTTTCTCAATAATCCCGAAAATTACATGGGCGATTTGGAAAAAGATGTCAGAAGGCTTTTTGAGGAAAAACTGTTTGAACTTCTCGGTCAGCCGTATATGGCGAAACCCGCCAAAACGCTCGCCGAAGAAGTGACGAAAAGGTTGTTTGACGGTTTGCTGAACAACGAAGTCGTGCCGAATCTATTGAGTCTTTATTACCGATGGGCGGACAGCGAAACTTACCGACCGTCGCTTGAAGGATACATTCATAACTACAATTTGAGCGGCGCAAGCAATCCTTGGAAGGCGCATCCCGATCATTGTTTCAAAGAGTTAGACAATATTGCTCTGCGCCAATTAACCGAAAATCTAAGCGATAAATCTTACGTCGCGGAAAAGCTCACCAAAATAAATTTGCGCGTCTCTTCGGGAAAAGCAAAGGCATTTGTGCCGTCATGGTGGAATTATGTTCTGACGCTTTTGCAATTTGACACCAAACCGCTCGATTCCTGCAATAACTTTAATGCGGTGGTAAATTTTTACATCGAAAAATTTGCGCCTGTTGACCGCGCGATCAGATATTTGTATATGGATTTTCTGCCAAACAAAAATGTCATTCGCCCTCTTCAGGAGCGTTATGAAAGTTTCAACCACGAACTGTTAGAAAGGTGGTTCGATTATTCAAGAGATTATAAAACCAATCAACAAGGTTATTTGGTCTATCTGTTCAAAACAGCCAAACCAAAAACCGCCGTCATCGTCGGCGACGGTGTAAGTTACGAAATCGCCAATTACGTCGCGTCGCAATTGGACGGTCAATGCAATATCGAAAAACAGGTAATGCTCGCCGATATGCCGTCGGAAACCGAACATAATATGAGCGCAATGTACGTCGGAAACAACGAAGTTTTAGCGACCAAGAAAGAAAGAGAAACGCGTTTGTCTGCCATAACAGGTAAATCAATTGCTTATCTCGATCTCGAAAATCTACATTACGGCGTTGATGCCGATTATTTGGTTTTAAGCTATAAAGACATTGATGATGCCGGCGAAAAACTTCAACACGGCGCGATTAAATTATTCGCCGAAATGGAGAAGGTTTTGAAGGATAAAATCTCTCTGCTCTTGAATATGGGGTACAAGAATGTTCATCTTGTCACAGATCACGGTTTCGTTTTGACCGGACTACTCGACGAAGCCGACAAGATCGAAGCCAATGCGGTTGGGAAAAGCCATGTAGTTGAGAGATATTTTCGTGCAGTCGAAAAGCAAACGAACCCGAATTTATTTGAATTTGCTGCGCCTTACGGAGAATATAATTATGTTTATGCCGCTCGCTCACATCGTCCGTTCAAGTCAAAAGGCAAATACGGTTTCGCGCACGGCGGTTTCACGCCACAGGAAATTATCATTCCGAAATTTACATTCAGCAAGGTTCAGGTAGCGTCTTCGGGATTGAAAATCGAAATCAGCAACAAAAAGGATTTAAGCGAAGTAACGGGTGAACAGTTTGCGGTAAAATTAAAGGCGGACTCGGAAGCTGCCGATTTATTTTCGGCGCAAAGAAAAGTGCAGATTTTGCTTTACGCGGGCGGCGTAAATTATCAAAGCAGCAACATCTTCACGATGGCAACCAATGAAGCACAATCGCTTGATTTTTCATTCAACCAGCACAAGGAAGTTGAAGCGGTTTTAATTGATGCCGACACCAAAGAACAAATTGACAAAGTAATGATAAAACAGACGAATCTCCGCGATTTGGGAGGACTTTTATAAATATGATTGTACTCGATGAGTTAGATAAAAAAGCACTCGAACATTTTCGGGGATTCGTCGTCAAAAAAGACCTCGTCGGAATCATCAAAGGCGGCGCGAATGTTCCCGCGTTTGTTCTCGAATACCTTCTCGCCAATACTTGCAGCACCGAAGACGAAGAAAAAATCAACGAAGGGATCGAAAACGTCAAAAAAATTCTCCGCGATCATTACGTCAACCCGGAAGAAAGCAGTCTGATTCAATCAAAACTCCGCGAAAAAGGGCGTTACACAATCATTGATAAAATCTCGGTTGATCTCGACCCGCAGCGCGACCGTTATTGGGCAACGGTGAGCAACAGCAATATGCGGAAAGCCAACATCAGCGACGATCTGGTAAGAAAACACGAAAAGGTTCTGCTCGGCGGCATCTGGGCGATTATCGAAATGGAATACGATCCACTGATTACCATCGGAAATACCGTTTACCCGTTTGTCGTGCGCGACATTAAACCAATTCAGCTTTCAAGTTTCGATAACGAAAAAATCGTCGAAAAGAGAAAAGAATTTTCTAAAGAGGAATGGAAAACCTTATTGCTTAGAAGTGCGGGATATGAGCCGCAAAGCGAAGGTTTCGATAAACGAAAGTTAAATCTTCTGCTCTCGCGCCTGATTCCGCTGGTTGAAGCAAATTTTAATATGGTCGAACTCGGTCCTCGATCATCAGGGAAATCTTACGTTTATAAGGAACTCACACCGTATGCAATTTTAATTTCGGGCGGACAAGGCACGGTTGCGAAACTTTTTGTCAATAACACGACGGGAAGAGTCGGTGCAGTCGGAGAATGGGACGCGATCTGTTTTGACGAAAGCACCGATAAATTATTTAAGGACCGCGATGCAATTCCGCTGATGAAGGATTATATGGAATCCGGTTCGTTTTCACGCGCCGGTAAAGGCGGCGAAATTACCGGACAGGCTTCGATCATCCTCAACGGCAATATCAACCAGCCCGTCGAAACCGTTCTGCAAACTTCGCATCTTTTCAGTCCGCTCTCCGATGAGGTAAATTTTGATACAGCTTTTTTGGACAGAATAAATTTCTTTTTGCCGGGTTGGGAGATCAGTAAATTCAGTCCGAAAAACTTCACCAATAATTTCGGTTTTTCAACGGACTTTTTCTCCGAAACATTAAAAGCGCAACGTAAATCTACTTATACTGACGCTCTGGATAAATACTTTATTTTGGGGACACATCTCAAACAGAGAGATTCAAAATCCGTTCGTAAAACTATTTCAGCATATATCAAACTTCTGCACCCTGACGGAAATTATACGAAAGAAGATATTCGTGAGTATCTGGTTTTTGCAATGGAGATGCGCCGCCGCGTTAAAGAACAATTGAAACGCATCGGCGGGATGGAATTTTGGGACACGAATTTTTCTTATATTGATAAAGAAACACAGGAAGAAATATTTGTCGGTTTGCCCGAAGAACGCGGATCCGCACTAATCGAAAGTAACCCGCTGCCACCGGGAACTTGTTACACGGCAACCAGCGACGGCGAAAATGTCGCGTTGGTCAAGGTCGAAGTCGTTGCCCTCAAAGGTTCGGGAAAATTAAATGTCACCGGCACGAGTTCGCAGGAAGTTAAGGAAAATATAAAAAACACCTATAACTATCTGCGCGCTAATGAAAAGACGATACTTAATGAACAACATTCGCTCAGCAGTTTTGATCTAAACATTCAGATCAGTAATCTTTTGGGCGCATATATCAGCGGCGGTATCGGCGCGGCAGTTTACGTAGCAATTATTTCAGCAATATACAAAAAGAATCTTAAAAGCGGTTTGGGCGTTCTCGGAAACATCTCAATCGGCGGTGCAATTGAAAGAGCCTCAAATTTTGCCGATAAGACAACTTTACTTTCTGAAAATGGAGCTAAGATTGTTTTGGTGCCGATGGAAAATGTTGCTGAAATCGCAACGCTTCCGACAGGTATTTTGGGTGAAACTGATGTTCCGTTCTACGGAAATACTCAAATGCTTCTCCAAAAGGTAGTATTGAACGAATAATGTTTCACAATTGAAATAATTTTTCCGATTTTCCGATTTTCAACTCATTTAATTAACAGGAGAGTTTTGATGAACGCGCGCGAAACAGACTCAACCGACATAAAACCTTTAACGAAACGAACAAGACAGGGCGAACTTTATGTTCGCCGGGCAGAAACGCAACTGCAAATTGAAAAAATAACGACGCTCGAAAAGCCGCAGATTTTGGAAATGCTGGACGGCGGCAAGCGGCGCGATGAAGCGGATTATCTGCTCGATGAAACACTCGTTTATCTGTTTCGTGAATCTCGAAGGTCAGGCAATGATGAACTTTTTAATCAGATTTATTTGGAACTCAATCGGCGCATCTGGAAACTTTTTTTGAAATTTCGCTCAAACTTTAAGGAACAAGCGGGTTTTGAAGATTTCGGTCAGAAAATAGAAATGGCAATTGTAAGAAAACTTATTGATACAAACTCGGACAAAGCGGATTTCGCGCAGGTGCAGTTCGGCTCGTTTGTGGTTTCGGAAGCAAAATCCGTCTGGAAACAAAATCTCGCAGCGATCAAGCGCGATCAGGAATTTCTTGAAACGCCGCGCGAGAATGATGATGAAACGGGCGGAAATGAACTTGAAAATTTAGCTCTCGGAGATATTTCCAGTGAACAGCAAATGATTATCAGAGAAGGTTTGAGAAAATTATCAACCAATCATCAAACGGTCGCCGCGATGATGCTTGACGGTTTTCAGATCGAAAGCAAGGATGAAAATGAGCTGACGATCAGCAAACATCTGGGTGTCAGTTCGCGCACGATTAGAAATTGGATCAAGGAAATGCGCCTGACTCTGGCAGATTACAAGGGAGAAACAAAACGATGAACGAAATGATGTTAACCGACGTTTTGGAAGAATACGCGCTCGCCGCGCCGCAGGGCTTCGATCAGGCGATTATGCAACAAATGGCGGAAAAATATCCGCAGTTTGCCGCTGATCTGAAAGATTTCGCCGCCGCCCGCGCCGTTATAAAATACGCGCCTGAAGCGGAAATGTCCGCCAACGAAGATGCGCGATTTCAGCAGATCGGAATGGAAAATCTGCGGGCGGTTTTAAGTGAAAACAAAAATTCTTTGGAAAGTTTGACCGACGCGGCAAAAGCTAAAGGAATGAACCGCTCGAAATTCGCCGCCGCTTTGGGTTTGAGCGTTTCGCTTGTTCAATACTTAGAAAAACGGCGACTCGATTTTGCGACGATTCCGCAAAACGTGATCGCAAAAGTCGCGCAAGTATTAGAAACAGGCGAAGAATTGGTCGCAAATTATCTCAATCAATCAGCAGTTAGTCCTGTAAATGCAAGTTTTAAGGCGACGGAAAGACCGGAAGAATTAAAACCGAAAAGTTTTATTGAAGCCGTGCGCGAAGATCAGCAACTATCGAACGAAGAAAAACAACGGCTGCTCGAAATGTAAAACAAGTGCTGCATAAACTCATAAAAAATCTAAAATTGGATTCTCAGTAATCCGAAAATGTAAACGGTCGGACGAGAACGAAAGAAGGTTTTAGCCACAGATTTACACAGATTAACACAAGATATTTTTATGATTTTTCATTCAGATCGTTTTTTATCTAATTCTTATCATCTGAGTTTATCTGTGAACATCTGTGGCTAAACTTTTCACAATTATAATTTTGTCCAATTAAAAATCTAAAAACACTATGTCTCACTGGCAAAAAATCCGCGATACCGCACAAAATTTAAGACGGGAAGTCTGCGCGGCATCAAACCTCGAGGAAACCGAATTAATTCCGGCGATAGATTTTGTCAATCTCGCCGCCGAATTTCTCGAACTCGAACTGATTCCCGAACATCCCGAATCAAACAATCTTTTGACGGCATTAGCCGTTTTGGAAGAGGATTGTCTTTATTTCA
>JBBRVS010000248.1:0-7238 GCA_038246645.1 Pyrinomonadales bacterium
ACAGCGGCGTTTGGCGGAAAATATCACCGGCTACAATCAGGCTTTGCGCGATTATTACGCGGCTTTGGCGGAACTCGAAGCGGCACTCGGCGCGACGATTCCACCGGACGGGTTTTCTTCAATCAGAGATTCGGTTTTGCCGGACAAAAATTTAGTTCCGACGCAGATTGACCGCGAGAAATTTTTGAATTCGATTCAGAAGGTTTCGATACCGAAAAAAAGCGGTTCATCGAGCGCGGAAATTTTGAAAGAGCAGTAGAAAAAAGAAAGCAGAGGAATAAAGAAAATGAAAAAATCAACTATTTTAACGATCGGACTTTTAAGTTTGGCAATCGGTTTGGCGGCGGCTTGCTCATCAGCATCAAATACGCCGACAACCAACAAAGCTAACACTTCAAATCAGACGGCGGCGAACAACGCTCCGGCAAATGCCGCTAATAAAGACGAAGATGCTCCGGCAAACGTCAAGGCGGTTTTTTCCGACGCGCAATCTTTTACCAAACAGCATAAAGACATTCCGGCGGGCGCGATTACCGACATCGAAAAAGATACGGGCGGAAAAGTTCCCGATACCGATCATCATTCTTATTTAGCATTTGCCACGAAGGACGGCAAACGAACGCAGGTCGGCGCAGCGACGGTCGTTAAAGCCGACGGCAAAGACATCGTAATCGTTTACGAAAACAAAGACGGAATGCCGACGATCAAAGTCGTTCACGCCGAAGGCGTGTCCGAAGATTTTCTGAAACAATTTGCCGGAAAAGGACACGACGATAAATTTGCGGTCGGCGGCGATGTGAAGGCAAACGGAGTGGATGAAGCGACGGCGAAAGCGATTGCCCAAGCCGTGCGGATTGATTCTTTGACGATGCAGACGCTATACGGCGCGGCACATTCACACTAATAAAAATGAATTCAAAGTTCAAAGTTCAAAGTTCAAAGTCGGCAGTCAGGGTAGTGTTATTGCTGCTGCTCACTGCTTACTGCCTACCGCTCACTGTTTCCGCGCACGAGGGCGAAGATCACAGCGAAGCGAAGCCGACAACGACGACAACAACCACAACGGCGACGGCAACAATCGCCCGCGCCGAGCGCAATATCGAATCTGAAGCCGGAAATTTCAATTTCAAGCTCGAACACTTTCCGGCTGATCCGCGCACGGGCGAACTGGTGCAGATTGCGCTTAGTTTAGCGGAAAAAGTCGAAGGCGGTTTCGGCACAAATGAACCCGTCGTCATTGAAGATGCCGCCGTTTCATTGAACGTCACGAATGCTGACGGCGCGATTGTTGCCGAAAATATTCCTGCCACATTTGAAGATGGATTTTATAAAGCCGATTACGAATTTTCCGGCGCGGGAAATTTTAAATTCGTCTTTTTTGTAACTATAAAAGACAATCGCCAGGTTTCCGCCGATTTTCCCGTCAGCGTAACGTCTGCGCCAATCAGATGGACGTTTTGGCTCGGCTTATTGGTTTTGAGCATTTTGAGTTTCGGAACGGTTGGACTGGTTTTTTACAAAGTCAGAAATGATGAAAACCGGCAGCGAAAAATTAAAAGAGTCGCGCCGCTGGCGGCTCTTGCCGTAATTTTTTTCGCCTTCGGAACTTTCGCGTTAGCTTACATTGTGCCTCCGCGTCAGGCGAGAGTTTTGGGCGCGTTTAATCCGACGGGCGAATCGGCAAATACCAAAACGGCAAATCCGAACTTGATCGCAAGTTTGACGATTCCGAAAGAATCGCAAATTCTGTTCGGCATAAAAACCGAACCAGTCGAAACGCGCAATATTACCGCCGGTTTGAAAACGACCGGAACGGTCAAAGCGAAGCCGGACGCGCAGGCGATTGTCACGCCGCCGGTTTCGGGCAGAATCGTGTTAAAGGCAGGTTTGACAATCGGTTCGGCGGTCGGACGCGGTGAGCAGATCGGTTATGTCGAACAGGTTTTGGACGTTTCCGGTCAAACCGAACTCGAATCACAGCGGTTGGAAGTCGAAGCGCAGCAGCGCGAAATCGAAGCAAGACGTTTGGACATTAAAAACTCGGTTTTGCAATTACAAGCACAGCAAGCCGAGCAACGCGCCAGGGCAAATCAGGCGCGGACACAGCTTGCGCAAGCCGAGAGAGAACAGCGGCGGGCGGAAAATTTGCTTGAAGTAAACGCCGTGCCGCGGAAACGTCTGGAAGAAGCGATGACGGCGGTCAAAGTCGCCGAACAGGAAGTCGCGTCCGCCGAACAGCAAGTCAAACTGCTCGACAATCAAATCAAGCAGACAAACGCCGGACAAAATATTTTTCGCTCACCGAAGGTTAATCAACCGAATAAAACTTTTCCGCTGACCGCGCCCGTGACCGGACTTATCAGCGACATAAAAGCGACGAGTGGTCAGCAAATCGAAGCGGGAATTGCAATCGCTTCAATCGTTAATCTGAACACCGTTTTGATCGAAGCACAGGTTTTCGAGCGGGATCTGCCCGCCGTGCGCGATTCGACACGGGCGAGTTTTACAAACGCGGCGTTAAGCGGCGAAATTTATACGGCTGGAACGCCGGACGGCGACGGCAGACTTGTTTCCGTCGGGCAGACGGTTGACCCGAACACGCGCACCGTTTCCGTGATTTACGAGGTGAAAAATCCGCTCAACCGCTTACGCGACGGGATGTTTGTCGAGATTACAATTGACACAACCGGAAACCGCGAAATTTTAGTTGTGCCGAAACAATCGGTGATTACCGAACAGGGGCAAACCTTCGTTTTCGTCTTTGACGGCGGCGAAACATTTGAAAAACGCGCCGTCGCCCTCGGCACGGAAGGCGCGGATTATTACGAAGTTAAAACGGGTTTGAAGGCGGGCGAAAGAGTCGTTACCGAAGGCATTTATCAGCTTCGTTCGACACAACCGACGGCATAGAGAAGATTTTTTTGCCCGCGGAATACGCGGAAGAACGCGGAAAAATAAAGCAACGGACACAGACGAAAGTCATAAATATAGTTTTCCGTGTCTTTCCGCGTATTCCGCGGGCAATAATTCTTAAATAGTTTATCGAAAATTTTAATAAGTAGAGAGCAAAAAAATATATGAAATCAACATTTTTAATCGCAATATTATCAATTACGACAATCGCGCTCGTTTTTGCGGGTTGTAATCAAACGACGGCGGAAAAATCGAATGTCGAAGCGAATACGGAAACCGGCGAAACGGCGAAAGCGGGCGAAATCAAGCGCACGGAACTTACTGAAAACGCCGGTTACGCGATGGAATTAAAAGTCACGCCCCGGGAAGTTAATGCAAATCAGGATGTTTCGCTGAGTTTTTCGGTCAAAGATAAGGACGGAAAACCGTTTGATAAACTGAAAGTCGTTCACGAAAAATTGATTCATCTTTTAGTTGTTTCCGACGATCTGGCGTTTTTCGATCACGTTCACCCGGAAAAGCTGACGGACGGCGGTTTTAAGCTCGATTACAAATTTCCGGCGGGCGGAGTTTATAAACTTTACGCCGATTTCACGCCGGAAAATTCGCCGCAGATCGTCAATGTTTTTGACGTATCCGTAGGTGGAGAAAAACGCGCTAAAACGCCGCTTGTCGCCGACAAGGAATTTACAAAAACGGTTGACGGTCTGACCTTTACGATGAAAGCGGGCGAAGACTTGAAAGCCGCCCAAGGCATCACGCTGAACTTTTTCGTTAAAGACGCGGACGGCAAAACCGTTACCGATCTAGAGCCTTATTTGGGCGCGATGGCGCATTTTGTCATCATCAGCGAAGACACCACTAAGTTTTTGCACGCGCATGCGATGGAAGGTAAAATGACCGAAACAAAAGGCACGGGCGGGCATTCCGATCGCAACGACAAACACGGTGATATGGACATGGATGTCAAACCGAATGTGAAAGACGCGGAAACTCCGGCGGTGATGGCTCATACCGAATTTCTGACTGCCGGGTTGTATAAATTGTGGGGACAATTTCAAAGAAAGGGCAAAGTTATCACCGTGCCATTTGTTTTGAATATTGCTCCGGCGGATGCGTCGAAAACAGCACAAAACACGGAAATCCCGAAAGACGCTTATAAAATCACGGTCAGTAAAGCCGGATTTACGCCCGGAGAAATAACTTTAGACAGAAGCAAATATTCTAAACTCGCATTTTTGCGAACCGATTCGGAAAACTGCGGAAATGAGATTGTCATTAAAGACTCGGATATTAAGAAACAATTGCCCGTCGGCGAATTGGTTTTGGTAGATTTGCCCGAAAATCTAAAAGGCAAAACGCTGAATTTCGCCTGCGGAATGGATATGTTGAAAGGAAAAATTTTGGTGCAGTAAGACCGAATGCTAAGAAACAGCAATAAACAAGGAGGAAACAAATATGAAAGACGAGGTAAAAATCAAAAATGAAACCCGAACAAAAGACGAAATGACCAAAAACGACACGGGAAACAGGATGGAAAAGGACAAACAGCAGATGATGTCGGGCAGTTACGCGAGATTCTGCGCGATGGTCGGCACTTCGACGATTGTGATGTTCATTTTGATGTATCTCAACACATACGCTTTAGACCACGTTTATTTCAGCGAAACGCGCTTTTATATGATGTTCGTAATGGGCGCGACAATGGCGGTGATAATGCTGCTTTTTATGCTCAATATGTATAAAAACAAAAAGGTCAATACCGCGATTATCATCGGCAGCATCGTCGTTTTCGCGGGCGCGTTGTGGCTCGTGCGAAGTCAGGCGACGGTCGAAGACGTTTCTTGGATGAAAGCGATGATCCCGCATCACTCGATAGCGATTCTTACCAGCGAACGCGCCAATATTTCCGATCCGCGCGTGCGGAAACTCGCCGACAGCATTATCGAAGCGCAGCGCAAGGAAATTGATGAGATGAAATTTTTGATACAAGACCTTGAGAGTAAGAAATAATTATTTTAGCCACAGATGGACACCGATAAACACGGTCGAAAAGGTAAAAATCAAGATTTCATTTATCAAAAAATATCTGAGTTTATCTGTGAAAATCTGTGGCTGAAAACTCTAAAAAATTGTTCCGAAAGTTCGGTTTAAGAAGTATAAATGTTTAATCAGATAATAAAATTTTCTCTGCAAAACCGCCTGATCGTCGTGGCGATAGCTTCCTTACTGCTCGTTTGGGGAAGTTATGTGGCGATAAATCTGCCGGTTGATGTTTTGCCGGATTTGAATAAACCGACGGTAACAATTTTGACCGAAGCGAACGGACTAGCGCCGGAAGAAGTCGAAACGCTCGTCTCTTTTCCGATTGAAACGGCGATGAACGGTGTTCCCGGCGTGTCGCGCGTGCGTTCGCAAAGCGGCATCGGACTTTCGGTAATTTACGTCGAATTCGATTGGGGAACGGACGTTTACCGCAACCGTCAGCTCGTCGCCGAAAAGCTCTCGCAAGCCAAAGAACAGCTTCCGGCGGAAGTTTTGCCGAGTCTTGCGCCGATCTCTTCGATTATGGGCGAGATTATGCTCGTTTCCGTCAAATCGAAATCGGGAAAAACCGGTCCGCTCGACGTTCGCACGCTGGCAGATTGGACGATTCGCCCGCGTCTTTTGACGATTCAGGGCGTGGCGCAAATCATCAATATCGGCGGCGGCGTTAAGCAGTATCAAGTTCTCGTAACTCCGGAAAAACTCAAGCAGTTCGGCGTAACGCTCGAAGAAGTTTCCGCCGCGCTCGAAAAATCGAACTCGAATTCGACGGGCGGCTTTGTTGATGCACAATCGCAGGAATATCTCGTCCGCAACTTGGGCAGATTTTATTCGGTTGACGAACTGAAAAATACGGTCGTCGCTTACCGCAACAACACGGCAATCAAGGTCGGCGATGTAGCAAAAATCGAATTCGGCGCGAAGATCAAACGCGGCGATGCCGGTTCAAACGGAACACCCGCCGTGATTATGTCAATCCAGAAACAGCCCGGAACTTCGACACTGGAATTAACCGAAAAGATTGACACCGCGGTCAAAGAATTACAGGCGAATTTGCCGGACGACATCGAGATCAACGCCAATCTTTTCCGGCAGGCGAATTTTATTGATACGTCAATTTCAAACGTCATCGAAGCATTGCGCGACGGCGCAATTCTCGTCGTCATCGTCTTATTTTTATTCTTGCTGAATTTCCGCACGACGTTTATTACTTTGACGGCGATCCCGCTGTCGTTTGTCGTGACATTTCTGATTTTCAAAGCCTTTGATATTTCGATCAACACGATGACTTTAGGCGGATTGGCGGTCGCCATCGGCGAACTCGTGGACGACTCGATTGTGGACATCGAGAACATTTTCAGGCGTTTGCGGGAAAACCGCAACGCCGAAAGACCGCGCCCGCCGCTCGAAGTCATTTATCACGCATCCCTCGAAATCCGTTCGTCAATCGTCTATGCGACGATCATCGTCGCGCTCGTTTTTATTCCCTTGTTCGCGCTTTCGGGTGTCGAAGGCAGACTGCTCGCGCCTTTGGGTTTGGCTTATATTACCGCGCTCGTCGCGTCGCTGTTTGTTTCCCTGACTGTAACGCCCGTACTTGCGTCGTATCTTTTGCCGAAAATGAAGGCGATGCGCGAGGGAAAAGACAGCTTTCTTGTAAGATTCCTAAAAAAATGGGACGAGAAGATTTTGCGCCGCACAATTCGTCATCCGTGGCTCGTCATCGGCGGTGCGACCGCGTTGTTTTTGATCGCCATTTCGACTCTGCCGTTTGTCGGCACGGCATTTTTGCCCGAATTTAACGAAGGAACTCTGACGATAAATATTCAGGCACAGCCCGGAACTTCTTTGAGCGAATCCGACCGCATCGGGCAGATCGCCGAAAAACTACTTTTGGAAGTGCCGGAAGTAATCTCGACGGGGCGCAGAACCGGACGTGCCGAAATGGACGAACACGCCGAAGGTGTTCATTACACGGAAATTGACGTTGATCTGAAAAAGGAAGACGCGCGTGAACGCGAAGTGATTCTCGAAGAGATACGCGAGAAACTCGGCGTCATTCCGGGCGTTTCGACCAACGTCGGACAACCGATCTCGCACCGCATAGACCATTTGCAATCGGGCGTTCGCGCTCAAATCGCCGTCAAACTTTTCGGCGAAGATCTGGGTGTTTTGCGCTCAAAAGCCGAAGAAATCCGCAACGTCATCGCCGCAGTTCCGGGCGCGACCGACGTTCTGATCGAAAAACAAGTTTTGATCCCGCAAATCCGCTTTAATGT
>JBBRVS010000249.1:0-7217 GCA_038246645.1 Pyrinomonadales bacterium
CGCCGGATTATCATTGTCTTTGGTGATCGCCGAAAGATTTAATGAAAAATCTTTGATATTCAGACGGCTTCGCACGCGCAAGTTTGTAAATTTATAATTTGAAAGCCTTGTGAAGACATTATCGGCTTCGCCGTGTTCGACATCGGCATAAATTGACCAATTTTTTGTCGGCTTGATTTTCATTCCGGCGATCAAAGTATTCGTCCGGTTATCGAATTCCTCTTCGATCAGCGACGGATTCGCCGTTGTCAATAGATTTCGGTCAAAACCTTCCAACACGACGCGCCGGTCGCCGAAACGGTAGCCGATATTAAAACCGATAAAATCCCGCACCTGATAATCGGCTTCGATGGTATTGATGATGCGGCGAAATCCGGTCATACGATGCGACAGAGTTCTTGACAAAACGGTTGCCAGAGGATTTCCGGCGGCGTTTCTCCGCATTAATGATTCAAAAAATTGATTGCCGCCGCTGATGTTAAATTGATCGTAAGTGAAAGTGTTGGAAATTCTGAAATTATCGGTAATTAAAAAAGTCAAACCGATGTCGCCGCGTCCCTGCGGGCGTTTGGCGTTGCCGCTGATTTCGAAGCGGTCGAGGTCAACCGTATTATTCGAGTTATCGCGCCCGGTGATCGTTTCAAGTAAATTAAAACTCGTTTCCGTATCCGAATAAACGAAGCGTCCGGTGAAATCCAGTCTTTTGGCAAAATTGCGCTGAATGCTGAACAATGTCGTGTTTGTATCGCCCTCAATCGGATAAGTTCGCTGAAATGTCGCCAGTCTCGAATTGTTCGTCGGATTATTGCCGAGATTCGGCGCGGTCAGAATATAGCTCGTATCGTTTCTGAAACTGCGATAATTTTGCGAAAGCGTTAAGTTAAAGCCCAAAATTCTGCCTTCGATTCCGGCGCGTAAATCAAAAGAACCGTTATCCGTATCGGAAGAAACCGGAAATTCATCGCTGTAGGCGCGGGTCGTAAAAATGCCCGCGCCGTCCGTTTTATTAAATCCGTAACCGAACCGCAGTCTTAAACTCTTGCTTTCCGGAAAAACTGTCAGATCGAAATCGCCGAAATTATGCCGCGTGTTGGCGTTGTGCTGATTGAGAGCGTGATTATTCAAATTATTAAAATAAACAACGCGCCGCACTTTTGAATCTAACTTGTAGGCTCCGGTTTTTTCCAGATTAACGCGCAAAAAGCCGGACGGATCTGCGCCCCAGCCCGAAGACGTAACCAGCAGGGAATCGAAAAACTTTCTTCTGTCTTGATTGTCTTCAATTAAAACGCTCGTATCAAAAACGCGAAAACCGGATTTATAATTAAAATCGCTGCGAAATTTATTTTCGCTGCCATTTACTTCGACGTGCCGCAAACCGAATTCGATACTCGAAGTAAGTTCGTAGCCGCCGATCAAATCCGGCGCGTCCGCCGCAGGTGTCGGCGTAGGAGTTTGCGCCGACGCGTCCGGCATTGCCGGGAAAAAAACCACGAATGCGAAAAACAATGCGGCAATGATTTGGTTTGCCGGAGCAGATTTTCTTTTTTGAATAATTTTGTCAGTCATTTGTCTTCTCCTCTTTACCGGCTTTATCTGAAGAAAGCACTGTTCGTATTCGAGCCGTGAATCGCCGCGTGGCAAATCGTGCAGTTCTGGAATCGCAAAACCGCCTGATTGTGGAACGAAGGCGTATCGGGCGCGAATTGTTCGGTGATACTGCTGTGGCATTCCAGACACAGCTGCCGAACTTGCGCGCGTTTGAGCATTTTCGGATTTGCCGAACCGTGCGGCGTATGGCACGCGGCGCAGCCTTCGACCTTCAGCGGTGCGTGTTCAAAAACGAACGGACCTTGTTTATCGGTATGACATTTTATGCAAGCCGAATCCGTTCCCATCGTTAGCTTTGTTTGTTTGCTTTCAACACCGCCGTGCGGATTATGACAATCGCTGCAATTCATCGTTCCTTCCAGAACCTTGTGGCGGAACGGTTTGCTGAATTGCGCTTTGACTTCCGTATGACAACTGATACAAAGCTGCGGTTCGCTCGCTTTGAGCATAACGCTGCGGGCGATATTCGGTTTTTGTCTGGCGACATTGCCAATCAACGTAATCGAATCGGCTTTTGCCGAATCGTGATTTGTTCCGTGCGCCGTATGACAATCCGTGCAGCCGATATTGTTGCGCCAGTGGTCGCCGCGCCGGAAATTGTTGTGTTCTTCCCTGCCGGCGTGACACGCCAGACAAGTTTCGGAAATTTGTTTGGCGTTTTTGTTCTTAAATGAAAGAATATTCGTCGTCGTCGGGTCTTCCGAATGAGCTTTGCCCGGTCCGTGGCAAGATTCACAGCCCTGAACTTTATCCTTCCAATCTTTTACTCCGGCGAGTTTGGCGTGTTTTGTATCCGAGAAACTTTTGAAGGCTTCGTCGTGGCAAGCCGCGCAGGTTTCGGTCCCGACATATTCGTCCGGATTCGGGGTCGGCGCAGTATTGACCGCGCTCGTTTGAACGTCGTCGGTCTTTCCGATTGCCGTTAAAAGAGTGCCTGAGATTAGCCAGATACCGAGTACGATCGCAACTGCACCAAGCACCGCGACTTTGACGTTTGTGGTTGAAGCCATAAAGTTATTGCCTCCGATTGCGCTCTGATGATACTGATTTCAGGCGGTTTATAAAAACATTTTTTCAGTTTGAAGTTTAGTATTGAATAAAAGCACAAATCTGTGATAGCAGTCACAATTTTTCTGAAACTTGAATTAAAAATGTGAATCAAAAGTAGAGATTTTTTGTCAGCTTAGATTCCGTCGTTCGCGCGGTGCAAGTGAATGAGAAAAATGTCGAATATTAAAAAACTTAAAATCAGGTTTGCCGGCAAAAGATTTAATGACCGGATTCTTCGGTAAAAAAAGCGACATTCATCTCCGTATCTGTTATATTACATTTGATAATTATCCAATGATAGTTATTCTTACTCACCTTTACCGTTCGACATAATTGGTTGGTTTAGCCAACTTTTTTTCTTGCCTTTAATTTTTTTACAAAATAGTAATGAAACTTCCGATGTCAGAAATCACCAAATTCCCCGCTCAGCTCTTCTCCGAAGAATTAACCCGAAACGGTAGTTCCAAAATTCTCGTTATCAGTGATAATTCAGACAGTTTAGAATCGAATTCAGTCATTCTCGATCAAGCCGGTTACGCAGTAGTAACCGCAGAAAACGGGCTTGCCGGTTTGGAAATCGCCCAAAAAGAAGTTCCTGATTTAATTATTAGCGACGTAATATTTTCCGATTTCGACGCAGTCGAGTTTTGCCGCCGCCTTCGTGCGGTCAGCCGATTAAAAGAAATCCCGATCATCTTTGTTTCAGATCTTTCTAAAAATGCGATAAGCGCGGTTAAAGCTTTGGAAGCGGGAGCCGACCATTATATCGAAGCTCCTTTTGAGCCGGTGCGCCTGATCGCCGAAGTATCACGCTTGCTTGAGCAGAAGCGAGCAGAATATGCGGTTGCCCGGCATATTACGCGAGCGACGGAAGATGAAAGAATACTGAATGAATCAAAAAAGCAGATTGCCGATATTCTCGATAGCATTACCGATGGATTCTTTGTTCTTGACGGTAATTGGAATTTTACCTATTTGAATCCGGCGACCGAACACCTCTGGCAGCAGTCAAGGGAAAATTTACTCGGGAAAAACTTTTGGGAAGAATTTCCCGGAGTTCTCGATACGGCTTTCGACAGCAAATATCGAGAGGTTATGGAAAAAAGAATTCCGGTCAGTTTTACCGAACTTTATCCGGATCAGAATGTTTGGCTGGATGTTCAGGCATCTCCGGTCAAAGACGGAATTTCCATTTATTTCCGCGATGTAACAAAGCTGAAAATCGCCGAACAAGAGAAAGATCGGCTCGCTTCGCAGATCGAACAGCAGCATCTGCGTCTGAATAACATTATCGCCAATGTGCCGGGAATTGTCTGGGAAACGTGGGTGAAACCTGACGAAGCGATGGGGCAAATTAATTTTATCAGCGATTATGTTGAAAAAATGCTGGGTTATACGGTCAATGAATGGCTGACAACGCCCGGTTTCTGGCTTTCGGTTATTTATCCCGAAGACCGTGAAGAAGCACTCCGGCAAGTTGCCGGAAATTTCAAAGGCAACCGGACAATCGCGTTCGAAGTCCGCCTGGTTGCCAAAGACGGACGCGTTATTTGGACCGAGCTGCAAACACAGACAATTACAAACAGCGAAAATAAAGTAATCGGCGTGCGCGGCGTAACGACGGACATTACCGCCCGCAAGGAAGCGGAAACCGCGATTGCCGAAGCTAACAGTCGGGCGATCAGCGAATATGAACGATTAGTACAAGGTCTGGCGGCACTTGCTCAGGCACTCGGATCTGCCCGCGATCTTAATGGAGTTTTTCGCGGAATTCAGGAATTTGCCCGCGTCTCCGTTCCCTGTGATGCCATTCTGATATCGCTCTGCGAGCAGGAACAGAAAATGCGGAAGATTGTTTATATCTGGTATAACCACGAAGAACTCGACACGTCCGTTTTTGAAGCGGTTCCGGTCGGCGGCGGCGCAGCCGGAACAGCCATTAAAACCGGCGAGGTCGTGATCATTCCCGATTATTTCCAGCACATTATGCGTAAAGGAGTTAAGCTTTCCTTCGGGTATGATGAAGATTCCAGAGATCCGCGCTCGTCGCTGATCGTTCCGATGAAAATTAAAGGAATTACGGTCGGTGTCATTGAAATTCAGAGTTATCAATTAGCTGCCTTTATGAAGGAACACGCCGTAACGATGCAAATGGCGGCGAATCTGGCGGCGAACGCCGTCGAAAACGTCCGGCTGCTCGAACAGGAACGCCATCAGGAAGAACAGCTCCGCCAATCGCAAAAACTCGAATCGGTCGGTAGATTAGCCGGCGGCATCGCTCACGATTTTAATAATATGCTGACCGCCATTAACGGCTACAGCGATCTGACGCTCCGCAAATTAAATGCCGACGATCCTTTGCGCCGCAATCTTGAAGAAATAAAAAAAGCCGGTGAGCGTTCGGCGGTGCTGACACATCAGCTTTTAGCCTTCAGCCGCCGGCAGGTTTTAAAGCCGACGGTTTTAAATCTCAATGAAGTAATTATAGATATCAGCAAGATGCTTAACCGTCTGATCGGTGAAGATATTCAGCTCAATATCGTCCCTGAATCGAATTTGGGATTTGTCGAAGCCGATTCGGGACAATTAACCCAGGTAATTATGAATCTGGTGGTCAACGCCCGCGATGCGATGCCCGGCGGCGGCACTATTATTATTGAAACTTCTAATGTTTATCTCGATACGGAATACGTCAAAAGCCATATTCCGACGCAGATCGGTTCCTATATTTTGCTCGCCGTAAGCGATACGGGAGTCGGTATGAGCGATGAAGTTAAAGAACAGATCTTCGAGCCGTTTTTCACTACCAAAAAACCGGGCGCAGGCACCGGTTTAGGGCTTTCAACAACTTACGGGATCGTCAAGCAATCGGGCGGCTACATCTGGGTTGAAAGCGAGATTGATAAAGGAACGACTTTTAAGATTTACTTTCCGCATTTTGATGAGGAATATATCCGCCCTAAAGAAAACAAAGTTCCTCAAATCATTCAAACCGGAACGGAAATGATTCTGCTGGTCGAAGATGAAGAACTCGTCAGAAATATGAGCCGCCAAATCCTGGAAGCCTGCGGTTATCACGTGATCGAAGCGCAAAACGGCATCGAAGCTCTTTCTGTCTGCGCGGCGCAAAACGAAAAAATCGATCTGTTATTAACGGATGTCGTGATGCCGCAGATGGGCGGGCGCGAACTGGCGGAAAAATTAACCGACCTGCACCCGGAAATCCGCGTACTGTTCGCTTCCGGCTACACGGACGACGCGGTTATCCGGCAGGGTATTGTCAGGGAAAATATGAATTTTATTCAAAAACCGTTCACGTTCGACGCACTCGCGCTAAAAGTAAGGGAAATTTTAGACGGTAAAAGTTGATCTCTATTTTATAAATTTTTGTCGCGCTACACATTATTCAACTCCAGTCTTGATTAGAAATAAAGGTAGGAATTAACCACAGATCCACCCGGATAAATACTGATAAAAAGGCAGGATAAATCCAACACAATTGCATAGATCAATCGGTTTGATGTTTTTTAACATTTCTGATCTGTCTTTATCTTCTTAGATCTGTGGGAATCTGTGGTAAACAAAATTACTCAGTTTCTAATCAAGACTCAGGTTTATTCAGGCTTTTTTCTTGTGGGCGGTATAGACGGAATTTACAGATGTCGAATTTGTGTAAGGATTCGAAAATTCGATATTATATGCCCTCGCCGCGCCGAATACTGATTCTAAATGTTTTGTAAAATTTTTATCAAACGGATCATTTGACCAGAGTGCAAACGCGCCGCCCGTCTTTATTTGCCGGCAGAACGATTCGAGTCCTTCCGCGCCGTAAAAGGATTTGTTATTTTGATCGAGAAAATGCGTGGGCGTGTGATCTATGTCGAGCAGAATCGCATCAAATTTTCTTTTCTTTGCAAAAATATCAAAACCCGTCCGCGCCAGCTCGAAAAAATCGCCTTGCCGCATCTCGCAACGTTTATCTTCCGATAAAATCGCGCCCATCGGGACGAGCATTTTTTGATGCCAGTCAATAACTTCCTGAAACAGATCAATGACCAGAAGCGATCGGACGTTTTTATTTTCCAGTGCCGCCGCCGCCGTATAACCCAAACCGAGACCGCCGACCAGGACATCGAGTTCGCCTCTCAGCCCGGCTAAGCCGAGACGTGACAGCTCCCGTTCGCCTTCGGTAAAAAGGCTCGACATCAAAAACTCATCGCCGAGTTTAACTTCGAAAACCTCCGTGTTTTGCAGAAGAGTTTCCGTTCGGCGGCGAAGGATGAGTTCACCCAGAGGCGTTTTGTGATAGGCGAGTTCTTCGATTTTCATTTTTTTTTTCGGCTAAATCTTGCCTTTTTTATTATATTACAATTTGGCGGAATTAAATTTTTGCACTCCGTTTTCTGCCGGGTATAGTTGATGAAAAAGTAATTTTCTCAATCGTTTCGCGGGTCGGTCCGCTGCCGCCATAGATTTTCGTAACCCCTGTGGTTTGTGCGACGGCAGTAAAAAAATTGTCAACCGTCGTTTCGCGTAGCCGTCCGCCCTCGACGAAA
>JBBRVS010000250.1:0-7202 GCA_038246645.1 Pyrinomonadales bacterium
AAACCTTCGATCTGACCCCGGCGCAATCCGCCGCCTTTGATCTGGTCGAAGAAGAATTAGAGAATTGCGGTTTCGGTTTGATGCGCCTTTCGGGCAGAACAATTGCGATCAAGAGCGTTCCGACCGATCTGCCGCCGTCGGAAATCAGAAATCTTTTCGCCGAAATTCTGGACACCGTTGAAAGCGAAAAACGGGGAAACGCCCGCGAAACGATCCGCGACAATATCGCCGCAACTTTAGCCTGCAAAGCCGCTGTCAAGATCAATATGCGCCTCACGCCGGAAAAAATGCAGTGGCTGATAGACCGTTTGCTGATTACATCTTCGCCAACGACTTGCCCGCACGGAAGACCGGTAATTCTGCGTCTGACAATGAAAGACATCGAACGCGGTTTTCACCGGACGTAAAAAAAAAGCCCGGAAATGAAATTTTCAAGCTCTTTTTTTCAATGGTTATTCAGACAGTTTTTTTGAAAGTTGAGAATTAATAACTATGGGCTTACTTTTTCTGAAAAGTTATTTAAATCAAACTTAGCGTTTTATCTGACTTTGATTTAAATAATAGACATTATTGGAAATAAAAAATTTAACGGCAAAAAAAGCCATTCGTTATTCACTTTTCGCTGATTTTCATTGAAAATACTGAACATCCAACAGCGAATAACGAATAAGCAGATGAGCAAAAGTTTTAAGATATTATGAAAATTCTAAAAATCCCTGTAAACATCAAATTTAAGAGAATTTAAGAGTTTTCTGACATTATCCATTATCCATTTTTAATTATCCATTGGTGCTTAGTTTTTTCATTTTTTCTTATTTCCGATAATGTCTGATAACTTACGGAGTTTAGTAAATCTGTCTCTACTTTTGCCCAGCCGCCCGATATTCCGGTTTTTCAATTCATTCTGTTGGCATAACAGTTGCACTTTTCAATGATTAATCGTAAAAAACTTACAATTTGTTTGAAAATAATACGAATTACCTGGTAGAAACGTATCGAATTTGAAAAGGAGAATTAAAAATTATGTTAGTAAAAGAAATTATGTCAACGAATCCGGCGTGTTGTAAGGCGGAAACGAGTTTGCAGGAAGTGGCGAAAATGATGGTTACAAATGATTGCGGCTGTATTCCTGTGGTCGAAAACAACGCGCATAATAAATTGATCGGCGTGATAACCGACCGCGATATTACCTGCCGCACCGTCGCCGAAGGAAAGAATCCGCTCGAACTGACCGCCGCGGATGTGATGACCAAAAAGGTTTTTACGGTAACGCCGAAAACTTCGGTCGAAGATTGTCTGAACCTGATGGAAACTAAACAAATCCGCCGCGTCGCCGTCATTGATGATGCCGGAAATTGTTGCGGCATCGTTGCCCAAGCCGACATCGCCATCAATATCGGCAATCACAAAACCGCCGAACTCGTCCAAAAAGTTTCCGAAGAATCGGCACATTCAAACGCGGGTTAAAATGGAGCGCAGGCAGCCTGTCGGTCCTAATTTAAAGATAAAAAAGCGTTTGTTTTCTAAATTTAGAAGATAAACGCTTTTTTTTATTAAGTTTAATACCGACAGGATGTCGGTGTTCCTTTTTCTTTAACGCGAAGTCAATTGCAGACGTGCCTGCGCTCTTTGCAGACGTTCGTTTTCGACTTCGAAATCTTCTTCCGAACCATCCTTCCACGCGCCGAGAACTTTTTCCGCTGCGGCTTTTTCGGTGCGTGCCGCTTCAACATCAATTTCTTCCGCTTTTTCGGCAATGTCCGTCAATACCGAAACTTTGTTTGAACTGACTTCGATAAATCCGCCGGAAACAACCATTTTTTCGGTCGCGCCGGATTTATTGACCGTCAAAATTCCCGGTTTGAGCGAAGAGATCAAAGGCGCGTGATTCGACAAAATACCGACTTCACCGCTCGCCGTCGGAACGGTTACGGAATCAACCGTGTCGGACAAAACCTTCTTTTCAGGTGTGACTATTTCTAAATTCAACATAAATTTCTAATGGATAATGGATAATGGATAACGGATAATATTTTAATTATCCGTTATCCATTTTACGTTATGCCGCAGCTGCCATTTTTGCGGCTTTCTCGCGGGCTTGTTCGATGGTGCCGACCATATAAAACGCCTGTTCGGGCATATCGTCGCATTTTCCTTCAATAATTTCGCGGAAACCTTTGATCGTGTCTTCGACCTTGACGTATTCGCCCTTAACGCCCGTGAATTTTTCACCGACGAAGAACGGCTGCGAGAAGAATCTCTGAACTTTACGCGCCCGTGAAACGGTCAATTTATCTTCTTCGGAAAGTTCATCCAAACCGAGGATGGCGATAATATCCTGCAAATCCTTGTAGCGTTGGAGAATCATTTTCACCGATTGCGCCGTGTCGTAATGCTCGTCGCCGACGATCTGCGGATCTAAGATGCGCGAGTTCGAAGAGAGCGGATCAACCGCCGGATAAATTCCGAGTTCGACGATCTGACGCGAAAGCGCGGTAACAGCATCAAGGTGAGCAAATGTCGTCGCCGGCGCGGGATCGGTATAATCGTCCGCCGGAACGTAAACCGCCTGAATCGAAGTGATCGCGCCCGTCTTGGTCGAAGTAATGCGCTCCTGCATCTCGCCCATTTCCGAAGCAAGCGTCGGCTGATAACCAACCGCCGACGGCATCCGTCCGAGAAGTGCGGAAACTTCCGAACCGGCTTGCGTAAAGCGGAAAATGTTGTCAACGAAGAACAGCACGTCATTTCCCTGATCGCGGAAATGTTCGGCAACTGTCAAACCTGAAAGCGCAACCCGCAGACGCGCTCCCGGCGGTTCGGTCATTTGTCCGAAAATCAAAGCCACTTTCGATTCTTCGAGTTTTGTCCGATCAACTTTCGTCAGATCGAATTCGCCCGTTTCTTCAAAATCGTGCATAAATTTGTCGCCGTAAGTGATAACGCCCGATTCGACGAATTCGCGCAAAAGATCGTTTCCTTCACGGGTTCGTTCACCAACGCCCGCAAAAACCGAATAACCGCTGTGCGCTTTTGCCACGTTGTTGATAAGTTCTTGAATCAAAACCGTTTTGCCAACGCCCGCGCCGCCGAACAGACCGATCTTTCCGCCGCGCAAAAACGGCTGAACAAGATCAATAACCTTGATGCCCGTTTCAAACATTTCGAGTTCGGTCGCCTGTTCTTCAAAACTCGGTGCGTGTCTGTGAATCGAAGCGTGATCGTTTGATTCGACCGGACCGAGTTCGTCAACCGCTTCGCCGATGACGTTTAAGACGCGCCCCAGAGTCGGAATGCCGACCGGCATCGTAATCGTACTGCCCGTGTCAATAACCTTCATTCCGCGAACCATTCCGTCGGTCGGCAGCATCGAAACCGCACGAACACGACCTTCGCCCAAATGCTGCTGGACTTCGGCGATCACGTCAATCGGCGTTTCGCTGTCAAAACCTTCCGAAGTAACGCGCAGCGCCTGATAGATCGGCGGTAAATAATTACCAGAAAATTCTACGTCAATAACCGGACCGATAATCTGTACGATTTGTCCGGTTTGCACGTTTTCATTAGCCATTTTTAATAAACTCCTAAAATATTTATATCTAAAAAAAGGTGTGATAACAAAGGAAAGAGATTATCATAAAGGGCTGTAAATTGGCAAAGACGGTGCATAGAAAAAAACGTACCGCCGCCGTCCCGGCGGCAGTCGTGAGTGCGTCCCGCACTCACGCTCGTCCGGCAAATATTCCGCACTCACGTTCGTCCGGTGAGCGGGACGCTCACCGGACAGCCAGCGGGACGCTGGCGGTACTTATCGTTTATAATGAAATCTATGAAATGGTTAACCGGAATTTTAACGGTCGGCGCGTTTGCCGTGCTGTATATTTTTGAGAAAAAACGTCCTTTGCGCGGGCAAATCGAGCAAAAGGAAATTAGCACTTTGCGAAACTTGGCAATCGCTTCGACGGCGGGCGCGGCAATCAATTTTCTGGAAAAACCCGTAACCGGAAAACTTACGAAATTTGTCGAAGAAAATAACGTCGGACTTTTGAAAATCTTCAAATTGCCGAAGTTTTTAGAAACCGTGCTTGCCATAATTCTGCTCGATTACACGCTTTATCTCTGGCACGTTTTAACGCATAAACTCACCTTTTTATGGCGTTTTCACCGGATTCATCACGCCGATCTCGATTTGACGGCTTCGACCGCGATTCGTTTTCATTTCGGCGAAATATCAATTTCGGTTATTTTCCGCGCCGGACAGATTTTGCTGATCGGAGTTTCGCCGAAGGCTCTCGAAATCTGGCAGAACCTTTTGATTTTGAGTGTTTTCTTTCATCACTCGAATATTAATTTGCCGAAAAGTTTTGAGGAAAAGCTCGAAAAATTTATCGTTACACCGCGCCTGCACGGCATTCATCATTCCGAAAAACAGGACGAAATGGATTCAAACTGGTCAAGCGGTTTGAGTATCTGGGATTCTCTGCACGGAACTTTCCGCAACGATATTCCGCAAAACGAGATCAGAATCGGCGTTTCGGGATTTAATTCAAAAGAAGATGTAACACTGGGAAAAATGCTGATCGAGCCTTTTTCTTTAATGGATAACGGATAATGGATAACGGATCTTTAATGGATAATGGATAACGGATGTTTTTGAATATTCGAGACATTTATAAATTCAGTCAAAATCAATCAGGATATTCTGTTTATTTAACATCAACTTACTTTTTTCATTTAGGAAATATTATCCGTTATCCATTATCCATTATCCATTAAAGATATGTTACATCGCCCGCGCTCAATAGCGATTTTCCGCCTTCGTTTTCAATTTGACGCGCCGTTTCTTCCGCATCTTTTTGTTCTGCCTTCAAAAAAATAATGGCGACATCCGCGCCTTCACGCGCATATAAAACGGCAACGGCGCGTCCGATTCCCGAATCGCCGCCCGTGATAAGCGCGGCTTTTCCCTTTAATTTTTCCGCACCTTTATAATCGGGCGCGAGATATTGCGGTTGCGGCTTCATTTCCGCCCCGATTCCCGGTCGCTTCTGTTGTTGTTTCGGCAGAGGACTTTTCGGTTTTTTGCCCGTTTGTTCTTTTGTGTCTTTTTTTCCTACATTTTTGCTTGTGCTTTTTGACGTTGTTTTAGTTTTGCTGTTTGCTTTCGTTACAGATTTTGGTAGTGCTAAAAATGTAATGCTTTATAAGAATTGTCATCAACTAATTTTTGTGTGAAAAATGGATGTCATAAAACGTAGAACAGGCTGTTAGCCTGTTCAAACAGACTGACAGCCTGTTTGACAAATTCCGTCATCGGCAATTCATATAAAATTTATCAGCATTACATTTTTAGCACTATCCGGATTTTCCCCTGGTTGTTTCCCTTTTAAGCCTTCCATAATTCTACCTTGTTCTTTTTTGATTAAGTCTTGATCTTCAATCGTTTAACCTACTTTTAATTAAAGAATTCCCGATGATTTCGATTTTCCGATTCTTTTCTTTCTGTTAAGTTGATAAATTTTTCTGACTCGGATTTCAATCGCGTCCGCGGTCTTCGTCTCTAAGTGTAAATTTGCCGGAACATTAATGTTTTCCGCAACTTTCGCCGGATTTGTAATGTCTTTATCAAAAGCCTTGGCTTGTCCTTCAATCATTGTTTTATACCTCTCAATGTTTATTAACTTGAAGAATCAAATAATATTCTCGTGAATACGAAGTGTTAAATGGTTCTTACGATGTTTTTATATAAATCAAGCAAAATTTGTGCCAAGAGTTTTGCGGGTCACCGAAGTTTGAAAATTTTAACTCGAAACTCTAATTTCATTGACAGCACAGGCGCGTTTCTAGTAGCCTCAAACTTATTGAAACTAACTTTGTAAAAGGAATATTTTTTTAATTTGAGCAGCATAAAAAAAATCGAACTTCCGCCGCAGGGTTTGAAAACTCTATTCGGCGTTCAAGACCAAAACATCAAATACCTCGAAGCACTTCTGAATATCAATATCGGCGCACGCGGCAACGAATTGATGATTGACGGCGATCCGCAAGACATTGCCACGGTCGAGAAAATTCTCCGTGATTTTTCGGAACTTTTTGCCGAGGGAAACAATTTTTCCGACAAAGAATTGCGCGATGCCTTCAAGCAAATTGCCGAAGACCGCGCCTATTCGCTGCGCGATTATTTTACAAATTCGCGCTTTAATCCTTCGGGCAAAAAACAGGTCGCTGCCAAGAGTGCCAATCAGCGCAAATATATCGAAGCAATTCTTGCCAAAGATTTAACTTTCGGAATTGGTCCGGCAGGAACCGGAAAGTCGTTTTTGGCGGTCGCTCTTGCCGTTCAGTCACTTTTTTCAAAACAAGTTGACCGCATTGTCTTGACCCGTCCGGCGGTCGAGGCGGGCGAAAAACTCGGATTTTTGCCCGGCGATCTGCAGGATAAAGTTGATCCTTATCTGCGTCCGCTCTACGATGCATTGTTTGATTTAGTTGATACTGAACGGGTTACGAAAATGCTCGAAAAACGAATCATCGAAATCGCGCCGCTCGCTTTTATGCGCGGTCGGACGATTTCAAACGCTTTTATCATTCTCGACGAAGCGCAAAACACGACCGGCGAGCAGATGAAAATGTTTTTGACACGCATCGGTTTCGGCTCGAAAGTCGTCGTTACGGGCGATATTACGCAGGTTGATCTGCCGCGCGGACAGCGTAGCGGACTCAGAGAAGCCGAACGGGTTTTGCAGGGAATCGAAGAGATCGAATTCGTTTATTTCGACAAAAAGGATGTCGTGCGCCATCGCCTCGTGCAGTTAATCGTTGAGGCTTACGAAGAAGAAACGAAAGAGAATCCACCGCATTAATGAATCTAAACAAAATCGAAAACATTCAATTTACTTATGATTTTACCGGTTCATCTTTTTCTGCCGTTTTTTATTTATTTCGTCTTTACATATCTGTTTTGGAAAAGTGATTTTTTGAGAAGATTCAGATTGAATCTTCTTTAGATTTTTATTAATTCGACCAGCATTTTTGTAAGTTTGTTTTTTTACTTTTCTCATTAGTGTTCAGTCAAGTTTGAGTTGACGGGTCAGAACCGTTCGCGGTAGCGAATGGTTGAACTTCAGCAATAAGTCTTATTCTATAAAACTTAAACCATCTGCTACCGCAGACGGTTCTGACTCTGACTTGAGCCGTCAACT
>JBBRVS010000251.1:0-7184 GCA_038246645.1 Pyrinomonadales bacterium
ATCTGTCCGGTAATCAGCATTCGATTGATTTCGTTCGTGCCTTCAAAGATGCGATTGATGCGGGCATCGCGGTAGAATTTTTCCGCCGGATAATCAGCCGAATAGCCGTAACCGCCGAAAATCTGCACCATTTCGTCAACGACGTAATCCAGAGTTTCCGAGCAGGCGACTTTGTTAATCGAGCATTCAACCGCGTATTCTTCAATCGAACGCAGTTTCTTTTCGTCATCCGCACCGTCGCCGATTAAAGCGTCAATCATTCCGACGGTGCGGTAAGTGATTGATTCGGCGACCCACGTTCTAATCGCCATCTCTGCGAGTTTGTATTTGATCGCACCGAAACTCGAAATTGGTTTGCCAAATTGATGACGTTCATTGGCGTAGCGTATCGCTTCCGTTAAGGCGAGTTTCGAGCCGCCAACTGCCGCCGCACCCAATTTGAATCTGCCGACGTTTAAGATGTTGAAAGCAATCTTCGCACCATCGCCGACATTGCCGATTAAATTTGCGACCGGAACTTTGCAGTCGGACAGAATTATAGCCGTTGTCGAAGATGAATTAATCCCCATTTTATGTTCTTCAGCACCGGAACGACAATTTTCCGAACGCTCGACGACGAAGGCGGAAAACTTTTTCTTCTCGCCATCAACCTTGGCAAAGACAATGAAAACATCGGCGAAACCGCCGTTAGAAATCCACATTTTCTCGCCGTTCAAAATATATTCCGTACCGTCTTCGCTTAAACGTGCCGTAGTTTTCGCTCCCAAAGCGTCAGACCCCGAACCGGATTCGGTGAGTGCATAAGCCGAAACAATTTCGCCGGAAACGATTTTTGGAATCCATCTCTTTTTCAATTCGTCAGAGCCGAAATAGAGAATCGGCAAAAGTCCGATAGTTGCGTGAGAACTTAAAGTAACGGCAAAACCGGACGAATTGCCGGTAAATTCCGCAATAATTGCGGCGGTCGTCTGGTCGAGATCGAGTCCGCCCAAATTTTCCGGCACCGTCGCCCCGTGCAAGCCTAATTCACCTGCTTTTTTGACTAAATCACGCACGATTTGCCATTCGTGTTTTTCCATCTCAGGAAGTTGCGGACGCACTTCCGTTTCGATAAAGTCGCGGCACGTTTCTGCAATCATTCGGTGTTCTTCCGTAAAATCTTCGGGCGTAAAAATTTCGGCGGGTGTGCGGTTTTCAACTAAAAAGCTGCCGCCGCTGATTTCCTTTTTCTGATTTGCTGCTTCCATTACATTTAATCTCCTGAATTTTTAATTGCTGATTTGAATATCTGAAAGAAAAGCATTTTCTTAGCCACAGATGGACACAGATAAAAACAGATAAGAATTAATAAAATCTTTTTCCATTACTAAAATCATCCGTGTCAATCCGTGTCAATCCGTGTCAATCTGTGGCTAAGAATTTTTTACTTTCCTGTTATTTTAATTGTATTTTCTCACTTTGCCGCTGGAATAATTTCGCGGAGTTTCGTTTGAATCAAACCGAGAAATTGACCGGATTCTTTAAGCGGAATCTGCGTTAAAGCAACAACAACTAAATCGCGGTCAACGTCAACCCACGCCCTTGTTCCAAATGCACCGGAATGTCCGTAAGTCAGCGGTGAACCCTTTGAATCGTAACGATTGAGTGCGAGTCCCAAACCATAACCTTCGCCGAAAACGAATTCGCCACCGCTCGAATTTGTTTGTTTCGAGTGCATTTCCTTGACCGATTTTTCGCTCAAAGTCCGCGTTTCGTTGTATGTTCCGCCGTTTGCCAACATTTGAAAAAATACCGCCAAATCGTTGAGCGTCGAGTCCAGACCGCCTCCGGCGGAAACGTAGCGTCCTTCGCCCGCTTTGACAGATTTCGGATCAGCCGCCAGACGAAAACTCGTATTTTTCATTCCGAGCGGTTTTAGGATTCGATTTTGCAGAATTTCTTCAAAAGTTTTGCCGCTTGCAGCTTCTGCGACGCGGGCGGCGATGTCCATTCCGACACCGCTGTAAAAAAATTCCCCCGGCGAAACCAGATTTCCTTTGACAGCAATCATCCGCGAAAAATCGGCTAAAGTTCCGCTCGTCGGTCTGCCGCCGTGATATGCTCCCTTGATGCCGGAAGTGTGCGAGAGGAGTTGACGGACAGTAGCATTTTCAACTTTTGTGCCTTTGAATTCGGGCAGAAATTTGGAAATCTTGTCGTCGAGATTTAACTTGCCTTCATCCACTACGGTTAAGACTGCGGCTGTTGCGATGGATTTGGTGTTCGAGGCGATGTAGTAAGGTTTATCAATTTCAAATTTGCCGAACGCTTCTTTAAAAATAATCTCGCCTTTGTGTGCAACGAGCAAGGACGCACCCGGCACAGTTCCGTCATCAATGCCTTTTTGTAAAGTTTTACGCAAGTAGGCGATATTTGCCGCCGTCAAGCCGTGTTTCAAAGGATCGCCGACTTGCAAGCCGCCGGAATTTTTTGTTTGCTCCGAGGTTTTTTCAGAAGATTTCTCATCGTTCATTGCCATCGGCGGTTTGCGTCCGGCGATGAAATCGTTAATCATTTGTGCGACTTCCACGCCTTTGTCTTCCTGCAAAAAATGTTTTGATTCCGGCACGGACACGACCGCCCATAGTGCGGAATTGGCGAAAATATCCTTGAATCTTTCAAGTTGTTTCGGATGAACCCGCTCGGAATCTTCGCTAAAGGCGATAAAGACGGGCTTTCGCCATTGCCGCAAAATCTTTTCCGCCGCAATGTTTTCGACAATTCCCGGACGGTCGGGTTTGAGCGGAATCAGAAAAGTCATCTCTCTCGCACCCTGTGTCAGGGCATCGTCGCCGAACGGTGCATCGTAAGCGACAAGTTCGGCGGGTGTCAGTTGCCGCAAAACATTTGCCTGCACCGCCGGACCGAATTTAATGTCTTTGGCGGTTGCCAGATGATCTTCCCAACGCTTTAAGCCTTCTTTATAACGCTCGGTAAATTCGGCGTAATCTTCGCCAATATTAAAACTCGTGTTTAAAACGACGAGCCGCGAAAACCATTCGGGATGATTTGCCAGAACACGCAGACCGATCAATCCGCCCCAATCGTGAACGACGAGCGTCGCGTTTTTGAGTTTCATTTTCTTGAAAAATGCGGTCATCCATTCGACGTGGTTGGCGTAAGTATAATCCGACCTCGCGGCGTATTTATCCGAGCGTCCGAAACCGATCATATCAGGTGCGACGACGTGATTTTCTTTGGCTAAAACGGGAATCATCTTGCGATACAGATACGACCACGACGGCTGACCGTGCAGCAAAACAACCGTCGGCTTGTTCTTTTTACCTTCCTCGACATAATGCATCCGCAAGCCTTTTTCGATTTCGACGTAGTGCGGCTTAAAGTCGTAATCGGGCAGATTTTGAAAGCGTTCGTCGGGAGTTCGCAGAATCTTCGACTGAGCGAAAGCGGACATTGCGAATATAAAAACAAAGACGCAGACGATTGAAAATTTTAATTTTTTGTTCATTATTTTGAAACTCCTGAAATTCATTTGGCGGCGAAAATTTCCGCAAAAGATTTAACGAGTGCCGCCCCGACGGGTGCGAGCAGTTCGGGTGCGGTTACATCGGGCGTATCGTTCGGCGTGTGATGAAAAGCGTTGCTGCCGACAAGTCCGAACGCACGGTAGCCGTCTTTGAGCAGTAACTCGACTTCGCCGATTGAACGGTTTGTAACGACGGACATCGTATCTTTAAAGGCTTTTTGCAGCGGCGTATCGAGTTCGGGTGCGGCGAAAACGGCACGACGCGATTCGGCTTTGTTTGTTTTCCGCACACCGTCGGGCGTTTTTTCATAATTCCAGACGGCGAAATTCGCACCGAGATGCAGCCACGCGAAAACGTCTTCTTTTTTCGGTGCAAGTTCTTCTAAAAATGCCTTCATACCGAGTCCGCCGAATTCGTGTCCCGATGTCGAAACGAACAGCCAATTTGCATCAAGTTCGGATTTTGCCGCCCAACGTGCCAAGCCTAAAAACATCGCAATTCCGACACCGCGTTCGCCCGCACAGCCGAACCAACCGCTTTGCGGCGTGGAAACGACGACCAATTTTTTACCTTTGCCGAATTTGCCGACGACGTTTTTTGCTACAGCTTGACGGTCGGTTTTGCCTTGCAAAATCATTTCGGCGGACGAGTATTTCGCCGCTTCCGCTTCCAGTTTTTCCGCGTCTTTTGAACCAACGCATAAAACGGGAACGCTCCACGCTTCGGTCGTCAGCATCGCATTTAAGCCGATAATTCCGCCCGTCGCACCTTCGGTTACGGCGACGATTCCGATTGCCCCGGAGTTGACGGCTTTATCAATAATTTCCTTATGTCCCGAAGTTTTGAAAATCGAAGCCCGCCCGTCGAAAGGAAATTTCACCAATGCGATGAACGGTGTTTTTTTGTCGCCGTTTGTTTTGAGCGGTGCGGTCAAAAGTCGCGGCTCGGTGGTTTTCGGATACCAGAGAGGAAACGCCGAAAAACTTTTGCCGCCGACCTTCAAACTGATTTCCGACGGAAAAAACTGCACGGTCTTAAACGGCTGAAATTCGGTTGAAAATTCGGCGGTTTTTAATTCTTTAGCCAGCCATTCGGAGGTTTTAATATCCACTTCGCTTGCCGTCCGATGTTCGCCTAAATTGACGTAAGTCCGAACATCCGAAAATAGATTTGCACCTGAAAGCGGATTATCACCAGCTTGTGCCGCAAATCTGAATAAGCCGTTTTGCGGCAAAATAAAGCCCGCACCGAGCAAGCCCAAACTGCCAAGAAGCATCTCGCGTCTTGTTAATTTCGGAGAAAAATATGATTTGTTTTCAGACATTTTATAAACTTTGTTATGGTTTCCGCCCGTTTTCAGATAACCTCGAAACTGCGGCACGGATGTTTGATGAACGACAGACTGCAAAAGTTGAAAAGCATTTGTTTTGCTCGTATTCATATTGACAAATGCCGCCGATTGAATTAAGCTACCTACCGTTTGGTCGGTTTTTAATTTAAACCATTATTTTGCATTTCGCAACTCGTGTGCGGCAAAAATCTTAAAAAATGAAAATCGCATTTTTCGGAGCAGGTGGATTAGGTTCGTTTTACGGTGCGATGCTGCACCGCGGCGGAGAAGAAGTCTGGTTTATAGACCGCGGCGAACAGTTAAAAGCTCTGCGGGAAAAGGGCTTGCGGGTCGAATCCAAATATGGCGATTTTGTTTTGGAAAAGGTCAACGCCACCGATGACACGGCGGCAATCGGAGCGGCTAATTTAGTCATTGCCTGTGTCAAACAATATCAGACGGCTTCGATTCTGGACGCACTCGCACCGCTGGTCGGCGAAAAGACGACGCTGATGCTGTTTCAAAACGGTGTCGAAGGACACGAAACGCTGATTGAAAAATTCGGTGCGGAAAAAGTCATCGGCGGTGTTCCGATTATCAGTTCAAATTTGGTCGAACCTGGTTTTGTCCGCCACGTCGCTTCGGGCGAAGTCGTTGTCGGCGAATTTGACGGAACGGAAAGCGAGCGTGTCAGAAACATTGCCGAAGTTTTTCAAAAAGCGGGAGTTCCGACGACGATTTCGCCGAATGTGCGGGAAATCTTGTGGCACAAATTATTATGGAACGTCGGATTTACGGGCTTGATTTGCTTAACGGGCTGTGATTCGCAGGAACTTCTTAATGAACCTGAAACCCGCAAACTGATTGAAAATGCGATTAACGAAGCCATCAACGTCGGACAGGCACAAGGTTATAAATTCGCACCTAATCATCTGGAAATGCTGATTGACGGCACGCTTGCCCAACCGCCGATTCGGACTTCGATGCTGCTTGACCGCGAGGCAGGCAGACCGCTCGAATACGACGCAATCACGGGAGTCGTCGTCCGACGCGGCAGAGAGTTGAATGTCACTACGCCAACCAACGAATTGATTTATGCGACGCTCAAGGTCGTTGACGCACACAACAGGGGAAAGGATGAAGGATGAATTATGAATTATGAATTATGAATTATGAATAAAAATTCTTGTTCAACATTTATTATTTATCAAACGAATTATGGCAAAGCAAGCAATTCAACGCGGTTACATTGTCGTTCTCGAAGAACGGTGCAAAGGCTGTGAACTGTGCGTTCCGGCTTGCCCGGAAGATATTTTGCTGATGGGTCATCGGACGAACAGTTCAGGGTGGAATCTGGTCGAAACACAGGATATGGAAAAGTGCATCGCTTGTAATTTATGTGCCTTGATCTGCCCGGATCGGGCGATTGACGTATATCGTTTTGATAAAGCCGTAAAAGTCGAAACGGAGGAAACCGACGGAGAGTTAGTAAATGCTTGAGAACGGTAATAATAACGGACATCAACAAGGAAGTGCAAAATTGATGAACGGCTGCCACGCGATGGGGCTGGGTGCGATTCGTGCGGGTTGTCAATATGTGGCGGCTTATCCGATAACGCCGCAGACCGAATATTTGGAATATATGTCGCAGGCTCTGCCTGAAACGGGCGGCGTGTTTCAGCAGCTCAACGACGAAATCAGTTCGATAATGGCGTGTTACGGTGCGGCGGCGGCGGGTGCGAAAACGATGACGGCATCTGTCGGACCAGGTTTGACTTTGATGATTGACGGTTTGGCAAACGCGGCTGGTGCGGAATTGCCGATGGTTCTGGGTGCGATGACACGAGCCCACGTCGGAGTTTCCGCTGGACTTCTGCCCGCTCAGAGCGATATACGGATGCTCAAAGGCGGCGGCAACGGCGATTATCATTTGCCGATTCTCGCTCCCGCTTCGTGTCAGGAAACGGCGGAATTGACTTTTAAAGCATTTGAACTCGCGGAAAAATACCGCACGCCCGTTGTCGTCGTGATTGACGGTTTTATGGCGAATATGATGGAAGCGGTTAATTTTCAAAAGGAAATTCCGACACACGAGCCGTGGGATTGGTCAGTCGGACACACACGCGACGCACAGGTTTATGTAACGAGTTATTACACGCCGGAATCGGACACGGCGACCACTTATCGTTTGCAGGAAAAATACGCGGCGATGCGTGAACACGAAGTTTTGTATGAAGAATTTATGACGGACGATGCCGAATTCGTTATCGTCGCTTTCGGAATTATGGCTCGCGTCGCCAAACAGACGGTCGTTACGGCACGTCGAA
>JBBRVS010000252.1:0-7172 GCA_038246645.1 Pyrinomonadales bacterium
AAAAAGTTTTCGTGCTTGCTCGATTTGTTCGGATGTTTCAGCATTTATTATGTCAAACATTTTTTTGAAAAAATAATCAGTAAAGCGAACGGTAGTGAGTGCCTTGATTTCGATTAAACTTGAATTTATTCAAAGGCGGCTCACTCTCCGTTCGCTCGTGCCGATTTTTAATTTAAGCAAATCCCAAATTTTGCAGTTTTTCCATCGTAATTCCTTCCGAATCTTTTTCTTTATAAAGCAAAATTCGCTCGACATATTTGGCAATTACATCGGCTTCCAAATTTACATCGTCGCCCGTTTTCAGACTCGACAGATTCGTCAATTCCCAGGTTTTCGGAATAACGGCGATCTCAAAATATTCGTCGGCTAAATTCGCAATTGTCAGCGAAATTCCTTCGACCGAAACCGAACCTTTATAAACGAGATATTGTCCGATTTTCTTCGGAAATGAAACGCGCACCGTCCAGAAATCGCCGTCCTGCATCGCCGAAACAAATTTTCCGCGCGCGTCAACGTGTCCTTGAACAATATGTCCGCCGAGCCGTGTCGAAGGTGTAACGGCGCGTTCGAGATTAACATTTGATCCGATCTTTGAATTTCCAAGCGTCGAACGATTCAAAGTTTCCTGCGAAACATCCGCCGTAAAAGAGTCGTTTTTGATATTCAAAGCCGTCAGACAAACTCCGTTGACCGCAATCGAATCGCCTTCGTTCGTATTTTCGGTCACGATTTTCGCCGCAATTTTAATTTTCGCGCCGCCCGAATGTTTTTCAAGCGACGCGATTTTTCCTAATTCTTCGATAATTCCTGTAAACATTTTTATTTTTTATTTTTCTTCAGATTATCGCCGGCTTTTGAAGTTTGTCTTCCTGAAACATTATGTCTTCAAACGCAATGCCGGTTAATTTTGTAATATAATCGAGTTGTTTTTGAGTTCGTTGCCAACGCTTTTGACTTTCCTCTTCAAATTTCTCCATTTTTTCTTCAAATTTTTGCCTTTTGATTTGATCTTGCTTCATCAGGCATTCAAATTTAGCTTGAGAATCGGCAATAAATTTCAAGGTATCTTCAATCGTTTCAAACCTTTCATTAAACTCGCTGACGTGATTTTCTTTACCCATTTAATAATTTTCCTGTTTGTAGAAGTTTTATTTTTTAGATTTTAAAGCCTTTTCCTGTTTTTGGCGATCTTCTTCGGAAAAATGCAGAGCCGCCGCGACATTTGTCATCCGATATTTGGCGACGTTTTGCGCGACCGAACCGAATGCTTGCTCGGTTCCTTCCGAGTTTGCCGCATAAGTCAAAGCGGCATTTGCGCTGATTCCGATGGCTTTCGCGCTTAAAACCGCATCTTGATTCGCGCCGATGAAAATAAATTCCCAACTGTAAGTTTCGCGCTGATGTTTGATCATTTCACCGACTTTTGCGGCGGAAAATTCAACGGAAGAATTTTCCTCGCCGTCCGTCAGAATTACGAAAACAATTTTGTCCGGTCTTTCGCTTTCGTTTAATTCGGAAAGTCTTTGTCCGACCGAATTGATCGTTCGTCCGACGGCATCGTAAAGCGCAGTCATTCCGCGCGGCTGAAAAGTTCCTTCGGTTAATTTTTCCGCCGAGTTTATATCTTTGTCCAAATAAACGACTTCGTATTGATCGTCAAACTGTACGAGCGAAAGCGATGCTTCGCCTTCGACCTTTTGCTGTTCGCTCAAAAAACTGTTAAATCCGCCGATCGTGTCTGATTTTACGCTCTCCATCGAACCCGAACGGTCAAGAATTATTGTGATGTCTGTTTTGTTTTTCATAAATTTAATCTCCTTAGTATTGCGTTTTTTTTCGACACGCTTTTAGTTTATAACCAGAATTTGAGACTTAACTTGCGCTATTTTTTTTGAAAAAATTTTTCTTTAGTAAAAGTAGATTATCAACATCATCGCGTCCACTTCGAGCCGTCACCATATGAAATTAACAATTAAAATTAGGATAAAAAGAATTAATCTCATAAGTAAGTTCAGATGCAACTAAAAGCCGTGTGGTTTTGTCCACACAGCTTTTTTTGATTCAATTATTTATTTTGTCTTTTCCAAATTCCTTAATTTTACTGTTCGGATTTTTTGAAAATCTTATCGAGCCACATATTTGAAAGTTTTTCCTGAATCGAATTGGCTCTTAATCTATCGTTAAGATTCTTAAAATCAACAAAATCGAGATTTTGGTCTTGATTGAAACACGAGAAAACAAAAAATTCTTCGCCCGTGTGCGGGTTGACGTGGCGTTGCAGGCATTGGGCGCAGACTTCCTTCATCATACATTGCATCGGGCTGTTGATCGAGCCGATTGCCGTGTGTTCTTCTTTCAAATACGGCTTTAAGGTCGTAAAGCGCGATTCTTTTACGCCGTTCATCATTCGGTCCGAACCGATGGCGATGATGCGGTCAACGTCTTTCAAATCAACATTTTTGTTGCCCAATTTTCCTTCGGCGTAAGCGATCATTGCTTGCACGATGTTGCCTCGAAAATGCGCGTCCTGCGGTCGTTCGGGCTGAATTTCCGTGCCGTAATCGGTTGCCCAGACGACTTTATCAACCGCGTCTTCGATCTCTTTACGTTTAAACAAATCCGCTCCGTCTTTGTAGCCGGCGAAATAAATAATTTCGTTATTATTGTCGCGCATCGCCCGCGCAATCGAGAATAAAACGGCATTTCCAAGACCGCCGCCGGCGAGCAGAACCGTTTCATTTTCGGGAATTTCCGTCGGCGTTCCGGTCGGTCCCATCACGACGACTTCTTCGCCTTCTTTAAGAAGCTGACAAAGGCGCGAAGACGTTCCCATTTCCAAAACGATCATCGAAAGCAAGCCTTTTTCCTCGTCAACCCACGCGCCCGTTAAAGCCAGACCTTCCATCATCATTCTTGTGCCTTCGATGACGGGAGCGGAAGATTCAAAGTTTTGCAGGCGGTAAAATTGTCCGGGTTCAAATTTTCGCGCCTGAAGCGGTGCTTTGACGATAACATCAACAATTGTCGGTGTTAAACGATCAACTTTGACGACGTAAGCACGAATGTCTTCGTCTAAATTTGCGACCAAATTATCGAAAATTTCGTCTTTCGACGTACCGCCAGCGTCCAGCTGGCTGTCGTGTGTGCGTCCCGCACTCACATTTTCGTCGGTTTCTGACTGGTCAGCGAGACGCTGACCAGTCAGCCGCCGAGACGGCGGCGGTACAATTTCATCCGCGAAAATTTCAACAACCTTCGGATAACCGTTTTTCGCCGAAGCCATTGCTTTGACGACGTTTCCGGCATATTTCGGATGATTGTCGCCGTAATATGAAATAAATTTTCCGTTCGATTCATAAGACGTGAAAAATCCGGTTTCGCCCTTTTCGGCTTCGACCGCGTGAAACTGTCCGTCGCCGTTTTTTTCGACCTTGAACGGCTGGAAAAATTGTTTCCATTCATCGAGTTTGAATGTTCCGGGTTTTTCTTTTTCGTAAATGACATTTGGCGAAGTTCCCGCCGCAACGCAAACAGTTCGTGCCGGAAACTCTGTCATTTCGCCGGTTTTATCAAATCTTCCGGTTTCTTCGTTGTAATTCAAACGCTCAAAAATAATTGCCTTAACTGCGCCGTGTTCATCAGGCACAGCTTCAGTCGGATTCATACATTCGACAAAATTTATGCCTTCTTCGAGTGCTTTTTGAACTTCTTCGTGATTTAAGCGATAAGCCGGCGAATCTTGCATACGCTTTCTATATACAAGCGAAACGCCGCCCCAACTTTGAATTAACGGCACAAAATTCGGCTGTTCGCCTGCTTCTTCCGCACGCGCCCTTTCTTCACGAATTGATTTGCCGTGGACGAGAAATTCGCCCATAACCTTTTTTTCTTCATCATTAAATGCTTTCCAAGCCGCTTCTTCGCCGATGTCTTCGGCAATCGCTTCAAATTTTTCGAGCATTTTTTCAACTTGAACCGGATAATATGCAAAGAGTTCCGTCGAAGTATCAATTCCCGTCAAACCGCCGCCGATGACGACCGCCGGAAGACGCATCTGCAAGTTCGACATCGTGTCTTTTTTAAATGCGCCTGTAAGTTGCAAAGCCATCAGAAAATCCGAAGCCTGACGAATGCCGCGAATTAGATTATTTTTCATTTTGACAATCGTCGGTCGTCCCGCGCCGGTGGCAATGGCGATGTGATCGAAACCGTATTCCCAGGCATCTTCTATCGTTAAAGTTCCTCCGAAACGAATGCCGCCGTAAGCGCGAAAACGCTTGCGGCGCGAAAGCATCAATTGCAGCATCGTCAAGAAATTTTTGTCCCATCTTACGGTAATTCCGTATTCCGAAACGCCACCGAAGCCTGACAAAATTCTTTCATCTAATTCGTCTTTGATTTCATTGATGTCCTTGATCGGTTTCGGACAAACACTTCCGTTTTTGCCCGTCCATTCATCCGGCAGCGGCTCGATTTTAAGTCCGTCCATTCCGATCACGCCGAAACCTTCATTCAAAAGATAATGCGCGAGCGTATAACCCGCCGGACCTAAACCGACGACCATGACGTTTTTGCCGTTATACGGCAATTGATACGGGCGTTTGGCATTCAAAGGATTCCAGCGCGTCAGCAGATGATAAATCTCAAAACCGTACGGCAGATCCAAAACATCGGTTAGAGTCGCGGTTTCTGCCAGCGGAATATTGACCGGCTCTTGTTTTTGGAAAATACAGCCCTTCATACAATCGTTGCAGATTCGGTGTCCCGTTCCGGCGCACATCGGATTATCAATTGTGACAAGCGCGAGACTTGCAATCGAATCGCCCTGGCGTTTCATCTGGTGCATTTCCGAGATTTTTTCGTCCAGCGGACAGCCTTCGAGCGCGATACCGAGCGGATTTCGTTTGACTTCAAAAGTTTTCGGTTCGTGCAAACCTTTTGAACACGAATCTTTTTCGCGTTCGTGGCAGATCAGGCAGTAATCAACTTCATAAAGCGCGTCGCGCATCGTGCCGCGGTCGTCGGTCAATTTAAAACCGTCGCGCCGCCGCAAATCTTCAATCGCTCCGGCGAGAGCGTTCGGCAGTTTTTCGTTCGGTCGAACGAGATGAACCAAATTTTGATAATCGAGATTATGCGGAGTTTTAAAGCTGTACCAGTTTTTTTCGCCTTTATAAAACTGAATTGCCGACCAAATCTCCAGAATTTTCAAGACGGCTTTGATTTGCAGCAATTCGCCCGTTCCTTCGGTTTCGATGACAAATTGCGAAAATACTTTACCGAAGGTTTTGTCTTTTAATTTATCAAACGCTTTGCCGATCTTATTGAGCGTGTTTTGCGCCTCGACGGTTAAATCTAAATTTTTCGTTAAAATTTCTTCCGCTTCGACCAGTTTTGCCGTAATATCAGCGATGGCGAGTTCTTCGTCGTGAATCAAAACCTCGCTGAACGCTTCATATTTTAGATCATTAACAGCTTGATTTATCTCGCTTTGGTTAAAATCATTAAGATTTTCCGCTTTATAATTTCTGATCGCCCGCCGCTGAACGAAAAATTTGTATTTCCAGAGCGGCGATTGAACGGTAATTTCTTTCTGCAAAATCCCGCGTTCGCGGCTGATCTTGAACATTCGCCCTAAAAACGCGGACAGATACGGCGCGGAATCGGTTAAAATATTTGATTCGACCTTCGGTTCGTAATTTTCGCCGCGTGCTGAAATATATTGAATTAAAGCTTCATGCAGAACAGGATTTTCTTCCTTTATCCCGTCGTAAAATTTTTCGGCGAGTTCCTTTAATTTGTAGGCATCGAACAGGTCGGAATATTTAAATCCGACAATACCTAAATCAAAATCATTATCCGATAAATTGTTTGTTATTAAATCTTCTTTTTCTAAAGTTCCAATCATATTGCTTAAAGTTTATAAATAAAATAAAAAGTTTGTAATAGAAAAATATACCACTTACGAATATCAAGAAACAAAAGTAAATCTATTATCAGAATTGATATTTATTATTATCTCGATTGATATTTATTGCCTTGAAATTGAAAAAAGGTTATATTTTTTAAGTATTTTGTTAAACAAATCTCCGAATTGCGAAACTCGATATTTAGAAATTCAGTTTAAGTGTGTTATAAAATAAATTTGCCTCACGTAAGGTTTGGCTTAATTGTAGAATATTACGGTTTATTAAAGAAGTATGGAAAAAGACGAAAGGTTGCTCCCTTTACCGACAACGAAAGATTTACAGTTATCAAAACACGATTTATCGAAAGATTATTCGCCTTTTTATGATGAAACGAATTTTGATGAAAGACGCTCGATTCGTGAATATTTTAATATCATTTACAAACGTCTGCCGATTATCATCACCTTGACGATTCTCGTTACCGCGGCGGTCGCCTTTTATATGTATCGCCAGTCGTCGGTTTATCTGGCAACCACGGCACTAATTATCGAACCGCGCAAACCCTCTGCCGGACAATCGAAGGATTCGATCAACATCAATTTCGGAAATGATGCCAATTATTACAATACGCAATTATTACTGCTCAGAAATCCCGAATTGATGCGTGATGTGGTTACCCGACTCGGTCTGCAACGCGAACCGAATCTTTTCGGCAATCAGAATCGCGGCTTTTTGGCAACTCTTCGTTCGATGTTTTCAAGCGAAAAATCGTCAACTGAGAAAGAATCATCGCTCCCGACTTTGACCGAAGCTTCTTCGGATTCAATCAATACCGACCAAATTGTGCTGACCCCGGAAGAAAAACAACGCGCCGAGCAATATGCCGGAACTCTTTTGGGCGGACTCGATGTTTCTCAGGTCGAACGGACAAATCTTGTTAATATAAAAGTTCAAAGCACTCAGCCCGATTTAGCGGCAAAAGTCGCCAATACGACTGCCAAAGTCTTTATCGAACAGGATATAAAACGTGAAACACAAGGCGCACAAAAGACTTACGAAGATTTAACCAAATCAATTGCGGATTTAAAAACGGCAATTGAATCGCAGCAGCAGGAATTATTAAGAGAACAAAGCTCCGGCGGACTTCCCTTAACCGGCGAAAAAGGACAAGAATTAAATGCCGGAATTCTGCAAACTGCCAGCAGTCAATTATTAGCCGCTCAGGACGAACGGCGAAAAATGGAAGCGGCTTATTCCGCTGCC
>JBBRVS010000253.1:0-7140 GCA_038246645.1 Pyrinomonadales bacterium
AACCGGATTTTCCTTCCTGCGCCGGAGAACTTCCCAAATAAGCCGAATTCGTGTTGTTATGTAAAACGTCCCAATCATCCAAACCGATGCCGTAAGGAATATCCGACAAAAACAAATCAATGCTTTCATCATCGAGCAAAGATAAATGCTCGTTGGCATCGGCATTCGTGATTTTGTTTAGATATTCGTCGTTCATATTTCCAATTTTACACTAATCGCTTTTTCGATGGTTTTAATTTTCGCTTCGATCTTTTCGGATTTTATCAAAAGTCTGATTGCTTCCGCTTTTGAGAGATTTTTGAATTCGGCAATTTTATTTTGCCAGAAAGTAATTTCTTCATTTCCGATTTGCTTAGTCTTTTCGATTTCAAGAAGTTTGTATTCTTTCAATTTCTCATCGCTTTGCCCGACAATTTCGCAAACCGTTTTATCAATTTCATCCCAATAAATCTGAAATTTTCCGTGTTCTGATTCATCCAAAAGTGCGAGCATGTTTCCCGTTTCCCACAGTTTCTGCAAACTTTTTCCTTTGTGAAAATCAAGCAGAAAATGAAGATGCGTGTAAGAAAGAAGCGTTACATTTCTTTTAATCGCCTGTTCATAAATCTGACTTTTGCTCGTCGGATACTGCATCAAAGGCGCGACGAGCAACGCATAATTATTTTCCTTGTGCCAAGTATCAAGAGCCGAAATCTTAAAATCCTTCTGATTTTTCGCCGTCCGACTAAGGCGAAAAGTTTTAGCATCGCCGACAATCGTATAATCTTTCGTCGTGCCTAAAACATCGGCAGAATTTCCACGCGCTCCCAAAACATGAGTTTTAATTTCGAGAAAACTCAAAGCGTGAGCAAGAATAATATCGGAAAACTTTGCCCAAATCTTTTCTTCCGAACCATTTTGAGAAAACATTTCCGGCAAAATTCCGCATTCGATAATATTTTCGCCCAACTTTTTCTGAGAAATATTAAAAAGATATTGTTCTAAAGTATCGAAAGCATTTTTCTCTTTGGCAACTTTGAAAATTAATTCGATTATTTCTTTTCTCATCTTTGAAAACATTCCTCAAGCCAACTGGGAAATCTTCTTGTGTCGTAAAAAAAATCGGGTTCATTCGCCTTGTAAAATGTCGGTGTATTCTAGTGCGACACTTTCAACAAATTCTTCAAAGGGACTATCTTTTTTAATAAATTGTTTAAGAGATGAAAACTAAAATAGTATTTTCCTTCAGGTTCTAGAAATAATAAAACTCTTGGAAATCCAAAATTAAAGTTGAAATTAATTCCGTCTTCTTCCAATGAAAAATCATTCAAATCCGTGATCTTAAAATTTTTGATAAAAAGTTGGTCTTTTAGTAATTCAATTTTATCTTCACCCTTTGGTTTAACTAGAGGAATTTCATCATAATACTTTTCCTGAATCGAAGATTTTAATAAATCTATTTCTACAAATTCATTGATAATTGAAACTAGCCGAGATAGGGATTTTTTTTCAAATAAATCCTTTGCAAAAATCCTGTCGCCTGTTTCATAATTGACGACAATATTTTGACTGGCAAATGTAGGATATGCTGCCGTTCCTGACATCATAAGTTCTATATTCAGAAAGGGTTTTTTGAGAAATTTAATTGTATAATCTAACTCTTCTAACCAATTATCTTCCTCAATAAATTCTTCAATTGAGATGTCGAAAACTTTTTCATAACTTAATAGCGAATTAATTTTTAAATTTATACTTTCGTTTTTTATTCCTTCAATAATTGGATAACGAACGGTAAATTCTTTACGCCAATTATTATCCTCAAGCCCTAGACGAGCGTAAACCTTTTTACTTGAATAAACCTTAATATCTTGATTTTCTTTGAATCTTATAAATCCGTCTTCGTTTATGTTATCTACAAAATCTTCATTAACCTCAAACTTAATATCAATATGTTTTCCATATTTCACTTCAAACTGTTTTTCAAGCCAATTTTCAAGATTTTCAATATTTAGTTCTATGTTTTGAGGAATAGCTGAATTAGATTTGTAATTTTCTTCATTCCATTTCTCATATATTTGATAAAAAAGTGAAATTAAAAGAAATCCCACTAAAATTATGAAAAGAAATTTCTTTGTAATTCCATATTGGTCTTGAAGATAATCTCCAAGTTTTCCACCAGTAATTTCGGTTAGAAAATCAACCATTGTAAAAATTATAAACGGAATCGTTACAACTAAAACAATTCTAGTTATACGAGAGAGGATTTTTTTCATAATCTAAAATTTCATGCCATTTTCTATCATTAAAAAGCCGGTTCTTCATAAATCCCATAAACATCGCACAGAGCCGTGCAGATTTCTTTAACTTATTTTTTACGCCAAAACAGGTTCTAAAATTTCATCCGCACAAGTTTTTGAAACTTGCCGTAAATCTTCCAAAATCCCTTCGATTTCATCGCGTGTTGCGCCGGACTTATTTTCGATTTCCCGTTCGGACAATTGCGACAATCACCAACCAGATTACAGGTAAAAAATGCGACCATCTTTCATCCTTCGTCAATTGCAGTTGACCGGACTTAATACATTGGTCAACAAAATTATCATCAATGTGAGAAAAGTCATTCATAAAATAAATATAGTTAAAAGGCGGGTTCTTCGTAAATGCCGCAGTCATCGCATCGAAGCCGTGCAGATTTTATTGTCCTCTTAAAATCTGGCGAACAATTGCGTCGTTTGCGTCAACGTCAATCATCAAATCTCCGCCGCGCCGTCCGACATAATCTTTTGCCCCGTAATGAACGCGCCAGAGCCAGATTCCGTTTGATAAATGCTGCGAAACGGTAATCAAAGATTCTTTTGCATTAAAACCGAGTTCCGCCGCTTTTTTGTTTGCGGCAGCTAAAACCTGCGCGACCGAAACGGCTATTTCGTCCTGTAAAACTTCGTTTGTTAATACTGCTGCCATAATTTTTAATCCTCAAAAGAAACTTTCCGTTTTTCCGATTTCGGTGACTTCGCCCGAAGGTTTTATCAAATAAATTACGTCTTTTGAAACGACAAATTCGCCCGCGTAATTTTCGCCTTTCAAATCGGGATCGTCCGCGACGGCGCGAATGTCGGTCAAACTCGGTTCTTGCTGAAAATCTCTGCCGATATTCGGATGAGTATGAAACGACGCGACAATTTCCTTCGCATTAATAAAACAATTTCGATGCGGCGGCAAAACAATTTCATTTTGTTTTCCTTTTTCCCAACGAACGACACTAAAATTTTCAAATTCATCAACCACGATAAAACCGCCTTCTTCGTGTCCGTCCGAAATTGACGGTACGGAATCTTCCCAAGCGATTTTGATTTCCGTAAGAACACTCTCGTTTTCAAATATGTCAGAGGCGGTAAATTTCATTTTATATCAAATCAAAAAGCCGGTTCTTCATAAATGCCGTAAACATCGCGCAGAGCCGTGCAGATTTCTTCGACGGTGGCGTATTCTTTGACGGCTTCGATTGTCAGAGGCATCAGATTTACATTTTCTTTCGCGCCTTTTTTGAGTTTTTCCAGAACATTGGCGACTGCGCCTTCGTCGCGTTTTGTTTTGGTTTGTTCGAGTCTTTCAAGTTGGTGAACGCGGACGTTTTCGTCAATTTTTAGAATGTCGGTTTTGTGGATTTCGTTTTCCATCGCGTATTTGTTGACGCCGACGATGGTTTGCTCGCGTCTTTCGACCGCTTTTTGGTATTGATACGCCGATTCCTGGATTTCTCTCTGCGGAAAACCGGCTTCGATGGCTTCGACCATTCCGCCGAAACCGTCTATTTTGTCGAAATAATCGAAACAGCCCGTTTCCATTTTTTTCGTCAGAGCCTCCACATAATACGAACCGCCAAGCGGATCAACCGTGTTCGCCGCGCCCGTTTCTTCGGCGATGATCTGCTGTGTTCGCAAAGCAATTAACGCCGCTTCGTCCGTCGGCAAGGCGAGTGCTTCGTCGTAAGCGTCGGTGTGCAGAGACTGCGTGCCGCCGAGAACTCCGGCGAGTGCCTGAATCGCAACTCGTGCGATATTGATAAGCGGTTGTTGCGAAGTTAATGAAACTCCGGCGGTTTGTGTGTGAAAACGCATCTGCATCGTCTTCGGATTTTTTGAGCCGAAGCGGTCACGCATCGTTTTTGCCCAGACGATTCTTGCCGCACGATATTTGGCGATTTCTTCAAAAAAATCATTGTGTGAGTTAAAGAAAAACGAGATGCGCGGCACGAATTCATCAACCTTCATTCCGCGCTCGACACCGTATTGAACGTATTCCACGCCGTCGCGCAACGTGAAAGCTAATTCCTGAAGCGCGGTCGAACCGGCTTCGCGGATGTGATAACCGCTGACGGAAATCGGATTATATTTCGGCACGTGCTTGGCGCAATATTCCATCGTGTCAATAACCAATTTCATCCCCGGTTTGATCGGATAAATCCATTCCTTCTGCGCGATATATTCCTTCAAAATATCGTTCTGCAAGGTGCCGGAAATTTTATTGAAATCACAGCCTTGCTTTTCCGCCAAAGCCAAATAAAACGCCAAAAAAATCCACGCGGGCGCATTGATTGTTTGCGAAACGGTAACGTCTTCGAGATTGATTCCGTCAAACAAAACTTCAAAATCCGCAAAACTCGAAACCGCCACGCCGCATTTTCCGACTTCGCCTTCGGAAAGCGGCGAATCCGCGTCCAAGCCCATCAGAGCGGGCAGATCATACGCCACGCTCAAGCCGGTCTGCCCCTGCGACATCAGATATTTAAAGCGTTTATTGGTTTCCTCCGGGGAAGAAAATCCGGCAAACTGGCGCATCGTCCAGAGCTTTCCGCGATAACCTGTCGGGTGAATCCCTCGCGTATATGGAAATTCGCCGGGAAAACCGATCTCGCTTTGTTCGATATTTTCCGTATCGGCTGCGGTGTAAAGTCTTTCAACAGGTTCGAGCGAGATTCCTTCAAAAGATTCTTTTCTCTCGGCTCTTTTTTCGATCACGGGATTCAAGGTTTCTTTTTCCCAACGCGCTGTTTCGGCTTGGTTTGCGGTTAATTGTTCTTTAATTTCGGGCATAATATTTTTGTTCAGCTTGTTTATTAGATTTATAGATACAGGAATTATTTTAATTTATGACAGAGTAAATAACAAAGGACAATAAAAATCGAAAAAAAACATTGTCCGTTGTCCATTGTCCATTGTCCATTGTCTATTTTTCAGTATTGAATCAAACTGCCTTCACGTTTGGCGCGTTTGATGGCGCGTCCGAAAACCCAGAGCGAAAAGGGAAGCAGAACGGCGAGAAAAACAAAAAGCGTGATGAGCGGTGTTTCGAGTTCGCTCAAGCCTTTGCCCTGAATCAAAACGCCGCGAATTCCGTCGAGTCCGTGCGTTGAAGGATTGATGTAGGAAAGCGCTTGTCCGCCCGTTTTCCCGAGAGATTCCTGCAGCATTTCCTTGGGAAAAAATACGCCCGAAAAAAGCGCGGTGCCTGCGCCGAGCAAGATCGCAAAAGGATCGCCGCGCTTGAACGCCATCGTAAAACTCGCCGATAAAATTCCGAGACAGGCAAGCACGAGGGTCGTTAAAACCAGAAAAACGAGCGCGAGCAGAAACGAGCCTTTGTAGTTCACGTTAAAGAAAAACCAGCCGAAAAACAGGTAAAGAAACGAATTAAACGTCGCTTCGAGGTATGACCAGGCGGAACTCGAAACGACGACCGTCGGCACATTGATCGGCGTTAAAAGCACGCTTTCGAGCGTTCCCTGCATTTGTTCCTGTCTGATCGCGTTGGCAAGCGAAGAAAATCCGACGAGAAAATAATTGAGCATCGCCATTCCGGTCAGCCAGGCGGCGAGCGGATTTTGCCATTGATCGTATTTGGCGAGCGGAAAGCTGCCGAAAATTCTCGAAATAAAAAAGAATGTCGTAACAATGCCGAGAATCCAGATTATCTTGATAAAAAATTCGACGCGGTAGGAAAGTGCGAGCTGAAAGTCGCGGATGACGAAGGCACGGATGCGGCGCAGTAAGAACATTTTTGTAATTTACAACGTAAAACCTGAAATGAACAGGCGCGAAAAAGCTCAAATTGCAATCTTTGCCCAATCTAAATACAATTAGCCAATGAAATTTTTCCCCGAAACATCACTATTCATATTGTTATCTGTCGTTTTGCTTTCCGGCGCGTGCGACGAAACCGCTAATGTCAATATGAATCAAGCGGCAAATAACGCAAATCACACCGGAATCAGCAACAACAACGCCAATATTGCCAAAGATGATGTTGCCGAACTTTCCGGTTTGATCAATTCGCCGTTTGAATTTGATGATTCATCCGTCTGGCGCGAAGTGAATTTGGGGATTCCAAACGACCGCGTTCCGGGACCGACCGACCGCAAACTTATCGCTGTTTTAAAATTTAAACCGGATGAAGCCGACGAAATCGTCAAACGGGCGGAAACTTACAAGCCTGCCGTTTCCGCGCGACTCGAAGCCGAAAGCTGGTTTCCGGCGGAACTTATCGCGCAAAGTCAGGCTTCCGGCGATGAAACGATCAAAGGAAACAGTTATGCCGCCAATGATTTCGTGAAAGCACCATACACCGGCGGCAAACTGACGCGGATTGTAAATACCGATTACTTTATTTTGGAACTGATGACAAACTAAACAGATAATCAAATATTATCCATTATCCATTATCCATTTTTCATTCATGTTTAACTTTTTAGGTTTTTCCCTTCAAACGTTTCAATTCTTCACGAACACGCGCGAGTTCGGCTTCCGCCGCCATTCGGGCATTGCGTTCTTCGAGTCGGGCGTGGCGCTCTTCGCTCAGAGTTCCGAGTGATTCCTGCGTTGCCGGATTAAAGAATCTCAAACCATCGCCGGTATTGACGACTTCCAAACCTAATTCATCGCTGAAAATCCGGTCATTCTTCACCGAAACGTGGCGCAGTTCGCCGTTCATCAAACGATAGGCGACGAGCGGTTCGGGCAGATAATCGTATTCGGGATCGAAAACGTAATATTCCTTCACGCCGAATTGCTGATATAACAGCCATTTTCGATTCAAATCTTCGCTCCATGTCAAACGCGAAGAAACTTCAAAAATCACCTGCGGAAATACTTTTTCTTCCCA